>DXYE01000018.1 GCA_019415985.1 Clostridiales bacterium
TTCGCATCCCTTGGAAGATTGAAAGAGACTCCCTAAACGAATCGGAACCGGCGTGTCAGGTCACGCCGGTTCCTACCGCAATATCTTTTACTTCCTTATGGGATGCTGCATAAACGTCAATGCCTTTTGAATTTTTGAAAGCATAGCAAGCTTTCGTTTGAAAGAATATCCTGATCGCTGTAAAATGCTGACAGAAGCCCACCGTACTTGGACAGTCATAAAAATACTGGCTCATGACAATAGGGATTTTATCGTGCCTTCTGCATTTTCATCGTCTGTTACACACAAAACCACATATCTGTCCGACCGGAGCAAGATCGCTTTGTCTAGTCTGTTAACCTCTTTAGGCATGTATCCCGCATACAGGGTTCGCTGTGACTCAATATGCGCAAGCAGCGCCTCGTTGATCTTCTCAGCATCTGCATTATCCTTTGCCTCAAATATAGCGAATTCCTCCGCCGTAGCGCCGCTCCCTCTATAAATACGTGCCGACTCAAAATCACCGACAGCATACAGAGACGGAGCCATAGCAACATCGACTGCGGCAAGCTCATCCTCGAAAGTGACCTTTTCGAGTACGCCCTCCGCAATTTCATCCAGGGAAAGGGGATCCTTATCCTTTGCACACGCCCCTATACTGATGCTGGTCATCAGCATCAGTACGACTGCGAGCACCGCTCGATAAACCCCGGCCGTATGCCGGCATTGATTTGCTGCATCCCGTGTGTACTTCTCTGTTCTTTCCATTATTTGCCCTTTCTATATTATGTTTAGATATATCCGTTTTCTGTATATTTCCTAATTTACCCGTCTAATTAAAAGACCCGCGTACTGTTTCTCTCTGACAGTTTACGCTTTTCAGTTTATGAGAAAATCACGGCGCCGTATGATTTTTCAAATAGGAAAGCCAAATTTCACAATAAGACTTCTTCAAATGCACGCCGTCGAGCGCGGCCTCAGCCGGAAGGTATCCGTTTGCATCAGAGAGTACCTCCGAAATGTTCACATAATATACTTCCTTTTCCGCTGCCATCCGGCGAATCAAGTCGTTAAAGGTATTGATGCGTGTCATATTATAAATTTGGTCCGAATCGGACTTGGCCTTGGACACCGGGTAAATAGACTGTACATAAATCACCGCATCCGGGTTGATCCCCCGTATGATATCCACCAGATCCCCGTATTTTTTTTGCAAACGATTCCGTATTGGTCCATCCCAGCTCGTTGATTCCGAACATAAGATAAACCTTTTTAAAGGAAGGGTCGTTTCTCAGGGCATCAGTCACCGTCACCTTCTCGCCGTTCTGATTGATCAGGCGATCCGTTGATACGTTGCTGATCATCAGGCCCTGCGCTGCATAAAAGGTAGCGTTGGAAAGACCGCTGTACATCATAAAGCCCTGCGTACGTGAATTGCCGATAAATACGGCGTCATCAAAATAAGAATCGTCCACAGGTTCGCCAGCCGGCACAGGCAGAGTGTAATCATACGGCGTCTCCGGCGGCTCTGTACTTTCGGGTGCTGTCTCCGTATTGGTTTCGCTTTCTGTCATTTGATCAGAGCCTTTGGTACTTGTATTCTGAAGGCTGTCGTCTCCCCCTGCTTCCTCGCGATTACACCCGGAAAAGTAAACAACTGTTGTGCAGAGCAGCAAAAGAGAAAGTAAAGAAGCAATAAACCTTTGCCGAGCCGCTGTATGTCCCCTCCGTATTGCCGTGGAATTCTTTGCTGCATCTTTTGTATTCCTTAGTATCTTTGTTTCTTTCATGTTGACCTATCCTTTTGCAAATTTCATTTTTTTATGCACGGTACAGGCGCGCATCAAACGGAGCATTTTCTTTGTTTATGATACCTCGATCTGCTTTCCGTTTTGCAGCCCATTATGCGGTAACTCTTTGCTTTTTCGTTCATGAACCGGTTAAAGCAATTAGATCAAAGTTATGATTCATACGGTTTTATCCCCTTTTACGCCTATTGTAGGCAGATTCGTTGACGGATGTCCCCGTTTAGAATATGCAGATGCATCTCAAAGTCAGCTATACCTATATAAGAACAGACACACCGACCTTTGGGGACTTACCTTAATCAGTTTTGTTCGCCGAGTCATCGCTTTAAACAAATGAATAGCAGGACTGATCTCAAAAATCATTATACCCGGTAAAGTAAACGTATTTCATGTGCTGTACATTTTCTGTCATCTCTGTATGATACCGGCTTCTGGGTACCCTACCCATACGCCTATATAGGATCAAACACCACGATTTTTCACGGCATAAGCATACGCTTGACGGTATGGAGGTGTCCGCTTGGCCATGTATATCTGTGGCATGCTCAGGCTTTGTTCTGTTGGAAAATATATGGTGGCGCGCAACTATCTGCCGCTTTTTGTCTTCATTTCAGTTGATTTCTGTACGTACCTGCCCTATAAAAATTAAATACGTCGCTGACGGCCGGAAACGCCTATAGCACTCAGTCGAAAAGCGTCCGGAGCAGCTACCGCTTTGCCGGTCCCCAGTACAACACAGGCAGAGGGATTCTCCGCAACTCTTACGGGAATGCCGGTTACACGCTCCAGCAATGGTATCCAGCCGTTCAAAAGGCTGCCTCCGCCTGTCATAACGATCCCTTCGCTCATGACATCCGCTACAAGTCCCGGCGGAATTTTTTCGATCACGCCGCGAACCGCATCTACAATGGCCCCTATCGGTTCTTCCATCGCTTCTGCGATCTCTCCGGCACGAACCGTAACAGCCTTTGGCAGACCTTCAATTAGGCACCGCCCCTTGACTTCCATCTCGCGTGAGTCCTCTCGGTCCGTCGTACCGATTGTCAGCTTCACCTCTTCAGCAGTTCTCTCACCGATCAACAGATTGTAGACACGGCGGATATACCGTGTAATTGCGTCATTCATCTTGTCGCCGCCCATTTTAATAGAAGCCGAAACCACCAGAGAATGAAGCGACAGTACTGCGATATCCGTTGTGCCTCCGCCAATATCCACGATCATATGTCCGGTTGCCGATCCGACTGGAAGCCCCGCACCAATAGCCGCAGCCATTGGCTCCTCTATCAAATACGTGCGTTTGGCGCCTGCTTGAATGGCAGCATCCACAACCGCCCGTTCCTCCACCTCCGTAATGCCGCTTGGTACGCATACCATGACATTCGATTTTGTCATACGCGGCCCGCATGCCCGTCTGATACAGTACTGGAGCATTTTCAGCGTCACATCGTACTGACTGATGACGCCATCGCGCATAGGCCGTACTGTTACAAGATCCGCGGGCGTTCTTCCAATCATGGCATACGCCTCGCGTCCGATTTTCACGGGCTTGTTCGTCTTTGTATCAATGGCCACCACAGAGGGCTCGGAAAGGACAATTCCCTTTCCCCGCATATATACAAGCAGCGTCGATGTACCCAAATCCACTCCGATATCTCTTCCCATATTGCCTCCTTCGGCAGCCGTATCATTCTCATCCATTCCGCCTCGAACACAAGTCAGCTATCCAGAACGCCTCTCATGTGCTTTCCGACGTGACCGGTCCATCTGATTTTCAACGAACCGCAGCCGAGAACAATCTTCATCCTTTCTATGCTCATAAGTCCGGCGGAGCAGGCCCTCCAGCAAAGCGTTATACTGCTCCTTTTTTTCCAGGCTTTGTCCTGGCAACGGCTGCAGCGATAACATATTCCGCCCCTGCATGCTTGAGCAGTGCAGCACATACGCCGACAGTGGATCCTGTTGTAATAACATCATCAATGATTACCACCGTTCGGCCTGCAATTCTTTCCGCGGCGCCGGACCTCAGGCGATAGGCATTTTCGGCATTCTCCATTCGAGCTCCTCTTGTAAGCTGTTTTTGTTCCGTAGTTCCCGTATTTCTGCAAAACAAAGCGGAATAGGGCAAAAAAAGGTGTTCTGCAGTCTCCCGAGCCAGAAGGGCGGACTGATCGAAGCCAAACCCGCGCACATTTTTTGAGAGCCTCGGCGTATGAGTCAGCAGGCATTGTTCACGGTAATTCTCGCATTCCCGAAGCACTGCCATAAGGGCGCCTGAAAGTTCACCGCCCAAAAAACCAATAAGATCCGGACGGCGCTCCCGTTTCATTTTCCAGATTATCTCCGTAACAACGCCCGGTTCATAGGCGGCCAAATGCACAAATACATCTACAGACGATAGGCCCAACGGTCCGCAGCGACATGCATTCTGCGGTCTTCCGCAGCTTTTGCAGATCCCCCTTTGGGCAGCCAGCCAATTGGCATAGCAAATCGGACACAAGGGTTTCTCACGGCTTATCTCTTCAAAAATTTCCCCGCATCCAGCACAGCGGCGCGGATATAGCAGATGTATGACTGCATCCCACCAGCGGCTCAATCCGCGCATCTTTCGGTCTCCTCATATTGACTCAAAAAGTAATGCAATCCCGTATAACGCTTTGTTCTGCGGTTGTTGTCCACCATATTGCGCACCTCTCTTTCACTGCCGACCAAGACTACCATGGATTCCGCACGTGTAACAGCGGTATACAGCAGGTTTCTCGTCATCAGCTTCGGAGAATACCGGTAAACCGGAAGGATAACCACCGGATACTCGCTCCCCTGGCTTTTATGTACTGTTATGGCATAGGCATGTTCCAATTCATCGAGCAGTGAAAAATCATACTGAACCATTCTCTCATCGAAATCGATCTGCATAACGCTATTTTCAATGTCTATGGACAATATCCTGCCGATATCACCGTTAAAAATGCCCACGCCGCTCTGTTTGCCTGCAAGCGTATCCCGCTCCCACTCCATGTCATAATTGTTTTTTATCTGCATGACCTTGTCTCCCTCGCGGAAGATAAGCCCTCGCTGTCTTGTTTCCTTTTTGCCGGAACCGGGTGGATTCAGCAGTCTCTGAAGCATCGTATTCAGCGGCTCCGTGCCCGCCGCGCCTTTTCGGGAAGGCGTGATGACCTGAATTTTTTTCAGCATCTCCTCTCCGTAAGTACGGGGCAGGCGATTTTTATACAGATCGGCAACGGTCCGTGCCGTCTGTTCCTCATCCTCCCGCTCCACAAAAAAGAAATCCCTCCCCTTTTCGCGTAGCTCCGGGTACTGCCCCGCGTTGATCCTATGAGCATTCGTCACAATGAGGCTTTCTTTAGCCTGCCTGAAAATTTCCGTCAGCCGGATGGTAGAGAATCGGTCGCTTTCGATCAGATCCTGCAAAACGTTACCCGCTCCAACCGAGGGAAGCTGGTCCGCGTCGCCGATGATGATCAGCCGCGCTCCGGGGGGCAGCGCCTTGAGAAGTGAGGAGAACAGCATGAGATCTACCATGGATGCTTCATCCACCACTATGACATCCTCGTCCAGCATATGGCTCTCATTGCGTCGAAACCGCGGCTCAATATCCTCTGTAAATTCCATTTCCAGCAGCCGGTGCAGCGTCTTGGCCTCTCTCTGCGTCGCAGCTGACAGTCGCTTTGCCGCACGTCCTGTGGGCGCGGCTAAAGCAATCTCCAACCCCATACTTTCAAATATTCGAAGAATCGCACGCACAACCGTCGTCTTACCGGTACCCGGGCCGCCGGTCAGAACCATAACACCGTTCTCCATCGCGGAACGGATGGCCTTTTTCTGAAGTCTCGCGTAGGTCAGTCCTTCCTCCGTCTCGATCTTTTCAATCATCGCTTCGGCATCTCGAGCCTCCAGAGCGCCACAGTTTCTGCATAAAAGATCCAATTTTTCGCAAACAAAACGTTCCGCGCGGAAATAATTCGACAAGTACACCATAGCCCTGCCGCCAATCGTGAGTTTCACCACACGCTGCCGGGCAATTAGATCTGCCAGCGCATCCTCTGCCTCGTGGGTCTCTACCTTCAGCATTTTGACTACTCCGGGAATCAGCTTGTCCTCCGGAAGACAGACATGGCCGTTTTGCTGTGCGTTGTGCTGACACACATAAAGAATCGCCGCGCCGATTCTCTCAATTGCGTTCCGCTCCATCCCCAGGGAACGTGCGATTTTATCGGCCTTTTCAAAACCTACGCCATAAATTTCTCCGCACAGAACATACGGGTTTTCGCGTATGACGTCCACAGCCGCGCTCCCGTATTTATGATAAATCCGCACAGCCGTTCCCGGCGTAAAGTAATCCTGGCAGAACAGCATCACGGAACGGATGCCAAACTGCTCTTTAAAAGACTCCGAAATAGCCGCCGCCTTTTTCGTTGAAATGCCCGGAAGCTGCGCGAGCCATTCCGGGTGATGCTCGATGACCTCAAAGGTGTCTTCGCCAAACTGATCTACAATCAGGCTCGCCATTTTAGGACCGATACCGCGTACACTGCGCGAGGATAAGTATTTCAGAATCGCATCCTTTGTTTCCGGGAGCTGCTTCTCGTAACAGACGGCTCGGAATTGCCGTCCGAAGCTTGGATGCGTCGTCCAGTTTCCGGTAACGCGGACCGTCTCACCAGCGGCAAGATACGGCATATTGCCCACAACCGTGATATAATCGTCCTCACCGAGATACATCTCACACACCACATAACCGTTTTCCTCATTGGCATAGATGATATGCTCAACAATGCCGTCGAGGGTCAGCATTTCCTCCGGCTGATTATCCGCGATTTCCGGCATTGTAAAATTCCCTGCCTTTCCATTCGATCCCGTCTGCAGCTCCACATCCTTTGACGTTTACAGCTTTAGATCTATTCGGATACTGTCTTACCGTCTCACAGCGTGTCCAAACTCCAACCGAAAGCCTGTCTGTCGCTGCATCCCTGCTGTATTCCAGTAAGTACATCTGCAATATAAATGATTGAAAGCCCGGCAGGCAGGTACGTTTCCGTCCCGCCCGCTCTCCGGCATTCAAAAACAGGAATCTGCGCTGAACTGCTCCTGCTGGCAGTCCGCTATTTCTATATTTCCATATTCTCTGTTTAATCTCCTAACGATGCCTAGGGTTTCCTCATTCTTGCTGTCCTTTGGCTCTCTCATCAGTATGATAACCGCCCCTCGGCCCCTGACAGCGCGCGCATACCGTTCGGCGCGCCGAATTTCAAATTCTGCATCCTCCGGCACACGCAGCCGAAGATAAACCGGATACAGCGCTTGGACCGTCATATCCCTTGGCGTTAAATATGTATGATGATACAAACAGCTCATCATGCCAAAGAAAATTTCATAGGCGCCATAAACGGCCAAAATCGCGCATCCTATTTCAAATAACACATGCACGCCCCCGTCACCTCCTGAATTTTCCGGTATAGCTACCGTTATTACAGGATATGCGGGAACTGCATGTCTGGTTCAGAACAGCCTTTCTGCTGGTTATTTTTTCAACGCTTTGGAAAGCTCCTCTGCCATATCAAGCTTTTCCCAAGGAGCATTCAGATCCTCACGGCCCATATGGCCATACGCGGCCAGCTTTTTATAGATCGGACGGCGCAGTTGGAAGCGGTCTATGATGGCCGCCGGACGCAAATCGAACATCTCGGTTATCAGCCGGGAAATTTCCTCCTCGTCGATTTTCGCGGTTCCAAAGGTTTCTACCATAACGGACACGGGCTTTGCTACACCAATGGCATAAGCAATTTGTACCTCGCATTTAGTGGCCAGTCCGGACGCCACAATATTTTTTGCAACATATCGCGCCGCGTATGCCGCCGAACGATCCACTTTTGTGGGATCCTTTCCCGAAAAAGCGCCGCCGCCGTGTCGGGCATAGCCGCCATATGTATCCACAATGATCTTCCGGCCTGTCAGCCCCGAATCCCCCTGCGGACCTCCGACAACAAAGCGGCCTGTCGGGTTCACGTATATTTTCGTCTCACTGTCAAGATATTCAGCAGGAAGCACAGGCTGTATTACAAATTCCAGCATATCGCGGCGAATGGTTTGCATTGATATCTCCGGGTCGTGTTGTGACGATACGACCACCGCGTCGATACGTACAGGTCGGTCATCATGATATTCTACCGTCACCTGTGTTTTTCCGTCCGGACGCAGGTACGGAAGGGTTCCGTCTTTTCTGACTTTCGTCAACTGCTTTGCCATTTTGTGTGCCAAAGAAATGGGCAGCGGCATAAGCTCAGGCGTTTCATCACAGGCAAAACCGAATACCATGCCCTGATCTCCGGCTCCGGTATCAAAGGCGTCTGCCATCTCTCCGGCTTTCGCTTCCAGCGCCTTATCAACTCCCATTGCAATATCCGGCGACTGCTCGTGAATGGAGTTGATAACCGCGCAGGTATCGCAATCAAAACCATATTTTGCACGATCATATCCGATTTCCCGTATGGTATCGCGAACAATTGTCTGAAGATCAACATAGCCCTTTGTCGTGATCTCTCCCATGACGGAAATCATCCCCGTCGTTGCGGCTGTTTCGCAGGCAACCCTGGACATGGGGTCCTGTGCAAGCAGCGTATCCAGCACGGCGTCCGATATTTGATCGCAGATTTTATCCGGATGTCCTTCGGTTACGGATTCGGAAGTAAATAACTTTTTTCTCATCATGAATTTGTCCTTTCCTTTCTTTGTTCGTCGGCGTTTGATGCAGCTTGGATAAAAACCGGAATAAAACCCATCTATCTTTCAGCCGCTCCTCTTCCGTCCTCTTATCAAAGCAGTTTAAAAGAAAAGCCCTCGTCATCCGAGGACTTTTTACACCTGTGCTTCCTCATCTTCCGGGAATTGGCACCTTGTCGGTCTGACAGGTTGCCGGGCTTCACAGGGCCAGTCCCTCCGCCGCTCTTGATAAGTATATTTTAGATACAGTATGGTGAAATCTTCGTCTGATTTCTGCCAGCTTAAGCGTTTTCACCTTTTATTTCCCTTTTCAAAGAGAGGGAGAAGAGGTGTTCCCCTGTCTCGTCCGGCAAAATTGCATGACAAGCATTTCACAATGTCACGTTTTTCAATGTCACTGTTTTCTTTAAATTGACATTATTATACTTTTTTAATTATATCAGATCATACGGAAATTTACAAGTATTTTCAAAAAATATTTACGAAGCTCTGATTTTTCGCCAAATCCTGTGCGTCGCTCCCCTCCTCCTGATTTTTCACCCGCTTTCATTGGAAGGGACTTGATTTATTTCGTTTCTGTGTATCCATCCCTGCTTATTTTCCCTTTTATTTTCCCGGGAATGTATATATCTGTTGACTTTTATCAGAACACATGGTATGGAAAAAAGTATAGTCACGCATAAATCCATTTATACAACGGAAGGAGAGATGAAACATGGAGCAGATCATTGAAAATGCAGTAATCGACGACGCAGAATTTCAAATTATAAAAAGCCGTCCACCCTGTATGCAGGCTTCAATGCAGACGGTAACGGGGATGACGAACCGACTGTCGATACCTGTCAGCTTTTTCAAGAGGGTTATAAAAGAATAAAAAAACAGTTTGACGCCGGATTCCATGCTGTGTCTCAGTATAAATTATATGGAGTGCAATTACGGAAAAAAAGCGATACGATCTCTTATGTACTGTCAGGAAACATCAGGAAAAGATCAGCCTGAAGAAATTACGGTTCTCAAATCTCCGGCATGCTATATGATAAAAGCGAAATCAACGGAAAAGATGTGGGAGCTGGTAAAAAGAATCACTGGAGAAGAGAATCCTCAGTGGCATATGGCTCCTCTATTCGGTTTATGTGAGAAACTGTTTTGTAATGAGGAAAAGGGCTTCGCCATAACACCCGATTTCAGCAACACATATGAAATAGAATATTATAATTCAGACGGAGTAAATTATGCTGCTATATCTGTCACTCCGTTCAATAAGGGGCTTTAGCCCCTTCATGGAGGCGGACACCACGCGCTTGCTTTTAGTTATAATCTGCAAATACAGGGTCTCCGTATCTATGTATGCCCGGAAATGTCGTATTGTGTCGGTGACAACAATGGAAGCTCTGATCTTTCGATATAGAAATCGATGATACAGGTTTGAATTTCAGGCAGAATTTTCTGATACATAAATGATATGCTGTCAAGTTTCCACCGTACATCTTGAGCGAACCGTGTATAAATTATTTTATTAAATGTAATACACTTTTCAATGCATCATAATAAACCGCCTTATCGGTATTTTCCGACAGGCGGTTTTCCTGTTTAACTGCCTGAGTATGCCGCTTGAATCGCCCTGTTTCCTGCTGCCTTTAATTTCTGCAAGCAGTATTTCACGTTTTCCATCCGCGCTGCGGCGGTATTCGGCGCCGTTCAAGGTTCTTTATTTTTGATGTATTATTCACGCATTCGCGTGCAAAAAATTCTCCACCTATCAAATTGGAATTGCAGTCTCTGCGAACTGGATCGCTGTTTGTTCGATTTACCCGCGTATGATACTCCTGATTGAGTCATCTCTTGTGCAGCACATATTTTATAATTTCCAAGCCAATGTTTACAGCTTTTGGAATGGGCTAATTTGCACGGAAGTCATAAACAATAATATCATTACCGTGGGCCGCATGCATCAAAAAATCATAATCAAGCTCCTGAAGAATTCTGTCCCAGTTTTTTGTTCACACAGGGTGCTTTGAATTCGTATAAAACGATAATCTACATCGGAAAGGCTGGGTAAATCCTCTATCCCATTTGTCAAATTTACGTAATGTCTTTTCATCTCCATCACCCCAAAAACCAGCGTAGCCGAAACAGAACGAACAAAAAAAGGCCAATACACTCAAAAAAGAATGAATTGGCCGGTCAATCATTATTTTGTGTTCTCTTTACATTTGCAAGAATGGCTCCACAGCTTATTGGCTGTATCCGTCCAATTCTGCGCGTAAGATTTGCACTTTACGCAAAGGTTTTCCACGTTTTCCGGTGACCGTAGATCGGTGGATAGTGCGCCAGAACGCTTCGCCATCCTTGTAAGCACTCAGGATTTTCCAACATAGGGCAGGGACGAAGCATATTATCGTTAAACGGCTGCCCAGTCTTATATGCTATGAACAAAGGGGACTTATACGCTTCCAGCAATGTCTTTTCATAAATGCTGGAAACCGAGTGATGAATAAATGCGTAGGGTTCAAAATCGCCGTTCACATTGATATGGATATCATTGCGTCCACCGGCAATACAACCGCCAACGAATTTCTCCATCGTTCTGGATGTCAATCGTAAAGATTGGCTTTGTTTCCCGATACGAACGGATACGATGAACCATTTTCTCTCGTTGTTCGGGGGTAGGCAGAAGCTCTGTAACCGCTTCCGTGCCAACTGGCATATAGTGGAAGAACCAAGCAAATTTTTCACCGTTGGCTATGATATAGTCGAAAAATTCCTCAGAGCTGAGAGAATCGATATTTTTGCTGGTATAGCAGCAGGAAATACCAAAGGGAAGTTTTTTAGCCTGTAGTAGCTTCATTGCTTTAATAACCGATTGATATATTCCTTTTCCACGGCGGGAATCTGTCGCTTCTTCAAACCCCTCAATATTGATGGCGGGAATAAAGTTCTTAACTCGCAGCATATCGTCTGCAAATTTTTCATCGATCAATGTGCCGTTTGTAAAGGCAAGAAACATACAATCGGGATGTGCCTCGCAAAGCCTAATAATGTCGTCTTTACGAACCAGGGATTCTCCACCGGAATAGATGTACATAATATGTACCCAGTTCCCATACTTGCTGGATAATATTATCCAATGTTTCGTAGCTCATATTGAGCTTAATCCCATATTCCGCGGCCCAGCAACCGGAACAGCGAAGATTACAGGCAGAGGTTGGATCCATCAGGATAGCCCATGGGATATTACAGTTATGTTCCTCTTTGGCCTTTTTCTGACGAGCCGAACCAGTTAGGGAAGTATGAACGATAAATTTCTCAAAGAAAGTCTTGCGCACCTCCGGGTCAATATCAGTCCAGAAGCTCATAATCAACCGATACCAGTTGTTGTCAGGTTCTTCAATAATCTTGATGAAATACTTTTCTCTGACTTAAAAATAAATTATCCTTATCGAATTTATCCGCCCACGCAAGCATCTTTGGCCGTGCGCTTTCGGGGGATTCATCAAAGTAATCCAGTACCTTTTTGGCAATAAAAGCCCTGAAAAGATTCAAGCATGGTTTTTGTGCTCATAATTTGTTTTCTCCTTTCGTGACGGGGCGGCCAAATTAGCCGCCCCATCTATATTGTAAAGCCCCGAGAATAAAATTAAATATTCCCATGGGCGAACTGGCTGTTATAGAGGTTCTCGTAAAAGCCCTTTTTCGCCAGAAGTTCCTGATGGGTTCCTTGTTCAATGATCGTGCCATGGTTCATCACGAGAATCAGGTCGGCGTCCCGGATGGTGGAAAGCCTGTGGGCGATGATAAAGCTGGTTCTTCCTTTCATCAGGTTATCCATGGCCTTTTGGATTTCCAACTCTGTGCGGGTATCCACGCTTGAGGTCGCCTCGTCCAGAATCAACAGAGAGGGATCGGCCAGAATAACCCTTGCAATAGTAAGGAGCTGGCGTTGTCCCTGAGAGAGATTCGTGCCTTCTTCTTCCAGAATGGTATCGTAACCCTCCGGCATGGTGCGGATAAAGTGGTCGGTTCGGGCAGCCTTGGACGCTTCTATGATTTCTTCTTCTGCGGCGTCAAATTTGCTGTAGGCGATGTTCTCTCGGATCGTGCCGCCAAACAACCAAGCGTCCTGTAAAACCATACCAAACATTTTGCGCAGATCCGCCCGCCTCATGGAATGAATATCCATGCCATCGATGGTGATTTTGCCGCCCTGTATATCGTAAAAGCGCATTAGCAGGTTTATTGATGCCGATCTTTTGGGTTGTCTCCTGTATATAAGGCATGCCGGGTGCCTCGGTACAACACACAAGCTGTCCATCCGCAATAATGCCGCAGCACATTTTATTCTCCACCATTTCATCGAAATATTCTTTGACCCAATCTGTATTCTGACAGTTTGGATGAATTGCTTTAAAGAAGGCAAGGTATTTATCGTAATCCGAGCGGGAGAGTAAAACAGCTTTTGAAAATTTTTTTTGACTGCCGGAGTATACGTACTTGATCCCGGATGAAGGCGTTTTATCATATGCAGTTTCTATGATTCTGCATATTTCCTGAGAGGACATATCGGGTATTATATTTTCTTTTAATATCCCGATTTTCCTTTCTGCCGCCTTTCCGTATGAAATAAAAATTGTTTTATCTGTATTTAAAATCAACAAATCATATTGCGCAGAATAACCGTGTTGAATTTTATTTCTTTCCTCCGAATAAAGGAATTCTATTCCTTGGTTTGAGCGATTCATGATATTTTCTTTTCCCAGCCAACAAGAATAATAGGCCTGTGTTATTTCTGAATAATTCATATTCATGACCATGTCTTCCGCTTGACGAAAGCATTCCTTTCTTTGGAAATTTTAGAGGATTTGACAAATCAAGTTGACTTTTGCACAGAAAATTCTCTGTTGTTTCGTTGGCAAAAGCTGCAAAGCACGTTAGGTCAACAACATGCTTCTCTAAAATTTGTTTGAATGATTTTCTTCAAAAATATTAATGAAATTCGGGCATTTTCCGTAAGGAGATGCCCGAAAGGAGCATATTCTGCTTGTGTACTACTTTATCAGAAGGTTTTATCAGTTTTGAATGTATATGTTTTGTCTAATTGATTCTCGCCGGAAAAGAATATTCGACAGGTCATTCGATCTCCGATAATTCAACGGTACGCTTTTCGGCCTGTGAAATTAGAGCCGCCGTGTGCAGCTTATGAGAGAGCACTGTCTCCTCCGGCGTAAAGCAGCCGAAGGGGACATCCATACCGACGATTTCACAGAGAAATGCCGCCCACATTTGCTGGATGGAATCCACAAAGCCGAATTCAAAGATTCCGCCTGTTATGGTTGAGAACAGAGGCTTGTAGCCAATATCGATACGGCACCATGCCTGTTCCTTATCCCAGCTTTGTGTATAGTAAAAGGCGTTAGGATCGTTTGTAGAGAATTTTGCAGAGGCGTTGATACCGTATACCTCAAGAACCCATTCATTGGTAGCTCCCGGCTGCATGCGCTTTGTTTCAATGATCATAGGGAAGCATTTGCCGTCCTTATCCAGTACGTCGCAGGTAAGCGTTGCGTTGTCCCAGGTTTTACACGGCGCCATACCGCCCTTTCCGTCAGGTCTTTCCTCGACCAGCTTGGATAACTTCGCACTGACGTTCAACGGTTTCCAGCCCATGCGGAACGGCACATGCTGTGTATGAATGCCCAAATCACCCATGCATCCGTATTCGCCGTTGATTTCCACGATTCTTTTCCAGTTGATCGGCTTGTTTAAATCCATGTCGCTGCTGTGCCGGAAGGCGGAACGCACCTCGATGATTTTTCCGAATCTGTCTTCCCGAATCCAGCGAATCAACTGTTGGCATGCCGGAAAATAAGGAAATTCGCTGGAACAGCGGACGATGACCTCCGGATGAGCTTCAATTTCCCGCATAATAGCCCGATTCGCTTCACGGTCTATGCCGAACGGCTTTTCACCCAGAAGATGCTTTCCTGCGCGGATGATATCGATATAAACCTGCTTATGCAAATGATGCGGCAGCGCACAATAGATGGCGTCAATATCCTCCCTTGCAAGCAGCGCGTGGTAATCGTTCTCAATATATTTTACGGACGGGAAATTTTGTACAAACCATTCACGCGCTTTTTCGCTGGTGTCGCAGACGCCTATGATCTGCGGCGTAGGGACCTCTGCTGTCAGATGACACCAGCGCGCGGCGGCACTCGCGAATTCACGCCCCATAAGGCCGCAGCCGATAATTCCGAATTTTATGATTTTCTCTCTCATGTTTAGGTTCCAATCCTTTCTTCTTTCGATATGTAAGGCTATGCTTTCACAGCATGAATGCCAGTGAATCTTTTAGCATGTTTTTCGGTCAGCCTAAGGGTTGTCAGGGCCGGCAATCAGGATGTTGACCTTCTGCTCCTGCAAATATGACGATATTTCCTCGGGAGGCGCTTTGTCGGTCATTACACAGTCCGGCATGCGCCGCCGCGTATAGCTGACCACGGCAGATGTCGAAAACTTTTCGGCATCCATGAGGATGATACATTTTTGGGTACGATGCAGAACCTCCTCATTGAGTCTTGCAGACGAGAAATCCATGGCAGTGAAGCCATTTTGAATGCTGCAGCCGTCAGCTCCGAGAAAACATTTCGTAAAAAAGAGATTTTTAACGGATTCCTCGGCAAGATAACCACAAAAATCCTTCCGGTTCGGGCGGTATTCCCCACCGATCAAGTTGACCCGGGAAACCGGATACATAATATTTAAATTGATCAGGGAATTGGTAAAAACTTCGATTTTTGAAAGTGAGCCCTCGAGGAAACGTTTGGTAAGGGCAATGCAAACGTGGGATATAGTGGTTCCCGAATCCATATAAAGAATATCGCCGTCTGCCACGGTTTGTGCCGCACGCTCTGCAATTCTGCGTTTTTCCTCCACATGATGTTCTTTGAGCTGATCGAAGGAATAATCCAATTCCGACTTTTTCTTGGACAGTTGGATTCCTCCGTAGCTTCGCAGGGCAAGTCCCCTTTCCTCCAGTCGGATAAAAAGACGTCGGACGGTGGATTCCGAAACGTTGAGCAGACGGGCTGCGTCGGCCAGTGACATTTTGCCGGAGACTCGAAGATATTCCATGATTTCATTTTCCTGGCGTTCACTTTTTTTCATCTTAGCGTTTTCCTTTCTGTTCAGCATTCAGTGCATTATCCGATACCGAAGGATTTTATCTCACCTGAATGGTTCCTGCTGCAAATGGATGCTCTGTTTATCCCGATTAAGGGTTCGGCAGGAAAGCAGGGCTTGATTTATAGTTTAGCATAATATTTTTCATTTGTCAATGAAAATATGAACATATCATTCAAAATAAATGATATTCTGGCGAAATCAATCAAATATACAACCGGGTAGATCCATGAAATTGGTCAAAGCTCGGTGGGCTTTGATCGCACCGAATGGGAAAAGAACTTATTTGATTAATCCTCTGTAAAACGTTTAAAGTTTGAACTCAAAAAAGTTATGGCGGGTGAGACTGTATACCGATGTACAAATTTCGAAAGGTTCGATTTCAGGGCAGGGAAAGACGCAGGAGCTATATTGAACAGTTGTAACAAAATGATTTTGTTTAAATCCGTATTCAGCGGTGTAAGAAGAGAGGATACTGCAAAATGATTCATTTTGCAGTATCCTCTTAAAAGGCCGTCTGCCTTCTGCTTTGATGTTTAAAACATGTTCTCTCAGGCGTTGGCAAGAAACGCCATTGTCCTTATCTGAATACCTTGCTGGGATTTTTTCGTAGGGCAGCGCGGCACCTATTTCGAAGAAAGGAGGTCCTTTGCTTAAAGCTGTCCGAAATAGGAACAGTGGACGCTGTTATCTTCCTTTGAGATGGGGATAGGCTTATCAGCAGACCGGTACTGTTCTGAGATCGTTCAAAGTCTTTCCATTCCAGGCTGCCCGGAAATTATGAAAACTTTAACAGCCGTTGCCCGAAAATTAGCATATTGCGATATTTCATAGAGACGTATCTCACAGCGCTTAAGCCGTCTGCCTCACCAGATATGGCATCTCGTTTTTCAGTATTTCAAGAGGCTGTCCGGTTGTCATCCATTCCTCAGCGAGCCTTCTGTGAAAGATGACAGGCATCCTCTTATGAATCTCTTCGACGGATGCATTGGCCTGTGTGGTCAAAATCACGAATCGGATTTGATCGTCTACGCTCTCAAACAGGCCGCCCATATAGAGCAGCGAAGCATCGGGCAGGCGGAACAGATATTTCTGCTTTCTTTCTCCCTGACTCCATTCGAAAAAGCCGGTGGCTGGGATGACACAGCGGCGGGTAAGCAGGCTTTCACGAAACATTCGTTTTTCTATGGCTGTTTCTGCACGTGCGTTAATGACCACCTCTTTTTTCTGCCCGAGAGGGAGTCCCCATACGGCAGGGGTCCCTTCCCATCCGTTTTCTCCGGCGATTACTATGGGCGCTGTGTCTGTTGGAAAAATTTCCCCCAGCTTTAGTGGACGTTCCGGGTAATGCTTCCGAATTTCATCCAGAATGAATTTCAAATCCATATTATCATCCTCATCTGTCAGCGTATATCTTCCGCACATACGGGTTCCTTCCTTTCTTTTTTAATAAAATATTTTGATATCGTGCGTTTTGTAGTTTATGTGAAGCGATAAAGGCAGCGGAATATAAAACTATTACCAATGGGCATCCCTCTGCTTGGTGGGGCGGAAAAGCGGGACTCTTCCAAGGCCTTGCGCTTCAATTTTTTGCCTCTACAAACCATTTGGGGTCCTCAAAATACAAATAAGTAAGTTTTCCCTGGATTCGGCAAGTGAAACGGAGACCGATCCCGCCCGCCTTGAGAGAAGCTGCACGCCGAACCTCCGTTACCTTATCTATTTCGAAAATCCTGCCATCTATCCAGACGATGGAGAGAGGAGTAATGTTCCCCTCCTTGTCAAAACGCGCTGTCACTGTGACAAAAACCTTTCTGGCCATTCAATCTAAAACCAAACCTTTCGGAAATTGTTTTTCCTTCAATAGTATGGCGAAATGGGGACTTATTATACCGGCAGTATCTATTCGGAAAAAAACAGATGAATATCGGATCTGTATTTACCGCTGATAAACACGGGCAGAAAGACGTCAGGTATGCGGGTCTCCTTTCCTTTAGGATATACAGCCCGATGATGTGCCGGAATGTTTGTTTAGGGCCTTATTGAGGGAAACTTCGGAAATATATCCGGCGCCGCCTTTTTCCGTGGGAATGCTGTAAACGATGCATAGATTTCGAATGAAAAGAAAAAATAATAGAAAAGGGGAAAGGCAGGCGATACCGTTATGTTAAACGCGACAGAAGCGCCGAATAGATTGATTCACGAGACGTCACCTTACTTAATCCAACATGCTTATAATCCGGTTGATTGGTTTCCTTGGTGTGAGGAGGCCTTTGAGAAGGCCCGTTTGGAAAACAAACCTGTTTTTCTTTCTATCGGGTACTCAACCTGCCATTGGTGTCATGTGATGGCAAGGGAATCCTTTGAAGATCGTGAAATTGCCGAGATACTGAATCGAAATTATATATCTGTCAAGGTTGATAGGGAGGAAAGACCGGATGTGGACGCGGTTTATCTTGCCGTGTGTCAGACGCTGAGCGGACAGGGCGGCTGGCCGATGACCATACTCATGACGCCGGAAAAACAGCCGTTTTTTGCAGCCACATATCTGCCGCCGCGGTGTGTCGGAGGCATGTATGGATTGGCAGAGATCTTAGTATCGGCTGCCGAGCGCTGGAAAACACACGCGGCACAGTTTTGTGAATCCGGTGAAAAGCTTACTGCATATCTGCAGAACGCGTTTTCTGTCCGTCCGGCAGAGTCACCGGATTTTTCTCTGTTACGCCGTACAGCGGAGGGCTTCCAATCTCTGTTCGATGCTGTGAATGGCGGCTTTGGCATGGCGCCGAAGTTTCCCTCTCCGCACAATTTGGTTTTTTTGATGCGGTATTCCAAACTGGCGGCACAACCGGAGGCTATGTATATGGCTGAAAAAACTCTGACACAGATGTATCGGGGCGGCATTTTTGATCATATCGGCGGAGGCTTCTGCCGATATTCCACGGATGAACGCTGGTTTGCACCGCATTTCGAGAAAATGTTGTACGACAATGCCCTGATGACCGATGCCTATCTGGAGGCTTTCCAAATGACGGGAAATCAGCTTTACAGGGAGGTTGCGCTACGAACGTTGCGCTATATGACAAATGAGCTTCAGAGCTCCGAAGGCGGCTTTTACAGCAGTCAGGATGCGGACAGCGGCGGTGTTGAAGGGAGATACTATCTGCTTGAACCGGTGGAAATTCGGGAATGGCTGGGGGAAAGCGTAGCAGCGACCTTCTGTGCATGGTATGGGCTGAGCGAGACAGGAAATTTTGAAGGAAAAAATATTCCGAATTTGCTGGATAATCCGTCGTATAAAAGGGAAGGACCGGAAATGCAGAAATGGCGAAAAATTGTAGAGGCGCACAGAAGACAGAGAGCACCGCTGCACAGAGACGAAAAAATTCTCACGGCATGGAACAGTCTGGCCGTATCCGCACTGGCCAGAGCGTCGGTAATTCTTGAGGATGACAAATATTTGGAAGCGGCAAGGCGGACAGAGCAATTCATCGGGGAGCATCTGACCGTTAAGGGCCGCCTTTGTGTGGGACTTTGTGAAGGAAAAGCCGGTCATGGGGGATATCTTGAGGACTATGCTTTCTATTGTAATGCATTGCTTTCCCTGTATCGAGTGACATTCGAGACGGATTATTTGGAGAAAGCGAGTCGATATGCGCAGCGCATGCTGGAGTTGTTTTCCGATGAATCCGGTGGCGGTTTCTATTTGTATGCTTCCGACGCCGAACAACTGATATTGAGGCCGAAGGAAATCTACGACGGCGCTATGCCCTCCGGTAATGCTGTGGCCGCCGAGGTGCTTCTGGCGCTGTACGGGATCACCGACGCGGATACGTGGCGAAAAGCATCGGATAGACAAATTCGTTTCCTTACCGGAGCCAGTTGGGAACATCCGATCGAGCATGGCTCTTTTTTGGTGACACTTCTCAAAGTGTTTTCGCCGCAAAGGAGACTGGTCTGCATTTCGCCTGTAGCAAACGAGCTTCCAATGCTCCGGAAACTTGCCGTGAGGCACCCGGAAATGCCGATCTTAGTGCTGACGCCGGAGAATGCGGGACTCATGGCGCGTTTGGCTCCCTATACCGCTGATTATAATACGTCCGGCCCTTCGAGGTATCAACTCTGCTCTGATGGAAAATGCAGTCTTCCGGTATCATCGCTTGCGGAACTGTCTTTGTAAGCTTTTAAAAGTTCAAACCGGTGTACGATACGGGAACAGCGTGCGGTGATCAGCCGCACGCTGATGTGATACCCCAACAGATACTGTTTGAAACAGGGGGATCGGGGAAGCCTTTTTCGGTGAACAGGTACTTAGGGGACCAGGCCTTTCCAATGCGTTGGAAAATACATGTGTGGAACGAGCTTCCCAGGAATGGAATGGAAGAGGTATTTACGTACGGAAAAAGCTGTCAGGCGGGATAATGTGGTCGTTCTGCGGGTCCAGATCCGAAAGCTCCGGATCCGTCAGCATGATGCCGCGACGGATAGAAAAATGTCCAAAACGTCCGCGAATGGAATCAATGGCTGTGTCAAGCTGTTCCTGTCTTTGTATGGCTGAAATATCGGGCATGAGGGAAAGCTGTTCGTATTCTCTGACCTCGAGCCGGCAGGCGCGCACGCTGACGCTCCGCACCGGCAGATTGGGGCGATTGACTTGAAAAAGTGAAAAAGCTAAGTCAAACAGACTTTTTGCGGTTCTGTTTGGATAATCGAGCTGCCCCTGTCTGCTGTACCAGTGAAGCTGATTGTCGCGGATGCAGATCTGTACTGTCCTGCATACGAAGCCGTATTTTCTTAAACGTGCGGAGACGCTTTCGCACAGTACCATCAGTGTGATGCGGATGTCCTCATCGGAAACGAGATCCCGCGGAGCGGTCGTACCATTGCCGATGGATTTAATCATGGATTTTGCGCCGATATTGGAGACTGGGGAGGTATCGAGTCCGTTTGCAAACATCCACAGCATGGAGCCGGTTTTTCCGAACAGATAATCCAAAAGGCGAAGGTCTGTTTTCGCAAGGTCGCCTATTGTCTGAATACCGTATTTTTTCAGCTTATTGTGTGTCGCTCGTCCCACGTACAACAGGCTGTTGACGGGCAGGGGCCACACGATCTCCTGCATCCGGCCGTTCTCAATGACGGTCGTGGCGTCCGGCTTTTTGATATCGCTTCCAAGCTTGGCAAAAACCTTGTTGTAGCTGACGCCGATAGAAGCGGTAACACCGAGTTCCTCACGGATTCTAAGGCGAATCTTATCTGCAATATCACTGCCTCCGCCGAACAGCTTTGTACTGCCGGTCACGTCAAGCCAGCATTCGTCCAAACCATAAGGCTCGACCTGATCCGTATATTCAGCATATATTTCCTGTGCAAGTCTGGAGTATTTCAGATAAAGCTCATAATTCGGGGGAACAAAAACAATATCTTTGCATTTTTGACGGGCATGCCAGAGCGGCTCCCCGGTATGGACACCGAAGGATTTTGCAAGATAATTTTTGGCGAGCACAATGCCGTGACGCAGCGCAGGGTCTCCTGTAACGGCAACGGGCTTGCCGCGAAGCGCCGGCTGATACAGGCATTCTACCGAGGCATAGAAGTTATTCAGATCCGCATGCAGAATGATACGTTCCATATAGATGTTTGTTCCGTTTCTCTCGAACCGCGGAGGATGCGGCTGTTTTTACTATTACTATTACTATTTTAACAAAAAAATCGAAAATGTTAACTGGAAAAATATACCTTTACGAGGGCTCCCTTACTTTGTTTTGCTTGAAAAGCCTGAGAAACTGTGATATAATAATATAACATATTATTTAATCACCGAAAATTGTACTGCAAGCCATGACCGCAGTTGCCGATTAACTGAGTTTGACTCAGGCAATCGGGCTTTGTTCAGTCTGAGCCGAAACGGGAGAGCTTTTCATGACAAATATTTATAAATATATGGAATTGAAGATTTCGGAATTTAGAGAACCTTAAAGCGGCTTGCTTTGCAACGGAAAGGCAGGATATATCCTGCTGCGTGGTTTAGCAGATTCCCCCGTTTCTTTCGGCGGTACCCTCCGCTGAAGTATGTGCTATGACCGTTTGTTCGACGGAAAATAAATAGCATCGGTGTGAAAATCAGAAAAGCATTCGGAGATTGTTTTATTATAAGTATATACATCGGAAAAGGCAAGGCGCGAGAGAGTGTATAGCGTGTATACCGTTGCACCTTGATAAGTGCCTTCCATATGGTTTATGATAGGGAGCAGGTTTTTGCGGTACAGGGGATGACCGCTGTTTTCATGTATGAACATATAAAAAGGAAACTTGATATGAAAAAAGTTGAGATCTATACAGACGGAGCCTGCAAGGGAAATCCCGGACCGGGAGGATATGGAACCATACTCGTATATGGAGGCAAGGAAAAGGAATTGTCCGGCGGAGAAGCGAAGACGACCAACAATCGGATGGAACTCATGGCTGTGATTGCGGGATTGGAGGCGCTGCGGGAACCGTGTGAAATTGTATTGACCTCTGACTCTACATATGTCATCCACGCCTTGACAAAAAGGTGGGTGGACAACTGGAAACGTAAAAATTGGATGAAAAACGCATCTACACCTGTGCCTAACGCGGACCTTTGGAAACGTCTGCTCGCGGCGGCGGAGCCGCACAGTATTACCTGGGTTTGGGTACGCGGGCACGCTGGACATCCTCAGAACGAGCGGTGTGACAGACTTGCTGTGGCGGCGGCTGAACGGTATACTTTTCAAGACTGACGCGGGACGGCAGCCGGTAAAAGCAATCGTTTTAAAGATCTGCAGTGGTAAAAACTGTATCTTGTCAGAACCGAGAAGGAGCAGCGTCAGTGAGCCTGACCGCGTTTGAGTAAAGTGTATTCATAAAAAAGTTACATGTGAAATTCACATATTTATTGAAATGCACACTGATTTGGTATACAATAAGGACGGAGTACAGACAAGGAAAGGATGAGATCATTGGTGAACAGGTTGGTATATGCGGATAACGCCGCGACAACGTCGGTGGCGCCGGAAGTCATAGAAGCGATGCAGCCATATTTTCAAACCGTATGGGGCAATCCGTCAAGTCTCCATCAAAAGGGAAGGGAAGCGGCCAAAGCGATCGACGATGCCCGAAAGCGTATTGCCGCAATCTTGGAATGCAACGCAAATGAGATCTATTTTACCGCATCCGGCTCTGAAGCGGATAACTGGGCCATTAAGGGGACTGCCTATGCGAGAAAGTCCAAGGGAAAACATATTATTACAACAAAGTTTGAGCATCACGCGGTTTTGCATACGATGAAAGCATTGGAAAAGGAAGGCTTTGAAATCACATATTTGGATGTGGACCGGGCAGGGATGCTGAATCCGCATGCAGTGGAAGCGGCAATTCGCGAGGATACCATACTTGTTGCCATTATGTACGCAAACAATGAAATTGGTTCGATTTTACCTATTAAAGAAATTACGGAGATTGCTCATGCACACGGTGTGACCATGTTTACAGATGCAGTGCAGGCTGTTGGAAGTCTTCCGGTTTCTGTGAAGGAACTGGGTGTGGACATGCTCTCCCTATCGGGACATAAATTTCATGCGCCAAAGGGCATTGGCGCCCTGTATATCAAAAACGGAACGCGCGTGATAAACTTAGTGGATGGCGGAGGACAGGAACGGTCAAAACGCGGCGGGACGGAAAATGTGCCGTATATTATGGGGCTTGCTAGAGCGTTGGAACTGGCAGTGGAAAAGCTGCCGGATATGCGCCGCGTTGCTGAACTGCGTGACCGACTGATAGAGGGCATTCTGAAAATTCCCCATACAGTCCTGAACGGCGGAAGAGAAAACCGTTTGCCGGGGAATGTCAATGTGGCATTTGAATATATTGAAGGAGAAAGTCTCCTGCTCCTTTTGGACTTAGCGGGAATCTGCGCGTCGACCGGTTCGGCCTGCTCCTCAAATTCTCTGGAGCCTTCTCATGTATTGCTATCTATAGGACTTCCGGTCGAACGCGCACATGGTTCGCTGAGACTTACCCTGACACATGAAAATACGCAGGAAGACGTAGATTATATTCTGGAAAAGCTTCCGGAAATTGTGACAAAGCTTCGCCGGATGAGTCCGTTGTATGAAGAAGCGGCACACGCTTGAAGCAAACAGCCGGTTTCTTCCATGAATTTCCTTCATATTTATATATTATTTAAACAGCTATGAAATGATGCGTTGTTTGGATGAAAGAATCTGCGGAAAGTGAGGAAAAACTATGATATACAGCGAGAAGGTAATGGATCATTTTGAGCATCCGAGAAATGTCGGAGAAATACCGGACGCTAACGCAATCGGTGAAGTGGGAAATGCTAAATGCGGAGACATTATGAAGATGTATATGAAAATTGAGGACGGTATTATCAAGGATGTAAAATTTAAAACGTTTGGTTGCGGCGCAGCTATTGCAACTTCTTCTATGGCGACGGAAATGATTAAGGGCAAGACCATTGAGGAGGCATTGACTTTGACGAACAAAGCAGTAGTAGAGGCGCTTGACGGTCTGCCGCCTGCAAAAATTCATTGTTCGGTTCTGGCTGAGGAAGCTGTGAAAAGCGCTATTGCGCATTATTACGATCAAATGGGAATCGAGCATCATATCATGGACAATTGTCACGGGTGCTGTGCAGAGTGCGGTAAGCACGAATGAATAGTTTGCTTGAGAAACGTCATTGTCGGAGAATTCTGGTGGGTATGAGCGGCGGCTTGGACAGTACTTACACAGCGTGGCGGCTCAAACGATTGGGCTACGAGGTGGGCGGCGCTGTTTTGCGCATGACGGATGACAGTGAGACGCAGAGTGCTTTTAGGGCGGCTGAGCAAATCGGCGTTCCGATTTATGAAGTCGACTGCCGTGAAGCCTTTGCGCAGTATGTGGAGATGGAGTTTGCGGAAGCCTATCAGAACGGTAGAACGCCGAATCCGTGTGTGACCTGCAACCGTTATGTAAAGGTTGCTGCGCTGTGCCGGTTTGCATCAGACAATGGCTACGATCATGTAGCGACAGGGCATTATGCGCAAATTGTTTTGGATGATTGTACAGAAAGGTGGTTCGTCCGAAAGGCTTCTGCAATCCGGAAGGATCAGAGCTATGTTTTATGGCAGTTGACGCAGGAACAGCTCTCTATGCTGATAACACCTCTGGCGTATGCAGAGAAAGCGGATATTCGGCAGCAGATGACCGGGCTGGGGTTGGAAGCAGCGTCTGCAAAAGAAAGTCAGGATATCTGCTTTGTTCCGAATGGCGACTATGCAGCATATATCGAAAATAGATACGGAAGGTTTCCCAAAGGCGATTTTTTGAATACGAACGGGCTGCGAATCGGAACCCATAACGGGATTATTCGATATACGGTGGGACAGCGCAAGGGCTTGGGCATTTCTTCCCCTGAGCCGTTATATGTCAAATCCATCAGCAAGGCTTCAAATTCGGTAATACTCTCGTCAGAGGCCGAACTCTACCAGGATTTTGCAGAAGTCGGACGTCTGGTCTACCAAAAATTGCAGCCGCAGTGTAGGGGCGCTGAGCTTTCGGCCCTGGTAAAAATCAGATATGCCGCTCCCCCGCAGGAGGTTTGTGTGCAGTGGGTGGACGAAGAGAATATTATCGTACGCTTTTCAAAGCCTGCGCGTGCGCTTACGCCTGGACAGTCTGCAGTTTTTTACGACAGTACATCAGGCGGGACGGATATTCTGTTTGGCGGGATTCTTGCGTAAGGGGATAAAGCATTCGGCGGGAAGGGCATTTTAATTCGGTATCCTTTTGAATTTAGTCGTCCTGTTTTTAAAAGGCATAAAAAAGTCATCCTATAATGGCAGTGGTGCATAAAGAAGTATTACAAAAATATTGATCTATGCCAAGTGAACGGGCAATAAGAAAACTCTATGTGAATGGGTTAACCATTTGCATAGAGTTTTTCTTTCATTTTTTTCAAATCTTTCAGCGTCCGCAGATGCGAGGTCGTCAACGGAGGTAGCGGATCTTGCGGGCTTGGGGGTTAATCTCACAACAAGCATATTGGCCGATGAAATCCGGCTAAAATCGCAAACAGGAACATGTTTGCATTGCTTGCCATTTTTGTCTCGAAACAAATTTTTGCAATAGGAATGTTAATTTTCCTTTGACATGAATACGAAATCGGATTAATGGAGGAGCTAATGCGTTTCAATCAAAGTCATGATTTGTAAGAATTCTCTCGTCTATATCGGAAGCTCGGAGAAATTTATCACATACTGGCAGTGCGGTCTGAATTATTTGACAGCGCATTTGTAATTCTTTATGCAAATTGAGCTTGGAGAAGGACGTCTTCAAAAAAGAGTGCAAAACGATATTTTATCAGTCTGTAGATCATCGATTCCTCTGTTCGGGCTTTAGAGAAAAAGAGATATATTTACCTTAAACCCGGATAAAGAAGGGATATGCATATTTATCTAGCTGATCTGGGTAAGCAGGTTTTGGAGAAACCGTTAGGCCCCATTATTGAATTCGAAAATAGTATTTTTGAAGCTATGCCCTCAAATGAAATGGGAGAGCTTTTACGACTTACACGGAAGTATCTTGATTTGTATCGGCAAAATTAAATATCACTTCATCGGAGGACTGAACATCGCAATGTTCTGCCGGACTTTGTTTCCGGTCCCAGTCGGATAAGGTGACGAGTGCGCTCGGTTATTGAAAAATAACCGAGCGCATTTTGGTATAACAAGGATGCAGTATGGTTTGAAGATCCATAGGGGAACTTTGGAGAAATGGTTATAAGAAATGATTTCAATTTTGGTCAGCATTTTCTTGTTGACACCACTGTCCAAGCAAAGCTGTTGAGCGAAATAGATTTACCCGAAAAAGATACTGTGATTGAAATTGATCCTGGAAAAGGTGTATTGTCAACCGAAATGACAAAAAGGGTAAAACACCTGATCTGTATTGAAATTGATAAAACCATGAAGCCATATTCGGATGCTCTGCAGCCTTCTCATATCAATATCAATGTAATTTACGGTAATGTGCTAACCACGAAGTTCCCGCATTGCACAAAGATAATTTCAAATTTACCGTTTAGCATCGTTGAGCCCTTTCTATATGGATAAATTGATTCACTATGATTTTGAGAAAGCGTTTTTGATTGTGGCCAATCAGTTTCAGTTTGCCACTGCTGCAGCAGCCTTTCAGGAGAACCGTTTGAGCTTGCTCGCAAAATGCTTTTTTCACTGCGAAAAGAAAATTAAGATCAAGCCATCTATCCGCCTTTGAACCAAAACCAATGGTTTTATCTGCCCTGAAACGGCTGAAGAAAAAAGACTGGAGGAAATAGATGATGACAGACTGCTGTTGTTACGTTCAATGTTTGATTTTCAAAAGTCATAAGTTAAAAATGCACTTCAAGAAGCCCTTATTAAATTTTGTGCCTTAAAGAATAGGCTGTTGACGAAGCGGGAATCGAAGCAGCTTGTTGCACAATGGGGAATTGCAGATAAAATCCTTGAAAAACAGTTTCGGCTTTATACAAATGCAGCTGAAAAATACTGGCAGCGACAATGTGCCAAAGATAGGAGGAATATTCGTCATGATGAAAGGAACAATGCACACTTGCAGCGGTTTCGGCAGTGTTGGCTGTGGTCGGCATGTTCTTTCTGCTTTTGTGCCTCCAAAAGCAACGCACCATACCGACCCATGGCGCAGAAGAAAATTATAGATGAAATTTCTTTACATTTTTTAGGCATTTATGGAAGGAGGATTGCGATGAAAACCATCCGGGCATTGATCTCCAACTATGTGATCAATGTGTCACTGTTTGCATGGCTTGCCGAACAGGCCTTTCAGCCTGTTCAGCGCTGGTTTCAAATAAACCAGCGTTGTAGGGTCCGCTCAACAGGAACTAACAGCCCGCCCAGTGCCCTTGTAGCCGCTGTATGCGCGCTATCCATAGCCATTTAAAAAGCGCAGGCTTTGTTCGCTCTTTGCCATTTCTGTCTGCTTGCAACAATTGTATTGTATGATGCAGTGGGAGTGCGCCGTGCTGTGGGGAATCACGCGAAAGCGCTCAAGGTGCTCCTGCGCTGTGGCGCGGCAGGAAATAAAGGAGCAAAAAGCCACCGTGATTTATAAGTGCCGATCGCCATACACCATGGGAGGTACTGGGCGGCGCATTTCTTGGTGTTCTGCTTGCTCTTGTTATTCCGGTGTGATGGTTCTGGAAGAATTCCGATATAAAGTCAAAACGGAGCATAAACCATTCAATTCGTTTATATACCGGTAATCTTCATTTTATATCTTATACATTCTCATTGAACGAAATTCAGGAGGATCTTATGCTAAAACTGATTAAATTTCTGTCGCCCTATAAAGGCCGGGTGACAGCCATGCTCATTTTACTTTTTCTGCAGGTATTGGGAACCTTATATATCCCACCCTGACAGCCGATATTGTCAACAACGGCATTGTGACCGGAGATCTGGACCATATCTGGAAAATCGGCGGCTTTATGCTGGCGGTGGCTGTTTCCATCGCTGCGGTTTCTCTGGCGGAAACCTATTTGTCCACCGCCATCTTTTCAAGAATGGGCCGGGATATTCGCAACACGCTGTTTGAAAAATCCCAGGAGCTCACCATCGACCAATTCAACCACTTTGGTCCGGCGTCTATGATTACCCGTAGCACCAATGACATCATGCAGATTCAGATGGCCTATATGGCCGGAACCGAGATGATTCTCCCCGCCCCCATCATGACCATAGCGGGGCTGATTCTGGCCTTTTCTCAAAGCCCTTCCCTAGCAATGGTTATTGTTATTGCCATGCTGGTCGTTTGCATTTTCACTATATTTCTTGCCAAGAAAGTGATGCCGCTGTTTTCCAAACTGCAAACCCTGCTGGATAAGATCAACCGCACCCTGCGGGAAATGCTGACTGGCATCCGGGTGATCCGTGCTTTTAATCGTTCCAGATTTGAGCAGGAGCGCACGGATAAATCCTTTGTGAATTACGCCCAGAGCGCCATTCGCATCAACAAGATTTTCGCTGTGATGATGCCGGTCATCATGCTCATTATGAACATCTGCACGGTCATCATTTTGGCAAGCGGCGGCCAGCAGGTTGCCGATGGCGCCATGGAGATCGGCGACATTATGGCTCTCACGGAATATGCCATCATGATCCTGATGTACCTCATTATGGGCATTATGGTCTTTATGATCTTCCCAAGAGCGCAGTCCTGCGCCAACCGTGTCAACGAAGTACTGGCTGTCAATACGGATACCGCTATAAGCCAGCAGAAGCCCCGGCAGCACCTTGCAAAAGCCAAGCTGGAATTCCGCAATGTTACCTTTCAGTATAAAGGCGCGGAGGAACCGGTTCTGAACAATATCAGCTTTACGGCGGACATCGGAAAAATTACCGCGATCATTGGCGGTACCGGCTCCGGAAAATCAACCATTGCCAACCTGATCCCATGTTTCTATGACATCCAAAGCGGCACCATCCGTATTGACGGGGTGAATATCCTGCGAATGTCAAAGCAGGTGCTGCGGGAAAAAATCGGCTTTGTGCCCCAAAAAGCATTTTTGTTCAGCGGCACCATTCTGGACAATTTCCACCACGGGAAAAAGGACGCGACCATGGAAGAAATTCGCCACGCCGCTGAAATTGCTCAGATTGGCGATTTTATTGACGGTCTTGAAGATGGATACGATACCCGTGTCTCCCAGGGTGGTGACAACTTCTCCGGCGGGCAGAAACAGCGCCTTGCAATTGCCCGCGCCCTAGTGAAAAAACCGGAAATTTACATTTTTGACGACAGTTTCTCGGCCCTGGACTTCAAAACGGACGCAAAACTGCGGGCTGCTCTGAAGGATGAAGTGACAAACGCCGCTGTCATTCTAGTAGCCCAACGCATCAGCACAATTATGGATGCAGACCAGATTGTCGTCTTGGACGAAGGCAGAATTGCCGGGATTGGTACACATAAAGAGCTGATGGAATCCTGCACGGTTTACCAGCAGATTGCACGTTCTCAGCTCAGTGAGGAGGAATTAGCATGAGCATGGAAAAGGATACCCGCGAAACAACGGTAGATACCTTTGACGATGATATGAGCGCGGAACGAGCGAAAAACGCCAAGGGCACCGCGCTACGGCTGTTCAAAAAACTGATGGAGCAAAAGGGGAAACTACTGGTGATCGTTATCAATATCGTTGTAAGCTCCCTGTTTAATATCCTGTCCCCGAAAGTGATGGGGATTGCAATCAACGACATTTACGATGGTATAAAAAATGCCCTTGTAAATGGGCAGAGATTTCAGGTGAATCTAGAAACCATGGGTGCTGTCCTGATGGGGCTTTTGGGGCTCTACCTGCTGTCATCACTGTTCTCCTACATTCAGCAGAATACGATGGCCAGCGTTTCCCAGACGCTAACTCTTACCCTTCGCAGGGAAATCAGCGCCAAGCTGAACCGTTTGCCTTTGTGCTACTTCGACCAGCATAAAAAAGGTGAAGTGTTGAGCCGCGCTACCAGCGACCTTGAAAAAGTGGCTGATACCTTGCAGGAAGGCCTGTCCCAACTGGTCACTGCATTTTTTGGTATTGTGGGCGCTTTCGTGATGATGCTGCTCATCAGCCCTTTGCTTACTTTGATTGTACTGGGAACCATATTCGTCAGCTTGATTGTGGCTGCACTGGTATCCAGTCGGACACACCGCTACTTTGCCGCCAATCAGGAGGCACTTGGGCGGCTGAACAGCAGTATTGAGGAAAATTTTACGGGAAACCTTGTCATAAAGGCGTTTAATCTGGAGCAAACAGCGGTGGATAACACCAAGATTCTCAATGAGAATCTGTTCCGTACCAGCAAAAAGGCCATGTTTATGAATTACATGATCAGCCCGATTATCCGTCTGATCAACCAGTTTGGGTATGTGGCTGTGGCGGTCGGCGGCGCTTTGTCTGTTATTAAGGGTACAATCTCCATTGGCGACATTCAGGCGTTTATTCAGTATGTTAATCAGGCATCGGAGCCGGTCACGCAGATTTCCTACACCGTAAACTCCCTCCAAGGCGCTATTGCCGCAGCGGAGCGGGTATTCCAGCTGCTGGACGAGAAAGAAGAAGTGCCAGATGCCGCAAAACCTGTGGCTCTTACTGCACCTAAGGGAAATGTCAGCTTTGAGCACGTCCGCTTTGGATATTCGGATGATAATATCTTGATGCAGGATGTGTATATCCGCCTGAAATCCGGCGATAAGGTGGCGATTGTCGGTCCCACAGGAGCAGGAAAGACCACACTGGTAAACCTGCTAATACGCTTTTACGATATACAGGGCGGCAAAATCACCATCGATGGCATGGATATTCATTCCATGAGGCGGGCGGATCTGCGCAAAATGTTTGGTATGGTTTTACAGGATACATGGCTGTTTGGCGGTTCTATTCGTGACAATATTGCCTACAGTAAGGAAAACGCCACAGATGAGGAAGTGTATCAGGCGGCAAAAGCGGCCCGTGCCGATCATTTTATTCGTACTATGCCGGATGGTTACAGTACCATCTTGAGCGACGAGATCGCCAGCCTGTCTCAGGGGCAGCGGCAGCTTCTTACCATTGCCCGGGCAATTCTTGCCGACCCTGCCATTCTGATTCTGGACGAAGCGACCTCCAGTGTGGATACCCGCACAGAGTTGGAAATCCAAAAAGCCATGGATAATCTAATGAAAGGCAGAACCAGCTTTATTATCGCCCACAGGCTTTCCACCATCCGGGACGCCGACCATATCCTTGTGATGAAAGATGGCACCATCATTGAACAGGGCAGCCATGATGAACTGATGAAGCTGGGCAAATTCTACGCCGACCTTTACAACAGTCAGTTTGCTGCTAAGGCGGGTTAAATGGCCAAGAAGCGATAGAGGATTATTTTTCAAGTAGGTGGTGGCAGCATGGGAAATTAGGTTTATTGGATTCAGGTGATTTCGGGAGGCGTATTGGGGCAAAACTGTTTGCCCTGCATTCTCCCAATCAAAAGAAGGAGCTGGCTCAATTTGTTCGTGATGATGAGGCTGGCGATATTCCGTCGGATGTCCCATACGCCACCATTTTTCAAGGACAGCAAAACATGCCGGACCAACCCCTAACAGAAATCCGGGAAGGCGATTTGTATTTTTGTCTGGAACGGCGCTCAGTGACAGTTCGGAGCCGGATAATTCCGCTGACGGTTAAAGAATTCCTGCATGGAGCGGTTGCAGGATTTCGTCTTCCCCGCCTATGATGTCCGCTATATCGCCATCAACGACGATGTGGACAGCGCCAAAGAGGAAAATGATTTTGCGGTGTTCAAAAATGTATTCAATGACAACCTCGAATAAAGAATGACACAAAATCAGCAGTGCGTAAGCAATC
>DXYE01000180.1 GCA_019415985.1 Clostridiales bacterium
TATCCGGACTGCTGTTCGCGGTATTTTGCCTCTGGCTGTTTGGAATGATGTTTTTATCCATCGAAATAGCGGGTGGGGCCCTGTTCAACTCCCTGTACGGTTCGCTGCTGTTTACCGGCGGTGTTCTATTAGTGCTTTTGCTGGTGGGCATGATTCCCGCGGCTCAAGGGTACAGCCCATTAAAGCCCGCAACAGGCAATGTGTTAATTGCCGGTGGGCGGACCGCGATATCGGAATATGGGATCCCCGTTTTGTTGGGCATTCTTTTATCGGGAGGCTTTCTTACCCTTGGAATTTTTGTGTTTAAGAAAAAGGTCGTTTGAGGAAACATGATTAAAGATATGGAGGATAACGCGATGCGATTTAACGAAGCAACAGTACGTATTTTAGTTCGAAAAAATTATGGCGCCTGTTTTGATTTCTACACAGAAAAAATGGGTTTGGTGGCGGTTTGGGGAGATCGGAATGGCCCTTACACTTCCTTTGCCGCGAAAGAAGGAGAACCTCCGTGCTTTGCCATCTTCTCCGGTGCCAACATGACGATGTTTAAGGGTTATGAACAACCCAAAGAAAGCGCGCAGTCCGACGCCGCGGTGGTGGTGATCCCCTCAGACGACTTAAATCTGGACTACAAACGACTCAAAGACGCCGGTGTGCAGTTTCTGGGGGAACCGCAGTTAATCGAGGACTGGGGTATGCGTTGCACCTATTTTAGAGATCCGGAAGGCAATCTGTTTGAGCTGAATGACGCCGACAGCGTTTGATTGATTTGTGCCTGCAGACTACTGTCATCTTATTTGAAGAGGGTAGTGCTCCGCCCTGGAGTGGAATTTAAAAGACAGGGGGAGGCGTAAAGATGGCTTCGCAACAATCGGATTTCTATCGTTGCGCCGGTGAGAAAATAAAAAAGCCTACATCGTCAGAACCAAAGAGTGACAGGGGGAAAGAGGATAGTGCCAATAGACATTCGCTTGGGAACAGAAGAAGACCTTGATGAGCTGGAGCAGCTATATGGCAGCCTGAATGACCACCTGTCCAATACAACCAATTATCCTGGATGGATCAGGGGCGTTTATCCGATCAGGGGAAACTGCCAGAAGCGGCGTTTTGGAAGGCTGTCTATATGTTGCGCTTGACAAGGGCGTCATCGCAGGATCTGTCATTCTGCGGCACAAACCAGAGCCAGCCTACCAAAAAGCTAAGTGGCAGGCTGACCTGCGGGATGAGGATATTCTGGTGATATACACATTGGCGGTGCACCCTGACTATCTTTCGATGGGGATCGGCCGCGGACTGATTGATTTTGCCGTCCAGAATGCCTGTTGTTCCAACGTAAAAGCCCTGCGCCTGGACGTCTATGAGAATAATCTGCCCGCTATCCGGCTATATGAAAAATGCGGATTTCAATACATTGATACGGTTGACCTTGGTTTAAGTGAGTACGGACTGGATTGGTTCAGGCTGTATGAAAGGCTTTTATAGGCATGATACGGATCGGGGTTTGAGCGGCTCTGCCGAGTATAAAAGACTGCTTGCAGCCGAAGATAATTTGAAAATGCACCAACAACCATCCGTGGAGGTGACGGGCTATTGGGGTGAAAGACCCTGATTGTAATAATATTGTCCCTGCTCAATATGCTGGCGCAGCAAAGCGGATTTTGAGCGGCTGCTTCTTGTTTATACGGATTCTTTGACCTTATAGTTTTTTTAGGTCATGGCCATATAAAGCTAAGGCAGAGAAAATGTGTGACGCGATAGTCAGCAGAGCGTGGCCGGCAGGCTGTGGAGAATAACGATTCCAGCCCGTCTATACAAGCTCTTTTCGCGCTCCCGCAATATTTTTTAAGCAACGCCGCTTAGATTCTTTTGACCCTTCCTATCAGGACCCTTGTAACCGCGTGAGCTCATCGCGCTGTTAACAGCTCTTGATGAGGGCAGCCGACGGCATACTAAAGCCATTGCCGGGAAGCTATGGTAAAGATGAAAAGGAAATGGCTGTCGGTTTATAGTAAGGCCCGTCGTTCAAATAAATGTCAGGCCTTTTCCTGTGTGGGTATTTCATTGAAGTCATATGCTCACTTGGACCTTAGGTCGCGTGAGGCTCCGGCCAATGAAATGGCTCGGATCGCAGATTATGAAAGCGAGGGGGTTAGACACCAGGTTAGCGGAGCGATTGCAGAGACCCGTGAAACGCGGCTGGTTGTCCCATTGCGTCGGATGGATATTCCATTGATAGCAAAACTGATGGGGTGCTGCACTCGGTATTGGGTGCATAACCGGCGATGGGCATGAAAAGAGTACCCGCCAAATGGACGTTTTTGGCGGAGAATGATATTCAGAATACGAACCCCCGTTACATCTCTGTTAACGGGATAGTAGGCATCATCCGTTACAGATGATACCTACCCGCGAGGCATTGTTCGTTGCGGGACTCTTTATGACCATTCTGTTTATAACATGTATTGTTTCCTCCTCTGGATACGAGATTGGTGGTATTATCGAAAAACTAAAAGCGTTGCAAATTATTATTAACTGCTGTAAGCTAAAGTTGAATGAAGGGATGTTACATGAAAAAATTATCTGCTTTACTGTTATGTTTTTGTATGCTCGTTTCTTTTACAGCATGCACAAAGAACTCAATAACTTCAAAAATTGAAAGACCGGATGCAACGCCAATGGTGTTGGATAAAACCTACACACTGAAGGACTTGACCTATAGAATTTCTTCATCTTTGCAAAGAAACGCCGATGATTCGGGTAATAGTTCATACGGAACGGACGACGGATATATAATTATAAGTATCATGGAATACAGAGATGATGTTACCCTTGACATAGCTGATAAAGAGAAAGCTAAAGAAATGCTTCAGGCTTTTATTGATTTTTATGAACCTGTAATCAAAACTATTGATTTTGATATAATGGTTTCTAATAGGCCGGCAGTATTGTTTACAGGTGTCTATGATGATAAGGAAAGTATTAATTTGTATATAGCTGATGAATCGAGGTTATACCTTTTGTATGTACGGGAGCCTTCAACCAGCGACGGGACTTTAAGGGCAACATTTTTAGACATTATAGACAGTGTTAAGATAAAATAGCGTTATGTAAGCATGTAAATCAGCCTGATTAAAAGGCTGATTTTTTGTATTTGAAACAGGAAAGAGTATAGCTAGTAATTGAGGCCCAATACGGCATTAATTCTAGTTCAATATTTATGTTCAATACGAAAAAGCCTAAGTATGAGTATAGGCCCCATACCGAATGGGCTCCATGCTAACGCTAAATTCTATTACATCAGGAATAATGGATATAGCTGCAAAAAACAAGCTTGCATTATCTTAAGTTACTTGGTCGGCCATATGATTTTTTGTATATATTCCACTTGCCAGTATAGGGAACGCCTTGGGCCTGCAGGTACTGTGACATAAAATTTGCATTGTCATCCTTCATATCAGGATGAGTTGCATAGGCTTTGTTAAGCATGTTTTTCTGCATAACCTTCTTTTTGGGTATTGCCGAGATTGCGCTTCCTAGCGGTATTATTACAGCTGGCTTCATGGATGAGATAAACAAACTTAAATAATATATTGGTTTTCAAGGTGCGAAAGGCTACACTTAACAGACCATCCAAGGCCGTATGTTTTGGATGGTTCGTTATTTATATTAAAGGGTTAGGTAGACAAAACTAAGGCAAAGAACAATAGACACTTGTAACGATGGTGTCTGCAATGCGACATGATATATTTTCTTTCTCTAGCTTTGGAATGTTTATTCTAAATCATTTTATCAAAGCCGAACAAACGTGTCAATACTACTGGCAGATTTACCGATTATAGCTACATATCCTAAAAATCGACAAACAGCAGCGTTGCCAATAGTGTAATACATGCTATTTTCTAAATAAAACTATTGAATACATTCACATTTATGTTACAATTTATATGACAATTCTGGAGAGGGGAAAATAATAAGTGAAACGCAAATTGTGTGCTCTTTTGCTCCTTGTCTGCCTTTTGACGGGCTGCTCGGCTACGGTCAGCAATCCAATTACCGCTCCAACGCTTGATCCAACAGTTGATGTGAAACTAACCCCCGCTTCGAGTGCTGAATCAGAGGATCCAACCGATAGTCCAAGCATAAGGCCCGCTTCTACACCGCGCATAAGTCCGTCAACAGAGACGCCATCAGGCGCCCACACGGAAAAACCCAGGCCCACGGCTAAGCCCACCGGCAGAGCAACACCTAAGCCGACAGCCACAGCGAAACCTACGCCCCGAACATATAATTCGGACGATACACTGGCCGACGTGGATTCAAGGGACTATGAGGGCAAGTATGTAGGGAGCGCTGAATCGGATAAATATCATTATTCTAAGTGCAGACATGCACAGAGGATTCTTATACGAAACGCTATATGGTGGAATTCGGCAAGCGCAGCCCAATCGTCTGGTTATTCTCCCTGTGGGACATGTAATCCGCGATGAATGATTATAAAATGCTTTAAAATTTAATAGCGCGAATCTATAGTTATCCTGGTTTTATAGTTGCATTCGCACCCGAAAAGACG
>DXYE01000181.1 GCA_019415985.1 Clostridiales bacterium
ATGAAATTGCTTGCTCCGTATATAATTAACGATCGAATGCCACTCTGAATCCAAAGAGCGGAATTCATGTCATTATGGATGTTACAGGATACAGAAAAGCATAGAACCTTAATGCAACTAAAAAAGGAACACTTATTGCTAAGTATTCACAGAATGACCACATAAATGAAACGGATTGTTTCTTAAATCTACTTCTATTCTATCACATTATCTGACAAATAGCAATAGATAATTTTGTTGCTAGTTTAATATTAACAATATATTCATATCAAAAGCTATGCAATTTTTAGTAGAGGGACCACATAAATGAAATTTGACTGTAATAGATATTAGAATTATATCATATCAAGCAGTAAGTTACAAGAAATGTTGAAACGTTAAATTTAATATTAACAAATAATTCATAAAAATTCGGTGTCAAAATTTTATTATCGTCAAATTTGCCGTCACCTCCAATAACGTATACAATAGTAGGGTGCCCTGCACAGAAAGGACGTGAAAAGCATGCCAAGAAGAGGCGAAAACATTTACAAAAGAAAGGACGGTCGGTGGGAGGCGAGATACGTAAAGGAAATCCTGCCGGACGGTAGGAAAAAGTATGGGTCCGTCTATGCGGACAGTTATAAGCTCGTCAAATCCAAAAGACAATATATACAGCATAATATCACAGTATGTAGAATGCCGCATGCGGATTTAACGGTAAATGAAGTATTGGATCAGTGGTTTTTGTATATCCGCAATCAGGTAAAGCCGGCGACATATCAAAAATACGAGGGTATGGTCCGAAATCACATTGCGCCCGCCATAGGCGATATGCAGGTAAGATATGTGACTTCCAGCGTGATCGAACGGTTCAGCGACGACCGTCTGCACAATGGCAGATACAGCGGCAGAGCATTGTCCAGAAAGACTGTCAACGATATGCTTATGATTCTTGCCCTGGTGTTTTCCTTTGCCGAGACTGAATATCAGATTGCTGGGCCCAGGATTCAGCGTCTACGTGAGGAACGTAGGGAAATGCGGGTTTTATCTGCAGAAGAACAGGCATGTCTTGAGCGCTATCTTTCTATGGATATGGATATTTATAAATTCGGGGTCTTTTTAGCTTTGTATTCGGGTCTGCGTATCGGTGAGCTATGTGCACTTCGGTGGGAGGACATTGACGGAGGTATTTTAACGGTGAATAAGACAATGCAGCGGCTGAAGGGACAGCATGGCGGGACGGAGGTTGTGGTTTCCACGCCGAAAAGTATCGCCTCCAACCGCCGGATTCCTCTGCCGGACTTCCTTTTGCTGCGGATGGAAGGTTTTCGAAGGGAAAATGGATATGTGCTTGCCAACGCGGATGGAAAGTATACAGAGCCTAGACTGCTGCAGTTGAAATTTGAAAAAATGATAGCGTAGGCCGGACTGTCTAAGACGAATTTTCATGCCCTGCGGCATACCTTCGCTACACGTTGCGTGGAGACCGGCTTTGATATGAAATCGCTGTCCGAAATTTTGGGGCATTCTGATGTCAAAACAACGCTGAATCGTTATGTACATTCCTCCTTTGCACTAAAACAGCAGAATATGTGCAGACTACAGTCGGTGGTCTGTATTTAAATGGTCAGAAAAATGGTCGGGAGATAAAGAGAGGCTTTATCTTCCGGCTTTTTTTCATTTATTCGTTTATGTGGTCACTCTATGAATCAGTATATCATGGTCAGCGCCGGTTTATACAGGTGTTTTTTAGAATAGGCATGCTGAGCGGGGGACACAGCTGTTACAGACGAAACGGGGGAGCCAAAATGAAACATTTCTGGAAAAAAACATCACACATTGCCGGTACGATCCTGGTGATATTGGCTGTGTTCCTTGCCCTGGTGCTTTTCGGAGCCAGACTGCTTGGCCTCCGGCCCTTTACAGTCCTGAGCGGCAGTATGGGACCGGAATATCCGGTGGGTTCTTTGATTTATGTTCGAAAAGCAGAGCCGGAATCCATTCAGGCAGGAGACGTTATCACCTTTGTACTGAACGAGGAACTGATGGCTGCGACTCATCGCGTCATTGCTGTGGACGCGGAGAATCAATGCTTTTATACCAAAGGGGATGCAAATGAAGCGGCCGACGGTGCACCCGTACATTTTAAGAATCTGATTGGTAGACCCATTGTCGTCATACCCTATCTCGGCTATGCCGTGAATTTTATACAGAGACCTCCGGGGCTGTACATCTCTATTGCGATAACCGTATCGGCGGTTGTCCTCTCTTTTTTCCCCGGCGGCAGTGCGATCAGCAGTAAAAAGGAAGGGGCGGCGGGTGACGCTGCGCCCGATATTCGGCGCTGAAGGCGGATGGATAAAATGCAGGAACGGGTATTTCTGAGGAGAACCGGACTTGCTTTTTAAATAATTTTATCATTATCCTATTTGGGGAGGTACATTATGAAAACAAGAACAAAAGCACTTATGGCACTTGCGTGCGCGGTGATTCTGGTTATGGCGACGGTTTGTGCTAAGGGAAGCCCCGCCGTCTGTTTCGAATTCTGTCCTTTTACTGCTGGAAACCGGCGTGCAGGAGGAATCGCTGTTGCCGGAGCCTGCGGTCGCTGAGGCCATGGCAGTGGCATTGCTCAGCATCAGCCGGACGCTGTGTAAACTGGAAATTCCTCATGCCGTGGCGTGGCAGGATCAGCGTAAGGGAGAATTTAAGCTTATAGAAATTAAAAATCAGCAGGACCATGACGGGCTGACGGTTGAAATACTGTCTGCAGGATGCACGGTAGACGAGTACGCATGCTTTCAGTACTACAAACAGCAGGAGACATGCCCCTACAGCCGTTATATATATGTATCCCCGGTAATTCCTCCGGGAACAGAACTGATGGCCCCAAGGCTCACGGTACTGTTGGCGGAAAAGGAACCGACGAGAAGGGATACCGGCAGTCATGTGATTCCCTTTACACCGGAAACACTGTCAGATGTCTTGGCCTGTGCGGAATGATGACCGTGAAAAGGGTGATCCGCTTCTCTATTCGAATGTTCACCCTTTGATGAGCAGAACCCGTTCTTCTGACGTTTTCCGAGCATAAGGCCTTAGATGCGGCGAGGGGGCCGGGGCATTGCCACTTTTAAAACGAAGGAATGGAAGCGTCGATGATGACGCAGTATGAAAAGATATGAAAATATTAGGTATGGGCATAAAAAAGGCTCGCAGAGACAAGCATATTCCGGAGACCTTGCTCGTGAGCATCCGCTCTGAAAGCGCTGGGCGAAATGGTCGGCGTCTGGTTTGGAACGGCGTCTTATCTCTTTTTCTCTCATGCGGATTTTTGCTGTCTTTGTTTCAGATTTTTGATATACGAACGCCGTATCTTTCGGCGGTATTGCTGTCGGCAGCGGTCCTATCGATTGCTGCTGTATCCCTGCTGCTATACAGAAAAAAACTTCTCTTGCAGCGATGATTTTCCCGGCTGCTGCGTCGCTTTTGGTAACGATAATTTTCTTTCGGCAGACGGCGCAGGGGCTTCTGATGATTTGGAATAGCGCGCTCTGCGCGCTTATCCGGCGATTCGGTAGAAATTTTCCGTTGGCGGCATGCGCTGAAAATGCTCAGGATAGCTGGATCTTATTCAGTGTAGCTGCGGCCGGACTGCTGGTTGCCGGTTATATTGCGGTCGCTTTGGAAAACGGCGGTATCCTGTTGACAACGACCTTGGCGGTTGCCGCGGCCGTCACGGCATGTCTTATGGGCGTTCTGCCATCTGTCGCTTTCCTGATATCGATGCTGCTTGCCGCTCTTTGCATCTATTTGCGCAATGCAGTTCCCGGGTATCGGGACACAACAATCCGAAACCAAAGGAAGAAAAGCAGCCAAAGAGGAAAGAGGGGAGATTTGCTTAGGAAGTTTCTGTTTTGCTCGCTAGCCGTAGTCCTTGCAGTAATTCTGTACTTTTGCCGGATACCGGAGAACTGGCAGAGCGCTTTTGAGGCTTTGAAGACCAGCCTCTCCGATTCAATCAATGAATTTCGATATGGTCATAGCTCCGTGATGCCGGAAGGGAACTTTACTCGGATCGCGGCTTTCATACCAGACAAAGAGGCCCATCTGGAGGTACTGATGAGCCGGCCGGATTCTCTGTATCTGCGAGGATTTGTGGGAAGTGTTTATCAGGGAGATGCCTGGGTAAATCTTCCGGCTGAAACCCTTGCGGAAAATGTCGATCTTTTTTACTGGCTTCACCGCAATGACTTTTGGGGGCAGACACAGTTGGCTTCGCTCAGCGCTTTGCTCGGAGAAGGCAACAGCGAGACAAATCAAATAACCGTAAAGAACATGCGCGCCCCCTCACGCTACTTGTATGCGCCGTATGAGGTTTTGAATGCGGATGAGAATCTGCTCGACCCAAATGCTTTAGGCGACAGTGTACTTTCGTCTCCCGGTCTGTTCGGCAGTCGGCTCGCACGTTTTGAGGCGCTTCCGAATCTGGTATCGCACTATACGGATTTGGCAAACACTGTGGCCCAACTGGAGCAAAGCGGCGCGCTGCTAGACACTTATCTTTATTTGGAGGGGCATTATA
>DXYE01000182.1 GCA_019415985.1 Clostridiales bacterium
ACACCGAACTGATGCTGTCGGATTTAGAGTTGGTGGAAAGACGCTTGGATCGGGTGAAAAAACAGTTGAAGGGCGACAAGAGCCTTGAGGCCGAAAAAAATGTACTAGAGCGGATTTATGAGGCATTGTCCGACGGCAAATCGGTACGTGGATTGGAATTCAACGAAACAGAGCGCCAATGCATTTCGTCCCTGCCGCTTCTCAGTATGAAGCCGGTTATCTATGCAGCAAATATCGGCGAGGATGACGTTGGCAGAGACCTGTCGAATAACTCTTATTTTGAACAGCTTCGTCGGTTTGCAGAACTGGAACACGCGGAAATTCTCCCGGTCTGCGCTGCTATTGAGGCTGAAATTGCGGAACTTGCCGATGAAGAAAAAAGCGAATTTCTAAAGGATCTCGGCATCCGGGAAAGCGGTCTGGATCAGTTGATTCGCAAGAGCTATGCGCTGTTGGGGCTGATCAGCTTTTTGACCGCGGGACAGCCTGAGGTACGGGCTTGGACCATCAAAGCAGGTACCAAAGCGCCGCAGGCTGCAGGCAAAATCCACTCCGATATAGAAAGAGGCTTTATCCGAGCGGAAGTTATTTCCTTTGACGAGCTGATACAGGCCGGTACGATGAGTGCCGCAAAGGACAGAGGTCTGATCAGAAGCGAAGGTAAAGAGTATGTCATGCAGGATGGCGATGTTGTTCTGTTCCGTTTCAATGTATGAGCAACCGGGTATCCCGAGACGTAAAACGGAATATTTCATCCGAAAGTGCTATTGAACCGCAAATAAGCTGGGCATTTGGCTTTTGTAGTGAAGAAAGGTGTTCTTAGCAGAATTTCTGCGGCGCCTTTAAGGTCATACCGATATTGCCAAAACACATCATTCATGCCTGTTTATACCGCTGCGCAGCGGAGAAAGAGAGGTTAAAAATGATAGAGATACCAGAGGCTATTGTCCTGTCCGAACAGTTAAGCAGCACACTCGCCGGAAAAACTATATGCAACCTGATTGCGAACGCGAACCCGCATGGTTTTGCATGGTTTGAGGGAGATCCGGCATCGTATCATGATAAATTTGTCGGAAAAACCGTGACGGGTGCGCACGCATACGGCGGAAAGCTTCATCTGAAGCTGACAGATAACTGCGGCTTTATGTTCTGCGATGGAATTTCCATTCGCTACATTGTGAGTGAAAAGAAGCTGCCCAAAAAGCATCAGCTGTTTTTCGATTTCGGTGATGGAACATATCTGACTTGCAGCGTTTGTATGTACGGATGCTTGTTCGGATACGAAGGAGAAGAGAAGAACAATTATGATGTATTGGCGAAGAATGCGCCGTCGGTGTTTTCGGATGCGTTCAGCCTTGAATACCTAATGGGCCTTGCCAGAAATGTGAAACCGGAGACCACGTCTGTGAAAGCGCTGCTTGCTACTGGACAGCGTATTCCGGGATTTGGAAATGGCGTGCTGCAGGATGTCCTGTTTTTGTCTGGTTTGCATCCCAAACGTAAAGTGGAAACCCTAGAAAAGCAGGACTACGAAAATCTACTGTACAACATCAAGAGGACGCTTACAAAGATGACGGAACAGGGTGGCCGAGACGTAGAAAGTGATATATTTGGAGAAAAGGGGCGCTATAAAACGCTCATGAGCAAAAATACGTACCGGGCTCCGTGCCCGATGTGCGGCGGTGTCATCGTGAAGGAATCCTATTTGGGCGGGAGCGTATATTATTGCCCTGTGTGTCAGAAGCTGTAGCTTTTCTAACTCACCTCTGTGAAAAATTTCGGTTTCTGATGTTGCATGCACCCGCCGGATGTAGGCTCTGTTCGGCAAAAAATACTACGGAGAATCCCTTGACTTTGTACGGTAAAGTTGATATACTGAATACGTCAATATAGAAAGCCGGCGAGATTGTACAGGGGGTGATTGAATGTTATCCGAATATATGGCGTATGTATGGCTGGCAGTGGTTGTGCTGAGCGTCTTTGTTGAGGGAATGACAATGGGACTCGTTTCCATCTGGTTTGTACCGGCGGGACTAACAGCTATGATCCTTGCTCTGTGCGGTGTTCCGCTGTGGATTCAGACCACTGTTTTTTTTGCCGGCTCCATTTGCCTGATCTTTCTTTCGCGGACTCTGTTCAGAAAATATTTAAAGCCAAAGCAGGTGCCTACGAATGCAGATCGGATAGTAGGGCACGAAGGGATTGTGACGGAGTCGATCGATAATATTGCGGCTGCCGGACAGGTAAAGGTTGAGGGGCAGGTATGGACAGCGAGAAGTGAAGAGCCGGAGGGAAAAATTCCGGCTGGAAGCATTGTTGAAATTGTGAGAATAGAAGGTGTAAAACTGATTGTCCGTTTATGAAAAGAGAAAGCGGGAGATGCCGATTGTTTAACCGGACCGTTTGGGCCTACCGTCGGAATCCGATAAAGTATTGCGTTTCCATGATGATATCGGCACGGTTCAGACGGGTGATTCTGTGATGTAAATCGGAAGTCTTCTGTGCTTTTTAAATTTACTTTACGAAAATCCAAATCAGAGAAGTTCAGAAAAGGGATTTGTTTTTATATATTTCACATCCCATATTTTATTAGGAGGGCAGTTCTATGCCGTATCTACTTATTATTCTCGCCATTGTAGTCATTGTCATCATTGCAAACATCAAAATTGTCCCGCAGGCACATGCCTATGTAGTCGAACGTTTGGGTGCGTATTATAAAACATGGGGCACCGGACTGCATTTCAAAGTGCCGTTCATCGATAAGATCGCAAAAAAGGTCTCACTCATGGAGCATGTGGCGGATTTTCCCCCGCAGCCCGTCATCACGAAGGATAATGTCAGAATGCAGATTGATACGGTCGTGTTCTATCAGATTACAGACTGTAAGCTTTTTGCCTACGGCGTACAGAATCCGATGAGCGCCATTGAAAATCTGACGGCCACAACGCTACGCAACATCATTGGTGAACTGGAGCTGGACAACACGCTGACTTCCCGCGATATCATCAATACGAAAATGCGTGCCATACTGGACGAAGCGACGGATCCCTGGGGTATTAAAGTGACACGTGTAGAATTAAAGAATATTATGCCTCCTAAGGAAATTCAGGATGCAATGGAAAAACAGATGAAGGCGGAAAGGGAACGCCGAGAATCCATTCTCAAAGCTGAGGGTGAAAAGAATTCGGCCATTCTGGTTGCTGAGGGACGCAAGCAATCCGCCATTTTGGAGGCAGAGGCGTCCAAACAGGCGGCAATTTTGAAGGCCGAAGCCGAAAAGGAGGCCATGATTCGCCGTGCCGAAGGCGAAGCGGAGGCAATCCTTCAGGTACAGGAGGCGACAGCCATGGGTATTCGGAAAATCAACGAGTCAAATCCGACTGAGGCGGTCATTGCACTCAAGAGCTTGGAGGCATTCGCCGCAGCGGCAGATGGTAAGGCAACAAAAATCATTATTCCGAGTAATGTGCAGTCCATGGCAGGGTTGGCGACAACCATTAAAGAGCTGGTGACAGGAGATACAAAGAATTCACTTTAAAATAAAACGAATATAGGCTGTCAAAAGCTTCGTAAAATATACTGGAACGTGAGATGCGGTCTTTTCTGCTGCTGTGTTGTTAAATGAATCATATTGCAGCGGTCGATGTGAAAAGCAGTGTGCAAAAGGTACTCTAATGATGTGCGGATATTTCGGGAAGCATGCCTTTTGATTTCAGGGACATACATCCTTAAATAAAATAAGATGTTCACGCCTTTAGCCGAGGGGCGATAACGAAGTAAATATGTAAGGTGGCGGTGCAGCCGAAAGGCTGTGCCGCCGCTTTGCGTTGTCAGGCTGTTTTCTTTTTTGCGTTCTGCATTCCGAGTCTGCCATCGATGGCAACGCAGTCCTCATCGGCAATATTGATAATGCCCGCAGCCTTGTAGTAAATTTCGATCTTCTGTTTTCTGTGCCCGCCTGTACGGCTCAGCAGGAAGCAGTTTTCCATCTTTCCGTGCCTTGTATGCCGTTGGAGTCAGCACCTTATCCGCTTTCAGTTTTTTTGCGATCTGCGTAGGCCCAAGCCCGTCATAGCACAGCTTGAAAATATACCGTACGGTTTGTGCCGCTTCTTCGTCTGTCAGCCACTTATCCTTATCTTCGGTATCCTTGACAAATCCGAAAGGGGGATTGGAGGTCAGGTGCTTTCCGCTTTCTCCCTTCATTCGGAAAGTGGACTTGATTTTCTTTGCGGTATCTCTGGCATAAAGCTCGTTACAGAAGTTGCGGATCGGCGTCATATCAAATTCCGTCTGCACGGCGGAATTTACATTGTCGTTGACAGCGATAAACCGCACATCGTTTTCGGGGAAGACAATATCCGTATACATACCGACCTGCAAATAGTTTCTGCCAAGCCGTGACATATCCTTGACGATGACCGTTCCCACTTTGTCGCTTTCAATCAACCGTTCCATTTCTCTGAAAGACGGGCGGTCGAATAATGAGGTGTGATAGCGATAGCGGCAAAAAGCTAATAAAATCAATG
>DXYE01000183.1 GCA_019415985.1 Clostridiales bacterium
ATTGTAATCAGCGAAAAGGATATGACTACGAGATTATCCCGAAGAACCGTTAAGGAGGCTGCCTATGGGATATAAGATTCAGATTGATAATAAGTATGTAGCTGTTCTTCTGATTGAAATTCTCTTTGAAAAGGGTCTTGTAAACAGGCAGACATATATAAATGCAAAGAAACGGCTAAATTCACACATTTCACAAGCAGCCTGTTTATAGGTACAATATAGATACAAAATCAAGGAGGTAAGTTTATGTATCAGACAAACACAGCTTTTAGGATTCCAAATACTTTTATTTTGGATAGAAACAGAGAACGCAAAGCTGTATTTTACGGTCGTGTTTCTACGGAGCATGAGGCACAGTTAGCGGCTTTGGAAAACCAAATGCAATGGTATGACGACCAAGCAAAATTTCATCCGAACTGGACTGTACTTGACAAGTATATCGACGAGGGCATAACCGGCACACAGGCAAAAAAACGCCCTGCTTTTATGCAAATGATTGAGGACGCGAAGCAGGGAGAATTTGATTTAATTGTTACCCGTGAGGTGTGCCGTTTTGCTCGTAATACCGTTGATACTCTTGTTATGACGCGAGAATTGAAGAATTATGGCGTAGAGGTCTATTTCGTCGAGGATAATATTTGGACTATGGACGGCGACGGTGAACTGCGCTTAACGATTATGGCAACTCTCGCCCAAGAAGAAAGCCGCAAAATTTCAGAGCGTGTTCGGGCAGGTCAAAAAATCAGCCGTGATAATGGTGTTCTTTACGGTAGCGGAAATATTATCGGCTATGATCGTGTGGACGGCACTTATGTTATCAACGAGGATCAGGCCAAAACCGTAAGAATGATTTTTGACCTCTATTTAGAGGGACTTGGCGAAACAAAAATCTGTAAAGAACTTTGCAGACGCCAAAGAAAAGACGGACACGGAAATGTAAGTTGGAGTGTTTCAAAAATCAGCCGCATTTTACGAAATGCTACCTATATGGGTTACAAGTATTATTTGAAATCATACAGCAATAATTATCTGGAACAAAAGCGTATCAAGAACCTTGACGAAAGCACATATCTTTATATAAAAGGTGACTTTGAACCTATCATTTCAGAGGAAGTTTTTAAGCGTTGCGAGGAAATCCGAAAAAGCCGAACAACCAAAATGATTGTCAACAAAGGCGAGCGAACCTACGGAAAGAAGGCTTCACAGGATGTATGGCTGCGGAAACTCCGCTGTGCCTGCGGCTCTACTTTCCGAAAAAACAAATGGAGAACCAACCAGCGCGGTGATACCGTATTCGGCTATCAATGCTACAACCAAGTAAATAATGGCAGTAAATCGTTCCGAGAGAAAAACGGTCTTGACACCGACGGCTATTGCGATATTCGTATGATTGGCGATTGGAAACTCGACCTTATGGCAAAAAAGATTTTTGAAAGTATATGGACGGATAAAAAAGATGCCGTTATGGAAGCCTATAAATTGCTCGGAGAGTGCTATCAATCCGATTCCAGCAATAATAAAGCGACTATTGCTGCCGTTCAGGGCAAAATCTCTCGTGCGACGGCAAGGTTGGATAATTTGATTGCTATGCGTGCCGACGGTGAAATATCCAAAGAGAAATTCGGAGAATTACGGCAAAAAGCAGAAAGCGAGCTAGCCACTCTAAACGAAGAACTTGACAAGCTAAATGCTGTTTCGGATGAACTCGCTGAATCTCTCGATATGAACGCTATTAAAGCCGCTCTTGACGAAATGATTGATTTTTCTGGACCTACAATCGACGAAAACATCATTGAAAAGTTTGTTTCCCGAATTACTCCGATTGATAACGGACACTACCGCTGGGATTTGAACTTTACGCAGAATAAAAAACAGGCGATTATCGGTTCTGTTGAGGGACGAAAAGGCAAAGCAACTGCCGACATAAAAGAATACGGTGAGAATGACGAGCATTCTCACCGTACATATGATAAGTCTATTCAGTTTTCCTCTAACGGGACGATAGCCTATCTTTGTTTAATAGCAGCCTGTGCGGCAGCCAGTCTCGCAATCGGCACGCGGAAGGGAGAACAGGAAACATAGTTCAAACCGATGTTGTGACAAAATTCAACAGTGGACGGATCTCCGCCATGCTCACCGCAGATACCGAGCTTGATATCAGGACGCGTCTTACGTCCGAGTTCTGCAGCCATTTTTACCAACTTGCCGACACCAACCTGATCCAGCTTCGCAAACGGATCGTTCTCATAAATTTTCTTGTCGTAGTATGCGCCGAGGAATTTACCGGCATCATCACGGCTGAAGCCAAAAGTCATCTGCGTCAGGTCATTTGTACCGAAGGAGAAGAATTCAGCTTCTTTGGCAATTTCATCTGCAGTCAAAGCGGCACGCGGAATCTCGATCATTGTGCCGACTTTATAATGCATATCGCTGCCGGCCGCTTTGATTTCCGCATCTGCCGTTGTCACAACTATATTTTTCACATATTGAAGCTCCTTGACCTCTCCGACCAGAGGAATCATAATTTCCGGTACGAGATCCCAATCCGGATGTGCCTTTTTAACATTGATCGCTGCACGAATAACCGCTCTGGTCTGCATAGCAGCAATTTCAGGATAAGTTACGGCAAGACGGCAGCCTCTGTGCCCCATCATCGGATTGAATTCATGCAGAGAAGCGATGATTGCCTTGATATCCGCGACGCTCTTGCCCTGCGTTTTTGCGAGTGCCTCGATATCCTTTTCCTCTGTGGGAACAAATTCATGAAGCGGTGGATCCAAGAAACGAATCGTGACAGGGCAGCCCTCAAGCGCCTCATAGAGCGCTTCAAAATCTCCTTGCTGCATAGGCAGAAGCTTTGCAAGGGCAGCTTCTCTCTCTTCAACAGTATCGGAACAGATCATTTCGCGGATAGCAGAGATTCGATCGGGCTCGAAGAACATGTGCTCTGTACGGCAGAGACCAATACCTTCTGCCCCGAAAGAGCGAGCCTGTTTTGCATCCTTTGGTGTATCTGCATTGGTGCGTACCTGAAGGGTTCTGTATTTGTCGGCCCAAGCCATAATACGGCCGAATTCACCGGAAATGGAAGCTTCCACTGTAGGGATGGCTTCGCCGTAAATATTACCTGTGGATCCGTCCAGAGAAATATAGTCTCCCTCGCGATATGTTTTTCCGGCAAGCTCAAAAGTCTTTGCTTCCTCGTTCATCTTGATTTCGCCGCAGCCGGAAACGCAGCAGGTTCCCATACCGCGTGCCACAACAGCAGCGTGAGAGGTCATACCGCCGCGTACAGTCAGAATGCCCTCGGAATAGTGCATACCTTCAATATCTTCAGGTGATGTTTCCAGACGTACGAGAACGACCTTTTCACCTCTTTTTGCCCACTCCGTTGCATCTTCGGCGGTGAAGACAATGCGTCCGCACGCAGCGCCGGGGGAAGCAGCCAAAGCGGTAGCAACAGGTTTTGCAGCTTTCAGAGCCTTGGCTTCGAACTGAGGATGCAGCAAAGCGTCAAGCTGCTTGGGATCGATCATGCAGACAGCTTCTTTTTCCGTGATCATACCTTCGTCGACAAGATCGCATGCAATTTTCAGCGCCGCCGCAGCGGTTCTCTTACCGTTTCTGGTCTGAAGCATATAGAGCTTTCTGTCCTCGATGGTAAACTCCATATCCTGCATGTCTCTGTAGTGGTTTTCAAGCGTTTTGCAGATTTCGACAAACTGGTTATAAGCTTCGGGCATTACCTCTTTGAGCTGATCGATTGTCTGAGGCGTTCTGACACCTGCCACAACGTCCTCGCCCTGTGCGTTCATGAGGAATTCACCGAATAGCTTCTTTTCGCCCGTAGCTGGATTACGGGTAAAGGCAACGCCCGTACCGGAGGTGTCACCCATGTTGCCGAACGCCATCATCTGCACGTTAACGGCGGTTCCCCAGCTTGAGGGAATGTCGTTCATTCTTCTGTAGTAGATAGCACGGGGGTTGTCCCAAGAACGGAATACGGCCTTTACAGCCCCCATCAGCTGCTCTTTGGGGTCGGTCGGGAAATCAGAACCGATCTTTGCCTTGTATTCTTCCTTAAACTGGGAGGCCAGTGTCGCCAAATCCTCCGCGGTCAGCTCGGTATCCATTGTGACGCCCTTTTCGGCTTTCATTTTGTCGATGAGCTCTTCGAAATACTTCTTGCCGACTTCCATGACGACGTCTGAATACATCTGAATAAATCTTCTATAGCAGTCCCATGCCCATCTGGGGTTGCCAGATTTTTTCGCCATAACCTCAACGACCTTTTCATTCAGGCCGAGATTTAAAATGGTATCCATCATACCAGGCATGGAAGCCCTTGCTCCGGAACGAACGGAAACGAGCAGCGGATTTTCCAAATCACCGAACTTTTTGCCGGTAATTGCCTCCATTTTTTCGATGTATTCCATAATTTGGGCCTGGATTTCATCGTTGATTTTTTCACCTCCCGATAATTACTGGTTCAAGCCTCCGTAAAAGTTGGAAACCCCTGGAGCCACCG
>DXYE01000184.1 GCA_019415985.1 Clostridiales bacterium
AGACTGTCGTATTTTACAGAGGAAAAGGTTCGGCGAAGCAGATACGGACGACTCATACAGCAGCAATAGATATCGCTTCAAACTTCATATAAATTCAATTGTATTACAGATGAGACTTGACAAGCAATCGGTTTTGCTATACAATAAATCAAATGTCGGACTATCAAATATAATAAAATGAGGTGATATGATGGAATGTGAAAAGATACGAATGTTTGTCAATCAATATTGCAAATTGCGGGATGTCCAGTATGCTGCTTTTGAGCAGTATGCAAGGCGGCATGGCTTAACCGCTAAGGAGATATTTGTTTTGGATATAATCTGGTTTTCACCAGACGGTTGTTTGCAAACGGAAATTTGCGAAAGGCTTTCCGCTACGAAGCAGACGATCAGTGCTATTATCAAAAAGTTTTGGAAAATGGGGTATATTGTCTTGATTGAATCGGAAACGGATCGTCGTAATAAGATTATTCGTCTCACAAATATGGGGAAAGAATATGCAAAAACCATCATTCCGCCCGCCGCTGATGCGGAGACAGCCGCGATGGCTGAATTGTCCGATCAGGAAATTGTCGATTTGGTTCGACTTACGGCGCGATTCTCTGACTGTATGAAAAAGAAATTCACTGCTATTGTGGAGTTATAAAAGGTACGCTTAGGTTAAAAGCGGACGTTGGCTTGAACGTAAAGCCGAAAAGGCGACGTAGATTTCTCCATACAAAACGAGTTCAACGAAAGGTAAGATGATGATGCAAAAAACAGTTTTGGCTTTCGTCATAGCACTTGCTCTTGCATTCTGCGGATGTGAATTGAATACTGCAGAAACTTCCTCCGATCCTCCGATACCCATACCGGAAAATCCGACGGTTCTATGGACGGGAGGGGCACTCTATGAATATGTAGGCGAGTATATGCCCGGTGACTACGATCCCGGCGGCAGGAATTATATTGAAATCTCCGAAAATGAACGTTGGGAAAAAAATTTACCCTGTTCGGGAATACATATACTATGCAATGCTGTCTCCGATTTGAGAACGAGGATCCGGCAATAAACGAGGTGTATGCATATGAGCTGCACGAAAACAAAAGCACCGATTTTGCTATTAACTGGGATCCGGAACGAAATATGATTATTAAATTTTATCTGCTTGGTTGGCCTTCGGACGTAAAACGAAGCGAAGCTATAACGATTGAGGAGGCGGAAAAACGATGTCTGGCTTTTCTTAAAGAGCAGACGAACAGTTCTGACGGATGGGAAAAAACATATGAATATACCAATTTTGCCTATACAGATACAGATGACATCCGTAATTATGACTTTGAATTTCAGCAGAAGAAGAAAGATGTTGTTATAAAAGAGATTAACATTTGCACTGATGGATACGGAAATATCTTTCGTTATCAGTGGTTCGTTTATAACGAAGACAGCGTCAATGTTCCCGAATGGCCGGAGGAATTTTACCTGAATATAGCCGAAGAAAAGCTGCGGACAGAATATGAAGATATCAGGTCCGTAGCAGAGCTCAAAGACATTCACATTGACAGGGTTCGGTATGTATATATTGCTGATTATGGGAAATCCGCAATCAATCTTGTAACGCATTATACGCTTGTTTTCCATGACGACCGGCCAGAGCAGACGGTTCGTACGCGTATAGACATTTTGTTGAAAACCGATTCTTATTGATTGCTTGAGGCAAAGCTTCAAAGCCTTCTTTACTGTTAGCAACAGTAAGAACATCAGCAAGGACTTCGCCTTCCGAATTGACAATAAAGCAATCATGCTTGTCCTTTGCAACATCAATTTCAACAATAATCATTTTATAACTCCGATATGGTTTATGTATCACAGAACACTTTACCTTGTAATCTCGTTCCAAATAAACCGTCGGGCGGTATCTAACTGATTAACAATACTGTAAAGAGCCGTGGTCGGAGTCTTAATTAAACCGTCTTGCGGCAGGAGGAACATACCAATCCACAACATCTCTTACAGTGCAGTACGGTCCTTGCAGAGGGACAATAATGACTGTTTCTTTATTATACGAGGAGCAAATACAAGATGAACCTGTTTTTTACGAGATATACCCGCTGCCCCTGGTGCGGCAAAAGGACAACCGCCGGATATAAAAAGATTGAGATGAGACTTGGTTTAGGAGAATATCGCTGCGAAAGCTGTAAAAATATCTACTGGATAGACAGGGCGCATTCTTATAGTGTAATAACGCTTCTGTTTGCCGCAGTTTTTTTATGCGCAATCTTTGCGGCTTATATCCATTGGTCTTTCTTGCTGTTCAGCATTCCCATAATTGCTTCCATCCCTTTCCTTGCGTACAGATATTGTCCGCGATACAAAAAGATCCCTTCCTCCGATACATCGGGCATCAACCCAAGCTGCTATACCGAGCGTCTGCTGGAGGAAAGCGTGGCGGGACAGATTGAAAACGGCGTTTTCGTACACAAAGGAGAGATATTGACGACGGTCGCCGATTTTGATAATTTTCCCTGTTTTGAGACTGCTTCCCCGGTCATTATTGTAAAGGCCACGACGTCCGGTCAAATCGCGTTCACCTTTCTGTATGAACACCCTGACAATGCCGCGGTTTTGCGGAAATATATAACGCTTTACCGCGACGGCGAGCGAATCGCCGTACATACAGATACGCCCTTCATAGGCAGTGGAAAAATACTTCGATAAAAGACTGATCTTATCCTTCTTGACTTACTGGTGCCAGTTTCCTATGTGCTGCTCCTGCTGGCCGGAAAGAAGACCGCCCACGATCCGTCCGAGTCGCTGCCGGAAACAAAGCCGGAGCAGGATTCCGCCGGCTGACGGCACTTCCGCGAATTCGATGCCGCAGCCGGCGGTTAGGTCATACTGAAAAAATAGAGACAAGTGCAAATTGCCCATTGTGACATTTGCTGCCCGAATGTACCCCGACCCATATTAAAACGAACAGGAGAATGAACATGAAAATCCAAAAGCTCGCTGTCCTCTGTATCCTGCTATGTCTGCTCTGTGCAGGATGTACGGAACCGCAAACGGACGAATCAGCCGCCGTTTCGGAAACTTCATCAGAAGCCCCAATAGACTCAAGCCCGATCCGGAAGCCCGACGAACCGCTTGTCTTTTGTCTCGAACCGCTATATTATTATGGTGAGGATGATTTAATCTATATTGAAGAGAATATAAACGGAAAGGAGACTACTATAAATAATCCATATTTTTTGCCATATTTTCCTAGGTGCTACGCATGGCATCTGATGCAGGAGGGCTATTATGAATTGCCATCTTCCTTTGAAATGACGCCGCCGATTACCGCCACAATTATGGGGCATGATTACACAGGCGTATATGAGATAAGCACAACGGATCAATATCAGCATCGAATCGACCGTTATCACTTTTCGGTAAGAGAAGGCGATACGTTCAGTTCTTTCAACTACGATGTGAAGCGGCAGAAAGTGGTCGGATTTCGATTCTGGTTTGATTTTCCGGAAGAATACTATGAGCTTACAACGATAATGGATGTGGAGGAAAAAAAGGAGCGATGTTTGGAGGCGGTAAAAACGCAAACCGGTATTCGTGAGGGTTGGGTCGAAAGCGAAGCGAATCGGAATATTTCCGGTTATACGGAGTTTCTGTTCAGCCAATATCAGCATAATGTCCGCGTAGCAAATGTTCTCGTAAAAGCCGATGAATACGGCCGTGTCATTATGATGGACTGGTCAGGGGTTGGTGATTTTCCAAATGTTCGCGTCCCCGACTGGGAAGAGGAATACTATTTGGATTGTGTAAAGAAAAAATTGATATCCGCATATCAAAGGCCTGAAGCAATAGAGGAGGTGCTCGAAGTTAAAGATTTTGCCATCGTATCGGATTCTATGTACTACCTCGCCATCCCGGAACTATGCGTGGATACGGTGGCGTTTACCGTCACATATACCACCGTGCAAGCCGATGGTACGGAAATTGAGCGGGATGCCCTTTTTGCGCTTGCTTATCAGCCCCATAAAGGCTAATGCGCAACAGCGTCATTATCGCAATCGTCAAAATACCGGCAAGCAGGGATGCTTGCCGGTATTTTTTTACACAAATATGCAAAACCCTCTTGAAAAAGAACATATGTTCTTGTATAATGCTTACATCATATCCCGATAAAGGAAAATAATAACAGGAGGCGTAAAGCTATGATCAGGGTCAACTACATTGCGGACAGCTACCAGAAGGCATATGATTTTGTATACTGTCCGATTTGCAAAAAGGGCCGTTTGTGCGACAAACCGCGGGCGGCCGCAGTCTCGTTAGAGAAGATTCCCGTAGGCGCACACGTCGTTTTGAAGTGTCCCAAATGCGGTTCCCATTTTGCCGTTTCCACAGTTCGTTGAGATCGTTCCACTGAAACATTATCCAACATTATCATAGTACATAGTCACAACCGAAGTTTTTACCGGACGAGTTAGGGCATGACAATCGCTTAAAGGCTTTTGTCATGCCCTTTTT
>DXYE01000185.1:0-2996 GCA_019415985.1 Clostridiales bacterium
AGCCGCCGGAGCGGTGCTTAAGCCGTAAGGCGGGAATTGTGCGGTGTTGCCTTTGTTTCCGGGACAGTGTCTCCCCCTACCCTGCCTTACTTTGCGGCTTCAATCAAATCCCGGAGGCTTTGCGCCTGCTCGATCAGTTCATTCAGAATCGCAACATCATTATCACGGCGCTCCTGAGACATCTTTCTGACGCCGCGCTTATAGCTGGTTGAACTCATTTTCTTAAAAATCTTATTAGCAACAGGCTGGATCGTCTTTTCCACAAAGGTCGCGCTTTCAGACTCGCTCTTTTGCTCCTTTTTCTCGACGCGCTTTGCCTCCTGATCCCTGGCCACATCCTTTGCGATTTCCTCGGCCATCTCCGTATCATGCCGACTGACGGCGTCACGGTACTCCCCTACCCTGTTCTGCAGCAGGCGGATTTCGTTTTCACACTCTGCAAACGCAGTCTCCAGGCGCTCGTCCCGCTCATCCGGCTCGTTGGTTTTTCTGGCTCTGTCAATAGCCCGGATAAAGTCATAATGTATGCTGTTGCATTCCTGCAGCAGGCGCTCCCGGGCATCGGTGTCACAGTTGCTCACATCAACCGCGCTCAGCAACAGATAGCACTGCGCAATTTTATGCTGCACCTCCGGCTCCAGCGTGATATAGCTTTCACACTCCATGCGGGTCAGGAACTTGTTATCCAAAAGGCGAAGCAGCTCTTTGTCCAGCTTTTCCTCAATGCGGAAATCACGGTCGATTTGCTTGGCTGTGGTTGCACTCACTTCCTTAATTGCCTTTTTAGCGTCCTTTTCCGTCATATTGAACGGCTCGTTCTGAAGGCAGACCACAAATTCTGCAACGGCCTTGCGGCGGATCTGTTCATCCGCAAAGCCGCCGCGGACCTGCAGGTTCGCACTGTATAAAAGCACCTTTTTTTCATTTTCCGAAAGACTGGTTGTGATCACATTGCAGTTTTTGATGGTGTTCCAGGTGGCGTCTCCTCTCTTTTCGAGGTACTCCATCGCGCGGTAGCGGCGCTCTCCGGAGAGAAGGACATACACTGTTTTTCCATTTTCTTCCTGCGGAAACACCACCAAATTATGCATCAGGCCGTTGCGCTGAATATCCTCCGCCAGCTGCACAATATCCTCTTGGGTATCTGCCTGCCGGAAGATTTCGTTGTCCGCGTTTACGCGAATATCGTACAGTGCAATATCCCGTGCTTCGTATTCAATGCTTTTATGCCCTGCGGTCAGATCACTGATAATTTTTCCTGCATCGCCATTATTGGAATCAATTTTGCCAAGCTCTGCATCCGTCGGGCGGGAACGTTTTACGATTTCCTTCTTTTGGGCGGGGCTTTTCATTCCCATATCATTTCACCTCCAGACGCTTCTTCAATTCTTCGTAGGCTTTCACATAGGCTTTTGCCACAGGCTGCGTTTTTGCCATATAGCACACAGGCAAAAAGCGGGAAATGGATGTTTTCACCGTCTTGCTTGTGGGAATTGCAACGCTGAACAGCGATGTGCCGAGTTCTTCTTTAAAGTGCTCCTGAATCTTCTTGTCTGTTGCTGCGCTTTTGTCTACATTCACCAACAACACACCGGCACCCATCAGGTGAGAAGTGGAGCTTTGCTTCATTTTGTTGCATTCATAATAAAGGCGAAATGCCGATTCTTCGGAGTTATCCTCGCAGCCGGCTGGAATCAGGATATAATCCGCTGCATAGATTGCATTGGAAAGCAACAGGCTGTCCCGCGTAGGCTGTGTGTCAATAAGAATGTAATCGTACTCATCACGCACTTGATTGAGGAAATAGTACAGAAAATCTCCCATACCGGAAACCTTCCTCGGATCTCCGTCCTTCAGGCGCTCTGCATCGCCAATCAGCAGTTCAATGCGCTTATTGATTCGCGGCGTCTGCGCATCGCACGGGATCATATCCACATTTTCATACTGCGTTTCCACAATAAAGTCTCGCGTCTTGCTATGATACAGGAACCCGTCGAAAAGATTATAGAGTGCCTTGCCGTAGAATTCATCGCTTGTGATGCTCAAGCCGCCGCTGAGTGCTTTGGTGAGATTTCCCTGCGGATCAGTATCCACGCAAAGAACTTTTTTCCCCTCATCGCCCATCAGGTAGGCAAGATTGGAGGCCGTTACGGTTTTACCCGTGCCCCCCTTTTCAATGGCAATTGTAATAATTTTTGCAGACATTGAGCAATTCCTCATTTCTGTAAAGGCTGTTATTTGTGGATATGTCCGTCAATTCTTGTTGCTGTGGATTATCATTCTGTGATTCTCTTGTAATCGATTTTCCATGCCTTTTTGCCATTCCGGTTGTACGATTTTATCATACTTCAGTGGCTGAATATGTTGAAGCCTATACCTCACCACAAAATAGTTGCAGCCATCTTTTGCTGCTTATTGTGATTTCAATTATAACATAGATATAAGTAAAGTCAATTCTCTTTTCCGGGTATCATCCTGCCATAACGATATTTCAAGTCTATCAATTCTTGTTGCTGTTCTTTAATATATCTGCATTCGTATAGGCCATTTCTTTACATACTCGCACCGCGCTTCACAGCACGAAACAGAGTTCAGACCGTCAAAAAAATTGCCTTATTGCCTTATTGCATGTGTAGGGGCGAGCAATGCTCGCCCCTACAAGAGTTTTTCGACAGTCTGACAGAGTCAACACATCTTTCAATTCTTGTTGCTGTTCTCGGTTTGTATTTATTTGTCACTTATAATCTTTTTTTCTTTACAGCGAAAAGCAGCAGCCTGCATGTTGCAGGCTGCTGCCAAATAATACTTATACATCCTCAAAGACAGACATATCAAACTTAAACACTCCCGCCGGATCCAACGATGCGAGCTTCTGCTTGCCAGCCGCGATGATCAAAGCACTGTTTTCAATCGTATCGTTATAAACAACCGTGCGATAATACTGTGCAGACTTCCTTTCGGTTGCTTTTTCAAACATCTCCGTAAATTTTACACAC
>DXYE01000185.1:3006-4484 GCA_019415985.1 Clostridiales bacterium
GTCCCAGGGCCCATGTTTTCAGCCCGGCATTGTCATGGATGATTCGGTTTAAAGAATCCAGTGTTTCCTCCGCTTGATCACGCTTGTTGATGTTTGTCAGGATCTTAGCCGTGTATGTGAAAATATCATTGCAGATATTTTTCTCGTTGTCCGTCAGCTTATCCTCATACGAAGCATAGTCTGCTTTGTTTCTGATCTCCGTAGTTGCTTTTCTATACTTCATTTTCAAAATATCTGTGCTAAACGGCTCTGTAATATGCTGGGCTTCTTTTTCCGCACTCTGGGTTTTCTTCTTTCTGGAATCCCTTACAATTTCGTCATCGTGCGTATTTCTATCATGATAGGAGCGGACATCCCTCATTTCCGCTTTGGTCTTGTATTTGATGAAAATATACAGGTATTCATATTTGCGAACACCGCGCTTGCGCGCCGGGGCATAGTCAAACCAAAGATCCGTCATCTCATTGATTTCTTTCTTAACGGTCTTTAAAACATTCTTTTCAAACTCTGTAAAAGTCCTGTACTTTTCAGACAGCGGTTTTTCCCGGTCAAACTTTTTCTTGTCGGCAGATGCCGGATCCTTTTTCTTTTTGCTCTTTGTGGACTCTCTCTCTGCCTCTGTGGGTGCAGAAAGCAGACCTTTAAACTCATCAATATTGAATTTTTTATACTTATAACCCGTCAGTTCGTCGCGCTTTGAGGAGAACTTATTCAGGATCTCATCATTTACCGGCTGGAATACAAGGCCGTTCGTATAGCCATAGTCTCTGTTTCCATTGTCATAGGAGAGTATGATTTCATAAACGCGCATAGAGTAGGTGCTTTTCATCATCAGCAGATATTCGATGCTGTAAGAGGTATAGTTGCTGGTAAGCTGCGCAATATCCTTCCAGATGTCCTGGTTAAAGCGCAGGCGAATCTCTTTCTTGTCGAAATCGACCTCAGAACCTTTTTGCAGCCAGGAAATGGAGCGATACACCTTACTGCCGGGTTCTTTCTTGACCCAGAAGGTACGATTTTCCAAATTTTCTATAGTTTCCTTCAGATTCAGTGCATAAGTCGTATCCACCGTGCGCACTCCGGTCAACTTGGCAAAATCGTTGAAAGTGATCGAATAATATTTGGATGCATCCTTATCATTTTTCTGGTCGATTTTAGACATAAGCATAAAGAGAACCTTTTGCTCATTTCTGGGCAGAGAGTACTTTGTCCGCTGGATCAGGTCATTACTTTTGGTAATGTAAGAGCCAAAGCCGACAGGGGAGTGCTGCCATTTCGCAATCGCTTGCTTTTTTTCGCGGACCTCATCATCAGAAAGGACCTCTCCAACTAAAGATTCCTCGTTTTCATCAATGGACGAATTCGTTTTGTTCATATCCATTACTTATAGCTGTACAAGGAGGGGATTAAAATAATTACGATATACAGCTATATATTCCTTTCGTTAGATGTTACAATACAAATAGGTACACAAATAT
>DXYE01000186.1 GCA_019415985.1 Clostridiales bacterium
ACTACGTGAAGGATTCCTTCGGCTACACCGTGAACTATTATTACGACGGCGTCCTTGATGACAGCGAAACCGTTTCCGGCTCCGCCCTCTTCGGCTCGGAAGTAGGCTACGCCGATCAAAACATCCCAGGCTACAAGCTCGATTCCGTCTCCCCCGAAAGCGGCAAAATCACCATCGGTGAAAACGCCGAGGATAACGTCATTAACGTCTACTATGTGAAGGATTCCTTCGGCTATACCATTGAGTATTATTATGATAACCAGCGCGATGATGCTCTTACGGTAACAGGCCTTGCCCCCTATCTTTCCACGGTAAAATATGAGGAGAAGGGCAAGGATGGCTTTGTGCTTGACCGGGTTTCCCCCGAAAACGGCAGTGTCGTTATTTCGGCGGAGGCCGGCGAAAACGTGATCCGCGTTTATTACCGTTCTGTGGAGAAGCCGCCGGTCCCCACCAGCCCGAAAACCGACGCCCGGTTCCCGTATGAGTGGCTGTTTGCCGCGGCAGCAGCCGCGCTGGGCCTCGGCCTTTCCGCAGCCAAAAGAAAAAAATCCTGCGTTCATTAACCGTATAAAAAAAGCCGTCCGTTTCAGAAGAAACGGACGGCTTTTTGGTTATTTAATTTTTTTGCCGGATTCCAACAAGAAAATAAACAATGGCACATAGCAGAAAGTAGCATGCTAAAATGAGGATACACGCCCACACCGGGTAAAAAGCAATATTTTCATTTACACGGAACAATACAGGGCTTGCCGGACTCATATATAAAATTTTGGATAAAATATAATTAATATTGGAATGAGGATCCAGCGCAGATGGAATCGTAATATAATTGAACACAATTCCTGCAACAATACCCCCGATCCCACTCTTGAACAATACCGTAACCATCATTGAAATCAGCATGAAGAACAGCAGTATAAAATAGGTAAAGAAAAAAATTGCCGCATTATTCGGAGCCTGCACATAAAATCCAGCGCCGGCAATCTCCTCTGCGGAACTGGAAAGCATAGAATTCCACATGAACTGACCGGCCAAAAGCATGATAAGGGTATAAGCAAACAAAAAACAAAGAAGATAAACGGCAAGGATAATCAGTTTTGAGAAAAAGGATTTTTCCAGGCCAAATGTCGCTGCGCGCAGCCGTACCGTTTTCTGGCTGTATTCAATTCCACAGAAAAGCGCGCTGATAATCGGGAGCGCCAATGCACCCACGCCAATTATCAGCCCCATGGCGTTATTCATCATATTCTGCGGATGAAGTGCTGTAAAATATTCGTGCAGCATCTGCATACCGTCGTTGAAAAAGGCGGCATTCTCCGTGCTTTGTATATACTGCCAATTATCCTGAATAAAGGTGTATGCTCCATTGTAAGAATTATAGCTGCTGAAAAGTGTAAAAACAATAATAACAAAGGATACGATCCAAACGCTTTTCATACGGACGAAAAGCTTTCCATCGCTCTTTAAACTGTTCCGCATGCTTTTTCCTCCCCTACTACCTTCAGGAACGCTTCCTGCAAACCGATCTTATTTACCTCTAAAGACTCAATCGTATATGCGGTTCGCATATGGTCGATAAAGCTGTTGACATCCTGTTTTTTTACAGAAAACGTATATATTGTATTTCCCAACGTACTCTTTTCTTTCTCCTTCAAAAGCGCGGTTCCTTCTTCCATTTCCTGCTTCGATTCGATACGAATGTCATAGGGAAATTTCTCTATCAGATCATCTACGCTGCCGGAATATGCGGCGCTTCCGTTATGCAGAATTACCATCTTATCGGCCAGCTTCTGCATTTCCGAATAATCCTGCCCTGTGATGATAACCGCGCCGTTTCTATTTTTTATATCAATAATACATTGCCGTACAAGCTGCCAGGAAATCGGGTCAAGCCCAATGGTTGGTTCATCCAAAAACAGATAGTCCGGCTTATTCATAATTGCAAGTGCAACTGCCAGCCGGTGGCGCTGCCCCAGGGAATATTCCGATACCTTCTGGCCCAGCAGGTGCTGATCCATCTGTAAATCGTTCATCACCTTGTTATAATAATCCTTGTCTTTTTTGCATGCGGGAGCAAAAATATCAATATTATCGCGCCCGGACAACCGACTGTAAAAATGTGGTTCATCAAACACAACGCCAACCCGGCTTCTGCATGTATGAAAAGCGTTACCGCCATATGTAATCAAGCCCGTATAATCCTTATCCAATTCCAGTGCCAAGCGCAGAAGCGTTGTTTTACCCGCACCGTTCTTTCCAGCCAGAAACAGGATCTCATTTCTGCATTCCAGTGAAAATCCTTTGAGGATTTGCTTTTTGGAAAAGCTTTTGTTAATTCCTTTTATCGACAGTTCAGCCATAATTTAATCTGCGATTTTGTAAACGCAGGTAACCTTTCTGTATAATTGCATGTTTAACGCATTATTAGAGTTTGTGAATGTAAAGGTCTGGAATCAATTTGATTCCTAAGTTCTTTCTCTAATGATTATTTGAACGCCCATGTGCCATTGCCATAAACTTTTGTTTTTGAATACTCAGAGTTCATAGTAATGCCTATTTTAAACCACGAGGTATCTACGCCAAATAAGACATCCCATCCCAGCGAGGCTTGACCCTCTCCCTTTCTGCTGGTCGTATTATAGTAATCCCATTTTGCAATCTTATTAGTAACAGAAGCCAGGGCCACGGTTCCGCTTACATATGCACTTTTCTGATTCACCAATTTGTAAGTGCAGTTATTATAACTAAAGGTCAGATAACCGGTAACACGTCCAAGTTTCCAAGAAGGTATCAGCGCGTCATAATAATCGATAGATCTCGTTAAATCCTGTGACTTTGTTGCTGCAGAAACATTTGTGGACAACACACATGAAAGCAACATAATTGCCGCCATTACGAGTGCCATTTTTTTAATTCTTCTCAATGCATTCTCTCCTCATTTTAAAATTATATTATACGATTACACCTTTACATTCACATTTTTTACGTAATCGCATAAGTCTTGATCACAGGCAGGTGACAGCCGGATTTCGGCTGAGGCATCATTCGTGGAACACAATTTCTGTGTAGGCTGGGAATAACACATTATCATTTGTTGCAATGATATTGGCAGGGCCCTTACTTTTCAGAACGACCCCCTGCCTCTGCAACGCCTCATCTGGCACCCAATTTTTGCAATTCGTCAAATCAATAATCAATCTATTGCTTTCCGCTTCATTTCTTCTGTTTATCCTTTGAATAACATCCCCGCTCTGAGCCTTAGTCTTCCAATCAAGTGTCAGGCTGCACCAGTCTTCCAGAACGCTGCTGACTTCAATTTCGTTCTTTTCTGTGCTTTGATTAAGAAAGAATGTTTTATACCGAATGGAATCTACATCTTCCGGCTCAATACCAAATCGATTCCAAAATTGGAATCTTAAATAATTTTCGCATTCTCCATAGATATTGTCGCTGCCTAAGAGTGCGTAATTTCTTAAATATGTATTCAATTCTGGTTTCTGGGAGTATACCTGTGAATCTGCCTGATTTGTTTTATTGATGTCCATGCATACATTTAATATCGCAGGTATTTCACTGCTGTTTAAAAAAGCCTGGTCTAGATGAACCGTTATTCGATATTCTCCATTTTCATTCTTCTTAACGCTATAATAACTGTTAACCGAAACACTATTTTCCTTTCTCAATGCTGGAGGCTGAATGACTCCTAAAATTTGTTTGTCTTTTTGGCTTAAAAGGATATATCCTCCGCCAGTTAACTGCAACTCAATGTTTGAAGAAAGGAATGTAAAATCAATCTCGGATATTGCTTGATCCATAATTTGAATATCGTTGCTTACCCCTAAAGTTGTTGGGTAACAAGATAAAATCAGATTTTCTTTTGGGTTGTTTTTATATTGTATTACATCAAGCTCTTCCCCGTTAAAGCTTTTTGCCTTAACCCGTTCTCCATTTGCAAAGTCCAGATTCCAATGATAAGAAAAGTCACATCTTCTCCGGTTGTTTTCCTCCGCAGAAGCTTCCCGGATAAAAATATCACTTTTTACTAAAATATCTGTTTTATTCATATTTCCAGGAAAAAACGTTTTTATATCACTTACCGCCGTTTCATATAGATAATCATTTCGGAAGCTTTTCTGCAAGCCTGTATCAATAAGATTTAGTCTTTCTTGTTCATCATAAAAAAATTTAGGCGATGCAAACAATATGAGCTTTTTTTCATTTTTTTTATTTTGAAGACAAAGTGAAATTTCTGAGGAATAGCGCCAGTCTATTTTTGTAAATCCTTCCTGTTTAAGCTCCTCAGCATCCTGTGAGAAAAAAATTTGTTTGGAAAGCTGATCAAATTCCTGATAATCCGAAGGAGCCGAACCACACCCGCATAAAAGAAACAAAATAAGGAAAAAAGGCGCACTTATCTTTTTAATAACGATCTCCTCCGTTTTTGCAACGATATTTTTGCAATGATATTTATT
>DXYE01000187.1 GCA_019415985.1 Clostridiales bacterium
TCTCTTCTCTCAGGTCCGCTCTGTCCCCTCGGGACAGCTTAGTTATATTATCATAGCAGCGGCTTCTTGTCAACACTTTTGGGAAAGTTTTTTTACGTCTTTTTTACTCATGATAGATATAGTGTCCTTCGTCCTTTTCGCTACTATATCTGTCTTCTATTTTGCATGCATTTTCCGCTTGCGCACCGGCTTTCTTTATATTACTATATATAGGGAAAGAAAAAGAGCTTTTCCGGGAGGGCGTCTTTGTATGATCCTGACAGTCAATGTGAGCAATTCCAATATTCTGCTGGGTGCTTACCAGGATGACAAGCAGTGTTTTTGTTCCAGTATGCATACTAATCTGTTAAAAAGCGCAGACGAATATGCTGTGCAGTTTGGGTCCGTTTTGTCTCTCTATGGTGCGCAGCCGGAGGATATTTCCGGCGTCATTCTTTCCTGCGTTGTGCCCTCTATGCTGGCCTGTGTCCGCAAGGCGCTGAACCACCTTTACACGGGACGCATCTATGTCGCAGGGCCAGGCCTCAAAACCGGGCTTTCCATCCGGACAGATGATCCCTCCCAGCTTGGCAGCGAACTGGTGTGCAGCGCCATTGCAGTTCTGGCCGACTATCCGCCTCCTTGCGTTATTATCTCTATGGACACCGCCGTTTCCATCACGGCTCTGGACAACCGGGGCGCACTGCGGGGCGGGGCCATTCTGCCGGGTGTAAAGATTGGCGTTGAAGCATTGTGCGCACGTACCGCACAGCTACCGCAGATTGATTTGTCTGCTCCCGCTTGCGGGGTTCTGGGCACGAATAGTTCCGCCAGTATGCAGGCTGGCGCGATTTTTGGCACAGCTTCCATGCTGGACGGCATGATTGACCGCTTTGCCCAAGCTTTGGACGGTACGCCCACCTGCGTTGCCAGCGGAGAGCTTGCTCCCGTAATCCTGCCGCATTGCCTCCATAAGATCTATTATCGTGAGAACCTTGTTCTGGACGGTCTGTATAGGCTCTACCAGAAAAACACAAAATAGAATACATCTTACATGATTTTGGTGTTCCGCTTCTTTATATTACATTATATAGGGGCGTGTACATAAATTAGCTTACGCTGTATCCGCTTTAGGCGGAACAGCAGTAAAGGAGTACAATATGAAAAGCACAAAAACCACGTATCTTGTCCGCATCGCGCTTCTGATGGCTATTACCATCGTTCTGGCCGCCACACCGTTGGGCTATATTCCCGCCGGAGTGTTGTCCTTCACCATCATGGTACTTCCTGTCGCAATCGGCGGCGTTTTGATGGGGACGCCGGCCGGCCTGATTCTCGGTCTTACCTTTGGTGTAACGAGTTTTATCAAAGCCCCTACGGAGGCCCTGGGGCAGTTGATCTTGAGTTATAGCGGTCTGTTTACTGCGTTTGTCTGTATTGTGCCGCGCGTCTGCGTCGGGCTTTTTGCCGGGCTGATGCACAATGTGATGAAAGGCCGCCAAAAGCAGCCCGCCTGGCTGTATCTGCTGGCTGGCGGCGGCTCCTCATTTGTAAACACAGCGCTGTTTGTGGGAATGATCTACCTGTTCTGCCATGGTATCGTAGAAAACGCGTTCGGGCTTGCAATCTGGTCTTCCACACTGCTGGGCGGCGTCGTGGAAATGGCCGCAAACGCCGTACTGACTATGGCTATCGCCAAAGCGCTGGAACGCTTTGTGCGGCCCGCAGCATAAGAATTCCCCCGACGACGCACAAAAAACGTTTCAAACGCTTGCAAAATTGAATTCTTATGATATGATAAATAGTGCCCTCCTTGTAAGGGAGGGCACTATATGAATGTGCGTCTGTAGCTCAGCTTGGATAGAGCGTTCGGCTCCGACAACTCCGACACCCCACCGGGCGCAGCCGAAAAACCGCATAACCAAGCCATTTTTCGGCATCCCATCCTCCGGTTTTGTAGTAGCCTGACTACTATTTGACCACTTACAACTCAATAGTTGAAATTCGTCCAAGCGACGTTTTTCATACATGTGCGTCCGTAGCTCAGTTGGATAGAGCGTTCGGCTCCGACAACTCCGACACCTCACCGGGCGCAGCCGAAAAACCGCATAACAAAGCCATTTTTCGACATCGCATCCCTCGGTTTTGTAGTAGCCTGACTACTATTTGACCACTTATAACTGAATAGTTGAAACCCGTCTTCGGACGGTTTTCATAGATGTGCGTCCGTAGCTCAGTTGGATAGAGCGTTCGGCTCCGACAACTGTGATACGTTTTCATTTCAACATCGAAGGGCTTGCAAACATGCGGGTTTATCGTGTGTTCAATTCTGTGAAAGCAGTAGCCTGACTACTGTTTGACGACTAAAATTAAATAGCTGAATCCCGTCCTGCATGGTCGGTTTTCATACATGTGCGTCTGTAGCTCAGCTTGGATAGAGCGTTCGGCTCCGACCCGGAAGGCCGCTGGTTCGAGTCCAGTCAGGCGCACCAAAATTTGTAAACCCCGAATGATTTGCTGTCATGGTAAATCGTTCGGGGTTCTTTTTAGATTATTATCTCACTTATGTATCAATCTTCTCGTTACGTGTTGACATTATTTCGGCGTACCGATACAATGTATATAGGTGATATCATGAAACACATCCGATCTATAAATAAGTATGAATGCTGCTTACCGGAATATCTGCAACACGACCTTGATGCTTATAAGGAAGGCTTAAAAAACAATTCTTCCCCAATAGATTGTTTATGGGGCGAATTATATGGCAGCATCAACGCAGCATTGATCAACGATGGTGCCATCACTCCCTTACAAGCTGATTATTTGAGAAAAAAATATCTATGGAAAGATGACACGGAGGACGATAATGGATATCAATGAAATTCTCAGAAAAAAGGCATGACAAAATATCGCCTTTCCGTATTAAGTGGCGTTCCTCATGCTACTCTAAATAATATTTGTAGTGGCCAGTCGCGTATTGAAAAATGCTCAGCCGAAACGCTGTATAAGCTGGCGCAAATTCTACATGTGACAATAGAGGATTTAATTATTGATTCCATAAAAGGAGTTGAACCTCCGCAAAACACCATTTCCTTTGAGTTGTTCAAAAGCAACATCTGTCATAGAATAAAAGACAGCGGAGATATCGCATTTATTATCGAAACTTTAAAATCTAACAAAATACGGCAATATTACGACAAAAAGCAATATCCTCAGGCCTTCTATTTATTAGCGATGGTAGACTACCTGAGTCGAGAACACAGACTGCCTTTGTATAATGCCTATAACGATATGCGTAAACAAAAACTCGCTGACCCCATATATCCCCAAAGCATTCTCGCCTTGGCGAAAGTTATGGAGGACGATTCAATCCTATCTGATAGCCTTGAAAAAGCCATCCCTGAATTTAGGAGCTTTAACATTGCAGAAAACGAGATATGGAATATCGTTTAATAAAATTGAATTTCACCGCCCCCTCCTCTGTGTTCCATCTATGCTTCCATGGCCGCATATCACCCAGCAAAAGAAAATGGTACCGCTAGGTTATGTTTTCCTAGTGGTACCGTTTTTGCCTTATCAGTGAAGCAAGTTGAGTTCTTCGGTGTACTTTTCCAAATCAAAAGCCTTCCCATCACGCATTGCGTCATATGTCTGCCCGACCACAGCAACCGCAATTTTTTCCTTTGCCATAGCCGCAGTGTTGCCAGTGGCCAAAAGCCGATCAAATGTGATTCTGGTGATGGGCGGATTATTTTCCCGGAGCTGTTTCTCAACCACATCAATGAGCAGCTTTTTCAACCGAGGATTTGTCTTTTCTCCCATGAGATCCTCCCTCTTACATACCACCAAAGATTTGTATATTATTCTCAAGTTCCTCTTCCGCAGGAACCATCTGTGGGAAGTCGATACCGTCGATACAGCTTTCATAAAGATAATCCTTTATTTCCGCCATATCTCCGCTTTCATAGTACTTTATCAGCAGCATCGTAAAGTCCCTCTGCTTTTCAATAGGTACAGAAATAATCCCGCAACCTGAGGCAATCATTTCAGCATTCCCAGCTAACATAGCGGTACGTTTATTTCCATCCAAAAACATCTGCTTTCGCATAATATACAGCATAAGGGTTAATGCCCGTTCAGTCGGCTCCGGTATTTCACGGATCCGCAGCAAATCCGCCTTGATTTGAGACTCAATAGGCATCTCTGGCCTCCACGTCGTTCCGCCGATTGTGACCGGAACATTCCGTATAAACCCCGCATTGTAGACCAAATTGTCACCGCCTACCAGACGATTAATCTGACAAACGAAAGAATAATCCACAGGACAGTCCAGACTATCCAGCACAAACTGCCATGCATGCTTTAGATTGTTGACCGCGATGATGTCCTTGACCGACACTCCTGCGACACTCAGCCCGTTAAAAATAGCCTCGGTGTCTGGATATGTTACGGCAAGCCCCTCTAGATGAGCACTCTTCCAAATAT
>DXYE01000188.1 GCA_019415985.1 Clostridiales bacterium
CATATGGTTGCGCAACAGGCATTTGGTAGACAGCCCTTTCCTTTTTATAGGGATGTGTCAGCCACCAGCCCAGCAGGAATGTCATAGGAACTAGGAACAGGATAGACAAACAGTAGAAGTCGCTACGCATAAAATAGATATTTCCCACAAGATGCGCAAAGGCGATAAAGACACCGAGTATGCCAGGCAGGAACCACAGCCTGTGCAGCCTACGCTTGTGCTCACCGTCCTCGGCGCACGGCGTGATCGTCATGAGGGTAAGGAGCAGATAGCATAGAATTTCCAACACATAGCAGCCGCAGATGCCGATTGCCCACATCATCGGGCCAAAATGAAGCTCATACTCATACACATCAAAAAAGTCCCGGGAACTGCAGTTCATAAGAAAGCTCGTAAGCGTAAAAGCGGGCAAAAGTACTTGAATTGATAGTGCGCCCGCCAGAAGGCTGTTCCGCTTCCGCATGAACAGCAGAACCGCCAGCAGGATCATGCTGCCAATCAGCAGAACTTGGTATAGGATATGGAGAACAGAGTAGGTGCTACCAAACTCCACCACCATGCGGTAACCGATTTTACTGTCCATCCAATCACTTCTGACCCTCAGCCGCTGTAAATTGGCCAGGAGACCAAAGAGCAGAATCACCGTGAAAATAGAAGCAAGCGGGAATTTTAGTTTTTTTGTTTCCTTCATTTTTCTTCTCCACAAAAATACAATTAGACCGCTGACAATCACAATCGTTGCCAGCAAAACAAGCTGCAATCCATTTCCGGTACCATTGACCGGAGAGATACTTCCGTCCGGGTTGACCTTTCCACTGATCCTGTCTCCATCTATTATCAGAAGTTCCGGAGTCTGTGTATCGCTTCCGACTGAATCGGTGGCAGGCAGCTCCATGGAAAATACTTGCCCATTTTCAATAGCTACGTTGAGATATTCCGCAGCGCCGTAGCCTTCGCCTGTCTCGTCAAAGGATACCGTGGATACCGACATTTCTCCGTCATCTGTCGCCGTGATTCGCAGGGAATACGCCTCCGGGTTGTTGAACACAGCTATGTGCTTGGAATCTTTCACTACCATCAGCGCTACTTCCGGATTGGCCGAGAGGAGAGACTCATCTACCTGATTGTCCGTGATCCGACCGACAACTTCGCCGTTTTTTATAACCTCAACATCAATGGGGCAGTGGATGGCTGTTTGAGAGTATGGAGAACAACATCCGACTGTACCTTTTACAATAGCGGTAAGATAATTGCTGATATCATGGTTCTCGGCGTTTAGTATGCTGTTCTCCCTGGAAAATCGATAGGCAAATAGATCAATATGGCCAAATTTTCCTACTCCGGAATTTCCGCTGGTGGTAAGTGTATCCGCACCATTAGGACCAAAGGTATCAAAATAGTTGAAAATATTGTGAATATATTCGTATCCGTCTTGGAGTGGAACATCCACATCGATGGAGTCTATGGCGCCATAGGTATATGCAAAAATCCGAGTTGAATCTGTGTTCAGGAAAATCCAGCTGTTTCCCAAGTCGGAGCCGGGATACTTTGCCATAGCTGCCGTCAGATTTGCAGCCGCTCCGCCAAGACTGTATCCGGTAATAAAGAATACACGGGGGGTTTCTATGTCATACAAATCTTCATGTCCATTGGCATACGACCGCATTGCATTCCAAATCTTTTCATAAAAGTCCGTCACATAATCATAGGAACTCTGGTTTAGAAAGGATCTGTTCGCTTTCATGGTTAAGTCTCCGATGTATTCGTTCAATTGCTGAGAACCACGAGCGACAATAAAAATCAGATTTGCTTCTTCTCCATTCAACATCATCGGGCGGTGTGCAATGCTGAAGGCATGTTCACCACCGTAATTGTAGTTTTCAATGTTTGCATCTTCTATCTTCATTTGATACAGGAGGCTGCAGATCTCTTGTTCACCGTTGCATGCAGCCTTGTTCAGCATTGCGCCCAGCTTTGCCAACTCGTTGTCGTATTCATAGGACGATTTCTCGAACAGACTCTCTTTAAAATCCACAGTTGCTCCGGCATAACTGATCGGAATCCCCGTCTCCTCCTCTTCAAAATAACTATGTTCAGCGTCCGAAACCCGTACATAGTCTCTGTCCTGCCACCAGCCGTCTGGATAATCCGAGACAATCCTGTCGCCCTTCAAATAATGAAAGATACGGTCGGAGCCTCCGTTCCCGAATGGCTCCGAAGCCGTACTGCTGTCATCCTTGCTCCAGATGAAATCTAGGCTGTCATATCCGCCGTCCGCTCTGCGAAACACATAGACGCCGCGCACCTCGCTGTCGTCTGACTCCTTGACGATATACAGCTCTCCCTGATTTCCATCGTCGTATCGGTAAGTGCCAAGCCAGTCCGATGGGTTATTTTGCCCACCTAAATATTCAATGTGATAACCGCAGGCCTCCAAGAAATCTCCCCATCCACCACGAATTGCCGTAAAAGGCTGTAAGAGCATGGCGTTAAGCTCTTCTTCTGTGGCTGTACGCAGATATTCCACCTGCCAGTTTTCGCTGAACGTATAGATATATGCTTGGGAGGATTGCTTGTCTGCTGCCCCATTGGTGATAATCATCTCCGGGTAATCGTTCCCCGCAACATCATAAAGACAGGCCTGCATTTCTACATCGTCAAGATATTCCTGTCCCATGGTCCTGAATTGCCCGTTTAAGAAAAAATTGGCGAACTTGAGGTTCCAGGGATTTGCGTTCACGTCCTCCATGTAGACATCGGAAGCAGGTGTCATATATCCAGCAATTCTCAAAGCCTCTTTTTCCACGGACACCTGAGCAGAGTATCCATACCCCACAGAGAGAATCATGAGTCTTGACAAATCGTCCCGGCTATAAAAGGCCACAATTTTATCTCTGGTCGGCTGGAACATCTCGGAGGGTTCGGGATCGCCCACGCCGTAGCGATAGTCGCTGTCATAGTAATACTGGCTGATGCTGAACCGGTATCCTCTGTTCTGTGCCGAATTTGCGGTTTCATCTGTGGCATCGTATTGGGTGCGGTCATAAAAATTTATCGTGTTGGTTCCCTCAAAGCTGACTTCTTCCCAGCGGTATTTCTCCGCAATGGATTTTGGTATCGTAATATCAAAACCGCTGAAGATTTCTGTTTGTATGGTAACTTCTTCAGTCTCAGGCACCGCCGCGGCAGAAACCGGCAGACGGAGTATGAGCATAAGCACTGTCAAAATCATGGATAATTTTTTCTTCATAGAATCCCCTCGCTTTCAAACCTTTTGGGAAGCAATCGGTTTTCTTAATCCTCCATGGAAACGATTAACGTGTCTCCGGAAACGATATAGGTTCCGCCGCTTGTGGTGCCGGTTACCGAATAGGTGAAATAAAAATGTGTTGCATCCATTGTATAGGTATAATCAAGCCAGCTTCCGTCCTCGGCTCTTAAATTCATAGTGCCGTCTGCATTCAATCGGATAAGATTATGGCGGACATATTCGGTATTGGGTTGGGGGATTTCCAGCGTCCACTCGCCCAGCATGGAAACCGGATCAAATCCGGATTGGTCGGTCTGCGTTGATAAATTCTCTGGAACCGCAATTCCCAGCACGTTCAACATAGATTCCATATCCGTGCGGAGGGATTCCATCATTTCTTCTTTTACGTTTTCAAAACCTTTATCGTAGGCAAGCTGGGTATTTGTGTAAAACTGGGTTCCCTCATATTTCGTGAATTCCATCCCATCCGGAAGCACATTCATGTAGAAGGCGTTGTTTTCGTATGTATAAACCTCTCCAAATTCCCCGTTCTCGTCAAAGCCATATAAATGAACATACATGGGATCAGAATCCAGAGAATCGTATACCGGAACATACAGATTTCCGGCATTTTCATAAAGGCTAATGCTCATGACCGCCTCATGAAACTCCTTCCGAGATCTTTGAGAAAAAAGCTTAACAAGCCCACCGTCATCCACCGTAAATATTTCAATATATGGATAGATACCGTTTTCTTCCACGGTATAGAGTAGCATCAGTTCGTCAGTGCCGTCCTGATTCAAATCCAACAAGTCAATTTTAAATACGCCTTGTGCGTAGAATTCATTATCGGTTCCGCCAAAGGAAAGGCTACCATATCTTCCTATGAAGTTCTCAACCACATCCGCATACAATGTGGTTGTATTGACAGTCTCCGGAACATCCGTTGAAGCGTCCTGATCGGATTTTCCCAAATAAATAAACGATCCGCCTTGTTTATCCGGGAGGAAGCAGTCATACCGATGACTGGTTGCATCACCCTGCATCCAGCACGAATCATTGGCGCCGGCATAAATCAAGTCAGGAATCCTTTCAACCTCGTCAAAGACCGTTTCCTCCATGGTCTCTGTATTAAGGAAGCGGAGGGTCATATCCTTAAAATAGTAAAGCCCATTCTCACACATGGTAAATCTGTTAT
>DXYE01000189.1 GCA_019415985.1 Clostridiales bacterium
TCAGATGTGTATAAGAGACAGACGGCGTACTGGACGATATGCCGGAAACCAATCAGCTTTCGCTTTTTTAGGTATCTGCGATATTTTAAAGGATTTTCAGCTGACAAAAAAGGCATTGTATTATGCTGAAATTTTGCCGGTGTCTTATAAAGCACGTTTTGTGTCTTTCACCGCTCAAAGGAGCATCGATTTTGCTTTGCAAAGCCATCCACAATTCTGAGAGAAGGATGCTTTTGATATAAAAGTTATGGTCATAATTATGAAGCTTGGGGAGGCATCGGTAAATCCGTATTTTCATAGCTTCGTCATAAGATTTTCAATCGGATGTTTAAAGCTGTAGTCATTTACATACAGTGTCAAAAACTTACCAGCCCTGATATTGCAACGCCAGTAAAACAGGCAAAAAGTTCAATTCGTATGGCGACATGGGTTTTATACTCATAATAAAAGACCGCTCAACCGTTCGTTGAGTGAAAAATCTCTATATGGTTGAGAAAATCTGAGAGAAATCAGATTTTGAGCGGGTGCTGTTTTCGGTCATGTAGCCGCGATTCGGAATATGTTTTTTATGATCGCCTTTTCTGACTTTCGATGCTTTCGGCGGGGGATTTTCCCCCGCCGAAAAATATCAGCAGATCATCCATTTTTGGCGGCGAGTGAATATTTAAATATGATTGCGCAAGCAACGGCTAGCTAAAACATGTTTAAGAATCTTATGCTTTATGGATGAAAAAGATATTGACAGAATTATATCTGTATGATATAATCAGATTAATTTATTGATTTAGTCAGATAAAGTAAGAAAGTGAAATGGTAGGCTTACCGGGGAACAAAAGCAGAAAGAGAGGAGCTCTAAGGCAATATCTCCCGGCAAAAGCCCCTGTCTGTCGGAAAACGTACGACCCCGTTTAAAAGCCGATGGGGTGCACGAAAGGGAGGCAGCGCATGATTTATTATGGAGGGCTATGGTGACCGCAATGAGACAAAACAAAAATTTACCGGACGGAACGCGAGATATCCTGTATGACGAGGCGCGTCTGTACAGTGAAATTACGGAAACGCTTACCGGGGAATTCCGCGGGAGAGGCTTTCGGCAGGTAATGACGCCTGCCATAGAATATTATGATGTGTTTGCAGACAGAGGGCGCTTCTTAGAACCGGAACATATGTATAAGCTTACGGACAACAATGGAAGACTGCTTGTGTTGCGTGCGGACAATACCATGCCAATTGCCCGTGTAGCGGCAACGAAGCTGAAGAATGAGCCCCTGCCGCAGAAGCTGTATTATCATCAAAGCGTTTATTTGATGAACAGGGATTACTCGGGAAAACGCAGTGAGATTCTACAGAGCGGCGTCGAAATGATCGGAGACAGCGGCATCAAGAGTGATGTAATCTGTCTGACGACAGCAATCCATGCCTTACTTGCATTGAAGCTGCCGTTTCAGATCGAAATCGGGCACGTTGGGTATTATAACGCACTAATTGCGGCCATGGGACTGCCGGAGGAAACGGCTGTTCAAGTCAGACAGTTTGTAGATTCCAAAAACACGGTATCTTTGAATTTTCTTTCACAGCGGAGCGACCGTTTGGCGGCAGCTTATGAAACGATTCAAAAAATTCCGCTGCTTTACGGCGGATTCGAAGTTTTTCCAAAGGCGGAGGCGTTGGCGGAGGGAAACGATGCGGCTTTGGATGCGGCGGCCTATGTGAGACGGCTGTATCAAACGCTGGTTGATGCCGGATACGGCGAATATATCTGCGTAGACTTCGGTCTGGTTCATGAGATCGATTACTATACCGGCGTGGTTATGCGCGGGTATGCTTCCGGTGCGGGAGAGGCCGTGCTGTCGGGCGGACGGTATGACCGCCTCCTCTCCTGTTTCGACCATCAGGCGGCGGCGACAGGATTTGCCATAAACGTATGTATGGTGGCGGAGGCTCTGAAAAAATCCGGCAGTATTCCGCATGAAAAAACGTCTGATTGTATTGTCTATTTTACACCGGAACACTTCCGAGAGGCTGAGGCATACCGCCGCTCACAGGCAAATGCGGGCAGACTTGCAGAGCTTGCGGCATTTGAGACATACGAAGAGACAATGGCTTATGCTGCGGCGAGGGGAATACCGACGATTGCAACAGTGGATGGCACTGGCGTGAAGGAAGAAAAGGTTCAAACAGCAAGCTAACAGGCTTTAAAAGAAAATACCGTTGTCATCGGCAAAATGGAGTCAAGGCCATTTACAGGGAATATATTGTTTGCGTGAAAAGAAAAATTTGATAAACGGATATTCGCGGCTTAAAAGGATGATAAAAAGGTCCCAAAAAGCCGTAGCCAGAGCACATTCCGAAGAAAAGGGGGACTTTGCAGAGCAGATACCGATTTGCAAAGGAATTGAGAAGGTTATGATAAGAATCGCATTGACAAAGGGGCGGATCGAGAAGCAGGCGGCTGAGCTGCTGTCGCGGTGCGGATACGATATGAGCGAGCTTGCGGAAAAGGGAAGAAAGCTGATTTTTCATGTGCCGGAAGAGGATATCGAGATTGTCCTGGCCAAAGCGGCGGATGTTATCACCTATGTGGAACATGGCGTATGTGATGTAGGTATGGTTGGGGCGGATACGATCATGGAGCATGCAAAATCCGTATGTGAGCTGCTCGACCTGAATTTCGGACGCTGTAAATTTGCTCTTGCGGGGCTCCGGGGCAGAAATTTTTATGATGGCTATGGTCATAAGGTGATAGCATCGAAGTATCCCCATGTTACAAAGACGTATTTTACCGAGAAAGGTATGGATGTTGAGGTGGTCAAGATCGAGGGATCCGTCGAGCTGGCTCCGCTTCTTTCCCTTTCAGATGCCATTGTCGATATTGTGGAGACAGGGGCGACGCTCCGGGAAAACGGACTTGAGGTCTATGAGGAAATTGCCTATATCTCTACCAGATTGATTGTAAATCCAGCGAGTTTAAAGCTGAAAAAGCGGGAGATCGACCAGCTGATCGGCAGAATCTCAGAGGTTTTGTCCCGTGTATGAAGTTATAAAGGTAAGCGGTCCGAAAATCGGAGCTGCACGCGGTATCTGGCAGATGTGTGCCAATACGCCAATACATTGAAAAAGCGGCCGAAATTTACCGCTGATGCCTGAGAAGTAGTGTGCATTAGGGCATTTAGTCCGTACGATCATGAACGGCATTAAATAAGATATACCTTTTGTCCGTTGTTATTACAGATTCCACAACGATACGACAAATTTTTTACGGAGGATTCAGTATGATGAAGATGTATACAGACAAGGAAGCGCTGCTTACCATGCTGCAGAAGCGCGCATCATCCATTTCGGCCGGCGTGGAAGCGGCGGTCACGGAAATTCTCGATAGGGTCCGGAGGGAAGGAGATGCTGCCGTCCGCGTCTATACGCGCCGGTTCGATGGGGTAGATCTGGAACGTTATACAATGGAACCGTCTCTTGCAGCTTCCATTGCGGCGAAGGCTCCGCGGGAGCTGTATGAAACCATGGAGCGCGCTGCGGCCAATATCTATGCATATCACGAAAAGCAGAAGCAGCGCGGCTATCTGGAGGCCGATGACCAAAAAATTATGGGGCAGCTTGTAAGACCGCTGAACCGTGTTGCAGTCTATGTGCCCGGCGGAACGGCGGCGTATCCATCCTGCGTATTGATGAATGTGATACCCGCGAAGGTCGCCGGCGTAAAGGAAATCGTCATGCTGACGCCTCCGAAAAAGGAGGGATTGCTTCCGGCGGTTGCGGCGGCTGCACAGATTGCCGGCGTGACGGAAATTCTGACGGTCGGCGGCGCACAGGCTGTTGCCGCTTGTGCCTTCGGAACTGAAAGCATTCGTCGCGTCGATAAAATCGTCGGTCCTGGAAATATTTATGTGGCGATGGCAAAACGGGCTGTGTACGGAACCGTGGACATCGATATGGTCGCCGGACCGAGCGAGGTGCTGATCATTGCTGATGAAACCGCAAATCCAAAGTATCTGGCAGCGGATCTTCTGAGTCAGGCAGAACATGATGTATTGGCCTCCGCCGTGCTGCTGACCACTTCGCCGGAAATTGCAGAAGCTGTTCGCAGAGAGGTGAAGCGTCAGATGGCTGAGCTTTCCCGTCGGGAAATTATGGAGGCGTCGGTAAACGATTTCGGAGCTGTGCTCTGCGTCGATTCTCTCGAGGAGGCGGCGGAGCTGTCCAACCGGATTGCACCGGAACATCTGGAGTTGGCTGTCAAGGAACCGTTTTCGCTGCTCGGCAGTATCCAAAGCGCAGGCTCGATTTTCCTCGGTGAGTTCACGCCGGAGCCGCTCGGAGACTACTTTGCCGGCCCCAATCATATCCTGCCGACAAACGGTACCGCGCGTTTTGCCTCTCCCCTGTCGGTTGACAGCTTCGTGAAAAAATCGAGT
>DXYE01000019.1 GCA_019415985.1 Clostridiales bacterium
ATCTATATCTGGATATATCTAGCCCTTCATTCCCCGGGCAGACTGACTCATTGCTCTGTATGTAAAAGTGAAAGCCTCGAACCTTCTTCCAGCATTTCCTCAGCAGTATGCAACAGAGTCTCCGTTGTCTGCATACCTCCCATAATGCGTGCGATTTCTCTTACGCGCCCTTCCTTTTGCAGCGGCAAAACAGAGGTTTCCATTCTACCGTTTTTTTCATCCTTTGCAATGAGAAAATGGTGGTCAGCAACTGCTGCAATCTGTGCGGAATGGGTAACACAGAGCACCTGGCATTGAGATGCGGAACTGAGTTCGTGCAGCTTCAATCCGATCTTATGGGACGTTTTACCGGACACGCCTGTATCCACCTCATCGAATATCACGGTTCCGGTTCCATCTTTGTCGGCCATCGCACATTTAGCAGACAGCATAATTCGTGCCAATTCTCCGCCTGAAGCGATTTGCGACATGCTTCTGAGCGGTTCACCCGGGTTGGTCGCAATCATAAATTCTACCGCGTCAGCCCCGTTCTCGCTGTATCTCATCTCTCCGTTCGGTTCCCGCAACGGCTGTATATCCACCCGAAAATGGACCTTCTGCATATCCAAAAACGCAAGGCCATCGATCATTTTCTTTTCCAGCTGTACCGCTGCCCGCTTACGCACATCCGTTAACTTTGCAGCAGATTCCTGTACCCTTTGCAATTGCCGATCACGTTCTTTTGACAGTTCCTCAAGCCTTAAATCCGCTTCCTCGATTTCTGCCAATTCGGCGGACGCCTTTTCACGAAACATCAGAATTTCCCGGATACTCTCGCCATACTTACGTCTGAGCTTGGCAATTGTATCTAAGCGGCTTTCAATTTTGTCAAGCCGCGATGTGAGATCTCCCGCACGTTCCTCCTCTTCTATCAGCGCATACACGGTCTCACCGATATCCTCCAGTTCAAACCGCATTCCATCCAGTTTTTCCGCATAGGCGCCCGCGTCTGGCAGTATATCCGTCAGCTGTATAAGCGCAGCCGAAGCCTTTTCCAGTAGATCATATGCCGCGTAGCCCTTTTCGCTTCTGTAGAGCATACGGTACACGGCTTTCGCATATTTTGACGTCTTTTCATAATTCAAAAGCCTATGCTTTGCCTTTTCAAGCTCTTCCTCCTCATGCTCCTTTAGGCGCGCACCATCAATATCCGCAATTTGATAGGCAAGCATCTCCGTCAGCCGAGCCTTTTCCTTTTCCTTTTTCTGCAATTCGAGTATTTCAGACATCAGAGACGCATATTTCCGATATTGCTCCCGATACGCTTGCAACACCTCGTCATCATGGGCAAATTCATCCAGAATACTCCTGTGACTTGCGGCATTCAACAGCTTTTGGTTGTCGTGCTGGCCATGGATGTCAATCAGCTTTCCGGCTATTTCACGCTGAAGAGACACCGGAATAGTTCTGCCGTTGAGCTTGGTCTGTGATTTTCCCTCTGCCGTAATATTTCTTTGCAGGAGAAGAGCGCCATCCTCGTCCGGTGATACGCCGAGCTCTGCCAGGTCCCGTACTGCGGCATCCCCTATCTCTGTAAAATACCCGGAAACCATAGCCGAACGCTCACCGGTTCGTATAATATCCTTCGGCGGTTTTTTACCAAGCAGCAAATTGATCGCATCAACAATCATCGATTTGCCCGCTCCGGTCTCTCCGGTCAATACGGTGAAGCCGCGGGAGAAATCCAAATCAACCTGCTTGATCACAGCAATATTTTGTAAATGTAAGGATGTCAGCATATATATGACCAATGCTTTCGCATAAAGCGAAAGTCTCCTTTCATTCGAAACTGCGTCAGCGGAACTGAATGATGCCCGCTAAATCAAAATCAGTATTACAAAAGGAAGGCGATGATTTTGTCCTGCTTTTTAATCTACGAGAAAACCTGTCGGCCGTTCATATCATAAGGCTGCCTTTACAGAACGCCTCTGCCATCTCACGTGACCGCATAACTATGAGGATGGTGTCGTCTCCGGCTACACTGCCGACAATTCCCATCATCTTCTGTGCATCAATAGCTGCGGCCGCAGCCTGTGCCATCCCCGGGTAGGTCTTGAGAACGACAAGATTTTCTGCAAAATCCATATGAATGACTGTTTCTTTAATAATATTCTGATATTTTGCCGAAGCCTTCCCATCGCCCACCGGCGACGCTGCATATTTATATTGGCCGTTTACACCGGCAACCTTTATAAGCTTCAACTTTTTGATATCGCGCGATATGGTCGCCTGGGTCGCATCAAAGCCAAATTCACGGAGCTTGCGTATCAGCTCGTCCTGCGTTTCTATATCATATTCAGAAATGAGTTCCAGTATCTTTTCGTGTCTATTTTGTTTCATTCCATGCCCTTTCCTTCCTTTGTACAGCCGTGTGGGCTGTTTTTCAAAACTTATCTCCCATCTTTTTGCTCAGCACGGAAAAAAAGCTGTAGCTATGGACGCGCAGCATTCTCGTAACGACCTCTGACCTCTGAATTCTCACGATATCGTGAGGCAGCAGCCGGAAATTTGTTCTCCCGTCTACCGTGAGGTACGCTTCTCCGCGTCTTCCCATATTTTCGATCTCCAATACAGAATCGGGCGAAAGAACCATTGGCCGCGAATCAAGCGCATGCGGACATACAGGCGTCAGACAGATTCCGCCGAGATTCGGATCAATAATCGGTCCTCCAGCCGACATAGAATATGCCGTCGAACCGGTTGGCGTTGCTGCAATAATACCATCGCTGTGATATGTGCTCACCGGACAGCCGTCACAGGAAAGGATGATATCTACCATGCGTGAGAGCCGCCCATTGGATACAACGGCGTCATTGAGAGCAGGCGGCATTTTATGCACCTGTCTTCCGTCCCTTATAACAGCGGCATCCAGCATCATACGTGACTCCATAGTATAGGAACCCTCGAAAATTTTGTGAAGAAGCTCCAACTCCGTCTGTTCTATTTCAGCCAAAAAGCCAATGCGCCCCAGGTTAACGCCGATAATAGGAATACCGAACGAAGCGCATCTTCCGGCTGCACGAATAATAGATCCGTCTCCGCCGAAAATAATGAGCAGATCCGTATCCCGATACAGCGTGTCATCACCGCAAAAAGTAAGCCGTCCGGGATAATACGGCTCAAGGTGTTTTCGAAACCGCTCAGAAAGCAGCAGACTGACCCGATATTTCACAATCATACGCAGAACCCTGCGGGCGAGTGCGAGATTTTTATCTTTATCGGGATTTAAAACAAGAGAAATCCTCTCCATATATACACCGTTTTCCTATTCTTGATTGCCGATCTCATTTCGGCCATATAAGACGCCCAGCTATGACATTAGAACACACCGATTTCTGTCTGAGCAAGCCTTGCATCCGTGCTCGTCTCCGCAGGATTCGCAATCTTTTCTTTCACGGGAATTTCCGCAAACAAACAAACAAACAAACAACATCTGTCCAGCTAAAAGATATCCCACTACTCCCGTACACGTTTATCGCTATATATTTTATGGAGCCGGAGAGGCAACGGTCTGCCCTATGCTTCTCAGCTTACAGTGTCTGCCGTTAGAAACATTTCAGACGAATCTCATTTTCGGTCAGCAATGTTTCACTGCCTCCGGGACACCGTAAAAAAAGCGCCAGATACTCACGATTGCCATCACCGCCCAAAATGGGCGATGGCATAATGTCACGCAGAAAAAGCCCCTGTTTCCGCGCGGCTTCCCTCAGCTCCAATATGACTCTCAGATGCGTCCGCTGATCACGTACAATTCCTCTCTTGTTCAGAGCCGCGCGGCCCGCCTCGAACTGAGGCTTTATCAAAGCCGTAAATTTACCATTGTTTCCGCCCGTATAGTATTTGAGCGTTTGGACGACCGGAACAAAAACATGCGTCAAAGAAATAAACGATACATCTGCTGTAATGAAATCTGCTCTGCCTCCAATAACATCAGCATTTAGATTTTTCACATGAAAATTTTCCATATTTACGATGCGAGAATCTTCTTTCAGCTTCTCCGCCAACTGCTGAGAACCCGAATCAATGGCATATACCACCCTGGCTCCATGCTGCAGGAGACAATCTGTAAAGCCGCCGGTCGATGCGCCGATATCCACACAGCGAAAATTTTGAACCGTCAGGCCGAACTGCCGGAGCGCGGCCTCCAGTTTCAGACCGCCGCGGCCGACATACGGCATCACATCGCCTTTGATCTCCACATGATTTTTTTCAGTCACCGAAGCAGATGGTTTGCGTACACATTCATCATCGACATAAATATTTCCGTTTATAATAAGCTGCTTCGCCTTCTGTCTGCTTTCTGCAAACCCAAATTGATGCAGAAATGCGTCCAATCTCATTGCTCCTTCATCCACAGTCCGGCAAAACCTTCCATTCGCTGAATTTGTTTTTACGCAGTTCACAAGGCCTGCAACCATTGGTCATAGTCATATGCTTGATACAATTCACTACCGCAGCTTTGCTATATGCAACATAACTTTTTGCCTCAAAAAGAATTGTCGTCTTTACAAGCAAATGAATATTTCCAATTTTAAGGTGTAGAAAAGGGTTCCCTGCTCTCTATTTACAGGCCGCTCCGGATTCGTCAGAACACTCTGTTTATACGACAAAAATGGCATCCAACTGCAAACAGCGTATAAGCGGTCAGAGTTTACTGAAAATTCTTGATGCAGCACGTCCGCTTTTCTCAAGCGAAATCTTTCAACGTGTAAAGCGGAAGTCATCTTTCTTTTTTTGTTATAAACCCCTATATATTATAACATTATCTGCAATAAATTACAAGACATCCATCTTCTTTCCTCCTATTTTATTTTTTGAATACCCCTTTTCATTTTTGGACATTTATGGTATAATGTGCACGGCATATTCTTTCATCACCGTAAAACCGCGGTGGGCCGTGCACCGCAGTTTTGTCCGACTGAGCTATGCTCAGTCTTCCAAACTGCCGGATTTTATCAGGGTATAATAGGCACGGCATATTCTTTTATCACCGTAAAACCGCGGTGGGCTGTGTACCGCAATTTTGCATTCTGCAACTCTGCCGGATTACAACATACCGGTTTATATTAGAGATATCTTTCAACGAATGAACATTAAAATTATACAATCTGAAACGCTCGGATTATCTATATTTTTGAATTTTTGCGTTTATTCGCAAGTGCGTGCTGATATCATCTCAGTTCAAATGAATTCCGCGTTGGAAGCAAGGAGTATTTCATGTGTGGATTTGTGGGGTTTACCACTAAAATAAACAATCAAGAGGAAAAGCAAAAGATTCTCAACAAAATGATGAACCGCATTGTTCACAGAGGACCGGATATGGGCGGAAGCTTTGCTGACGATTTTGTGGCCCTAGGCTTCAGGCGCCTCAGTATTATCGATCTGTCAGAAGCCGCCGGACAGCCTCTCTTCAACGAGGACCGTACTGTAGCTCTTGTTTTCAATGGAGAGATCTATAACTTCAAAGCGCTGCGCGCAGAACTGATTGAGGCCGGACACGTTTTCATTTCCGAAACGGATTCCGAGGTGCTTGTGCATGGTTGGGAGGAATACGGCGAAGCGCTGCTACATCGCCTCCGCGGTATGTTCTCCTTTGTTCTCTGGGATCAAAAGAAAAGACTCCTTCTCGGTGCGCGTGACATTTTTGGCATCAAGCCTCATTATTATGCACAAATGAAGGATGGCTCTCTTCTTTTCGGTTCTGAGATCAAAAGCTTTCTTGAGCACCCCGCTTTTGAAAAAAAAGTTAATAAAGATGCGCTTCTTCCCTATCTTACCTTTCAATATTCAGCGCTTCAGGAAACCTTTTTTGACGGTGTCTTCAAGCTTCCCCCAGCTCATTATTATACCTTTCAGGATGGACAGCTTCGGGTTAAGCCGTATTGGGAGGTTGCTTTTTCACCGAGAACCAGCACTTTTGAAGAAGCGGTCGATCGTGTGGACCGTACAGTTCGGGAATCTGTTGAGGCCCACAGAATAAGCGATGTCAGGGTCGGTTCCTTTCTGTCCGGAGGCGTGGATTCCAGTTATATTACCGCCGCGCTCATGCCGGACAAAACCTTTTCCGTTGGCTTTAAGCGCGAGGGAGATGGCTTTTTTGACGAAACCTCCTATGCAAAGGAGCTGTCTCAAATTCTCGGTGTTGAAAACTTTTCGGAAATGCTCAATCCCGATGCCTGCTTTGAGGCGTTCCCGGATATTCAATACCATATGGACGAGCCGCAGTCGAATCCCTCCTCTGTTCCGCTCTATTTTTTAGCTAAGTTGGCAAAACAGCATGTCACAGTTGTTCTCTCGGGAGAAGGTGCGGATGAACTATTCGCAGGTTATGACTGGTATACTGATACAGGACCGGTCCGCCGCTTTAAGAAAATCCCGGCTCTTTTCAGGCATGCTCTCGCCGATGTTGCCAAAAGGCTCCCGCCCTTTAAAGGCAGAAGCTTTCTGCTGCGCGCCAGCGGCCGCCCGGAGGATTATTTCATGGGACAGGCACTCGTATTCGACGGAAAAGAGGCGGAGCATATTCTCACCCCCGCTTACCGGAACGGCCGACGTGCAGAAGATATCGTCAACGATATTTATTCAGAGGTCCGGGAAGAGGACGAGCTTACCAAAAAGCAGTATCTGGATATGAAGCTATGGCTGCCTGGAGATATACTCCTGAAAGCAGATAAAATGAGCATGGCTCATTCCCTTGAGCTTCGTGTACCGTTTTTAGACAAGCTGGTAATGGAAGAAGCGGAAACGCTGCCGACTTCCTATAAGGTTAACGAAACAGATACAAAATACGTTTTGCGGAAAGCAGCAAATAAAATTCTTCCAGATGAATGGGCTGACCGAAAAAAAGCAGGATTTCCAGTACCGATCCGTCATTGGCTCTGCGAGGAACCCTATTACAATCTGGTCAAAAATTATTTCATCAGTGATTTTGCGGCTGAGTTTTTTTACCGCGAAAAAATCGTCGCCCTGCTCGACCAGCACTATCAAAGGAAGGCAAACAACGGCAGAAAAATTTGGACCGTGTACACCTTTTTAGTCTGGTATAAACGTTTTTTCATCGATGAGCATGAAGCGTGATTTTTCCTCTTAAAGAGAAAGATCGTCCGAAAGCTTAAAACAAGACGATACAGGAGAAAGGAAGCTGTCTTTATGAACCCTACCGCCCCCAAAATCATTCCTGTTCTGATCGGTGCAGATCTCAATTGCTACAATGTAGCCCGCGCCTTTCACGAAGCATACGGTGTGATATCCCATGCTTTCGGAAGATATGCAATCGGTGCTACAAAGTCAAGCAGGATCGTCCGTTTTACTGAGGTTTCCGATCTTGACAATGACAATCGGTTTCTACAGACAATGGCTGCCTTTGCCGCATCACATAAAACAGAAAACAATGCTTTGATTTTGTTGGGATGTACAGACGATTATGCCAATTTAATTGCCAGAAATAAAGAAAAGCTTTCGGGTGATTTCATTGTTCCCTACAACGATGCGTCTATTATGGAGCTTCTCTCCTCAAAGGAGCGCTTTTATCAGTATTGCGATACCTACGGTATATCTCACCCGGCGACCAAGGTTCTTTTGAGTGTGCCCGCATCACTGGCGTCGCTGTCCGATTCTGTACTTGGTTTTCCATACCCGATCATCATTAAGCCGTCAAACAGTACCTTATATTGGAAGCACCCTTTCCCAAACATGGAAAAAGTATATACCGCAGACACGCCGGAGAAAGCCATGAAGATCCTCGAAAACATATTCGGCAGCGGGTATAACGACAGTGTCATTCTGCAGGACCGAATTCCCGGCGACGATTCGTGTATGTATGTTCTGACAACCTATTCCGGCAAAGATGGGCGCGTACACATGATGTGTCTCGGCCACGTGCTGCTGGAAGAACATACGCCCAAAGGCCGGGGTAATCATGCTGCCATCCTGACCGAATCCAGACCGGAGGTTGCAGAGCCTCTGCGCAGAATGCTCGACAGTATTTCCTATACAGGTTTTGCCAATTTCGATTTGAAATATGACAGACGCGATGGAACATGGCGCGCCTTTGAAATTAATCTCCGCCAGGGTAGAAGCAATTATTATGTCACCGCTTCCGGCGAAAATATCGCCCGGTATGTGGTAGAGGATTATGTGACGGATTCTCTTACGGCGGAAATCAAAACAGCGAACAGACCTATTCTGTGGACAGCGATTCCAAAGGGTGTGGTCCGCCGGTATGTGAAGGATTCGGTGTGCCTCGCTGAGGCTGAGAAAAGGATTCGCTCAAAACAGCACTTTGCTTCTCTTTGGTATCCCTACGATCTCCGCTTCAATCCTCGCAGACTGTTCTATGTTCTTGCACACAGTTTGAATCATTTTCGAAAGTACCGCAAATATTATTCCGACCACGGAGAAGTTTCTTTCTCCTCTTCCCAGTCCGGCTGACCCCGGTTATATGTCTACTCTTACCGTTTATATTCTCAGACTTTGATAGAAAGCCGCGGCGGCCCCGTTTTTCTTTACCCCGCGACAGGTATTCCATATGACGAAAGAAAAAAAAACGCTCGGTGTTTTAGGAGGGCTCGGTCCCATGTCCTCCGTTTATTTTTATGAGCTGCTGACAGAACATACAGCAGCGTCATGCGACCAAGAGCATCTGAACATCATTCTCAGCAGCCATGCGGCGACACCGGACCGTACCTCCTATATTTTGGGCTCCTCAAAGGTGTCTCCGCTTGAAACGATGACCGAAGATGCAATAAAACTCCAGGCATTTGGAGCGGACTGTCTCGCCGTCCCCTGCAATACCGCACATTATTTTTATGACGCGTTAAGCGAAGCTGTCTCTATTCCTATTATCAATATGATGCGGGAAACCGCAGCTTATCTTTCTAACCGCGGTGTGCGTCGCGCCGGGGTTCTCGCAACCTCTGGCACAGTCTCCTCTCATACATACCGGTATTACCTGAGAGAATTCGGAATTGACGAAATCATTCCCGGCACTGAAGATCAGAACAGGCTAATGAATTTAATTTATGGAACCATTAAGCATGGAAAGCAAGCAGATGCCGGGATCTTTCTGGATATCTCGTCCGCGCTGCTCAGTCAGGGAGCAGAATGCCTGATTATCGGCTGTACAGAGCTGTCCCTTATCAAAAAGCACTGCTCGTTGCCCGACGTTTATGTCGATGCCATGGAGGTGCTTGCAATGCAGTCCATACGAACCTGCGGGTACACGCCGTATGGCTTTGAGCTTTAAGAGAAAGCCGCTCTGACCGATATAAATTCCCAAAAATTGAAAGGGGAACATCCATGCTGCTTACACATCTGTTAAAAGAAAGCAAAATTGAATTCGATATACAGGGCGGACTTCCAAGTGAGGACATGGAAATACTTGATTTGGTCTACGATTCCAGAAGGGCCGCGGCCCAAACAGCGTTCATTTGTCTGACCGGTTCGGCATCTGATGGCCATCATTACGCCGAGAACGCGTATCGTGCCGGATGCCGCTGCTTTTTTGTGGAACGCTCTCTTTTACTGCCCGACGATGCCGCAGTCATTCTCTGTGAAAATACGCGCGCTGCGCTCGCTGCACTGTCGTCAGCCTTTTTCGGTCATCCAGCCGGGAAATTAAAGATCATCGGTGTTACGGGAACCAAGGGAAAAACCACTGTTACCAGTTTGATTTATACGGTCTTAAATAAAGCCGGATTCTCCTGCGGGGTTATTGGATCAAACGGTATTCGGTTCAGCGGACAATATCGCCCAACGCTGAACACGACGCCGGAAAGTTATGAACTGCAAAAGACATTTCGGGATATGGCAGATGCCGGCATCCGTTATGTTGCCATGGAGGTATCGTCTCAAGCGCTGTTCACCTACCGTGTTGATGGTATACGCTTTGATATTGCCGTCTTTACAAATCTTTCTGAGGATCACATAGGCGAGGGTGAGCACCCGGACTTTTCTCACTATAAGCGTTCTAAAATGTCCCTGTTTCGACAGTGCCGTTTTGCTGTCATGAATGCCGATGACCCCGCATACAAGGAATTTGCCGCCGCCTGTATTTCACCGCGCTTGACATACGGAATCTATCAGTATGCCGATCTGTCTGCGTCAGCCGTTCATGCATACAGCCTCAGCAATACACTGGGCATTTCCTTTCACTGTAAATACCAGAAAAACACTTTCGACTGTTCTCTGAAAATGCCCGGCGTTTTCAATGTATACAATGCGCTGGCTGTGATCGCCGTCTGTACACGGATCGGTGTTCCACCGCAGACCGTCTCGGAATCTTTATCAGATGCGACTGTTACAGGACGTTTTGAAATTATCAATGCGCTGTCGTACTGTACGGTTGTCATAGATTACGCACACAACGCTTCCAGTATGAAAAATCTTTTGGAAACCGCCCGTTCCTATCATCCTCACCGCATCATATGCCTATTCGGTTCTGTCGGCGGCCGTACACGGGGACGACGGCGTGAACTCAGCGAGATTGCGGCGGATCTCGCAGATTTCTGTATTTTGACAAGTGACAACCCAAACTACGAGAATCCCGCGGATATCATATCAGATATGGAACGGTATTTTGATGACACTTCATGTCCTCATGTATCTATACCCGACCGGGCCGAAGCTATCCGTTACGCGCTGCACATGGCACAAAGCGGAGATATTCTTTTACTATGCGGCAAAGGACACGAGGATTATCAACTCATCAACGGTATTAAAGTACCCTTTTCCGAAAAGAAAATTGTATTGGAAACTGCAGCGAATCTCTCCCGCGAGCTTCACTCCATTGGTGAAACAAAATCAAATATTACGTCTCTCACAAGATAAAGGGATGATGCTGCATCAGATCACACCATAAATCTATTGAGAACACTGCTATTCCTAATTATGTAGACCAAACATTTCCCTATTGATTTTTTTCTAATAGTCGTGTATAATAAAGAACAGTCTACGTCTAACCGCATAGACGTGTGGCAAAAGGAGGTGAAAAATCTGGCTGTTAAGAAAAGCGGTGGAACAAAAACTGCTGTTACAAACAGAAAAGCTTTTCACGATTACTTTATTGAAGACAAATGGGAAGCCGGCATTCAGCTTTATGGAACAGAGGTCAAATCCATAAGGAACGGTAGTGTGAATTTGAAGGATTCTTATTGTTATATTGACAAAGGAGAAATTTTTGCGACAGGTATTTATATTAGTCCTTATGAAAAAGGAAATATATACAATCGGGATCCTCTGCGTATAAAAAAACTGCTTCTCCACAAAAAAGAAATTATGAAACTAATCGGACTTGTAGGGCAGCAGGGATATACATTGATTCCACTTCGCTTGTATTTTTCGAAAGCAATGGTTAAAGTAGAAATCGGTCTCTGCAAAGGAAAAAAACTATATGATAAACGCGAGGCTGATGCTCGGCGTCAGGCGGAGCGGGACATGGAGCGTTTTCGCAAGGACCAAAGCAGTCGTGAATAAAAATATGGGGGCGTAATGGTTTCGACAGGGATTTTGAGGCTTTGTAAGCGGGTAGAGTTTGGGAATCTCTTAAAAAACCCGATCTAAAATTAAACGCTAACAATAACAAATTAGCTATGGCTGCCTAACGGCAGTTGATGCAGCCTCTGCGCTGCCCGTTCCGCCTTTGAGTATCACGGCTTAGGCTGGAGCGTCATATAGTGATGAACGTGCACCTCCTGTTTGCTTTTGAAGAGGTCATGAATAAAAAAGCTACCGTTGTCAACCGCTTGTCCGCTGGCTGTTTTCAATGGAAATAATAAGAACGGACTGCACCCGGAGAAAGCAATGTTTAAGGATTTCTGGACAGGGGTTCGACTCCCCTCGCCTCCACCACGAAAGAACGAACTTTTGTCTACCAAGGCAAAGTTCGTTCTTTCTTCATTTTCTGGGGTTAAAACGCCATAATAGGCAGAAATACAGGCAAAAAGCGATTAAACAGAGCGTCGGAGCGGTCGAAATGGCTGCACCGGCGCTCTTTTTTCGCCTGCAAGACTGGTTTCGGGTAGCATACTAAAGTTCGTTGTTTGCCTCGATAAAGGGCAAACAAAAGGTGGACATTGGGAGATTTGAACGCAAAAATCAGCAAGAAATTCAAAGAAGCACGATTTTGTGCGCCAATTCTATTGAAAAAATCACAGATTGGTGCTATACTTATTAGGTATAACTATCACCATTTGTAGGAAACCAGTGGAGGTGGGCTAATGGCGAAAGAAAACAGCCAGAAGATCAAACTGCTGAAACTCATGGAGCTTTTGCGTCAAGAGACGGATGAGCAGCATCCAATGGTAGCCACGGTCGTGTGCCAGAAACTGAATGACATGGAAGTTGCCTGCGATCGCAGAACACTGACCAGAGATATTCAAGCGCTGAACGACTATGGCTATGAAGTCATGACCACGATGATCAGCCATGAAAAAGCATACTATGTCGAGGATCGCAGTTTCAGCGTTCCCGAATTAAAGATACTGATTGACTCGGTACAGGCGGCCAGCTTCGTGACCGACAAGAAAACGGCAGAGCTGATTGAGAAGATCGCCAATCTCGGCGGCAGCCACAGTGCGGACATCCTGCAGAGCAATATGGTCTGCTTCAATACAAGGAAGCATCATAACGAATCCATTTATTATAATGTAGATTATTTAGAGGATGCCATCGAGCAGAAAAAGAAGGTCATCTTCTACTATTTCGATTTGAATGAGAACGGCGAAAAGGTTTATCGCAACGGGCATCACCACTATGTTGTGGAGCCAATCGCACTGGTGTTCAACGAAGACAACTATTATATGGTTTGCTACAGTGCAAGGCATGACAACACCGCGAACTACCGCATTGATCGTATGGATGCCGTGGAGGTTATCGATGAAGACATCTGCGAAAAGGCCATTGAGCTACGCAGCAGCGTCGATAGCTTCACCGAGCAAGCATTCAAAATGTACGGTGGCCAGCCGGTGGATATAACAATCCAGTTCAGCGATAAGCTGATAGGCGTGGTGTACGACAAATTCGGTGAAGACACCAAGATGGTGCGCATCAATGAAAACAACTGCGTAGCCAGCGTCAAGGTGCAGATCAGCCCGACATTTTGGGGCTGGCTGTTCCAGTTTGGAAACCAGATGAAAATACTGTCGCCAGAAAAACTGGCAGACGATTACAAGAAGCAGATTGCTTCAGTTTTTGAAGGAGATAATAATTGAGACCCATTTTTAGCTTTATTTTTGAATTGATCACAGACCCGCTTGACCTCCCCATTTCACCGTTGTGGGAGTACCTCATTTTGCTGGTACTTGGAGAGATCGCGTTCCGAATTGCGTGGGATGCATCGCCCGGAGGTTTCGGAGGATCCGCGATCCACTGGTTTGTTCGCGCCATTGCTTTCGTGGCAATGTGGGCAGCAGCGTATGCAGTGATCGCAGCAGCAAAGTTCGTGATTGCACACTGGATACCGATCGTGTGCGTAATCGGAGGACTGGCAGTTGCAGGTATCATTCTGGCGGTCATTCTAAAACAAAGAGCAACCGTACCAAATACAACAAACAGTTAAGGAGATATGCGCTATGGCAGACAATACAGCCAGCATTGGCTTTGAAAAACAGATATGGGACGCAGCGTGTGTGCTGCGCGGTAACATCGACGCATCCGAATACAAATCCGTCGTTTTGGGACTGATTTTCCTCAAGTACATTTCTGACCGCTTCGACGAAAAGTATCAGCAGCTCGTTGAAGAAGGCGACGGTTTTGAGGAAGATGTGGACGAATACATTTCCGAAGGCATTTTCTTCGTACCCGAAACTGCCCGCTGGAGCGACATTGCTTCCAAGGCGCATACTCCCGAAATCGGCACCGTGATCGACGATGCAATGAGAGCGATCGAAAAAGAAAACAAGCGACTGAAAGATATCCTCCCCAAGAACTTCGCTCGTCCCGAATTGGATAAGCGCCGTCTGGGCGATGTGGTTGACCTGTTCACCAATATCAAAATGGTGGACGCAGGCAGCAGCCGCGATATCCTCGGCAGAACATATGAATACTGCCTTTCCAAGTTTGCCGAGCAGGAAGGCAAGCTGGCTGGCGAATTCTATACCCCCTCCTGCGTGGTACGCACACTGGTCGAAGTGCTGCAGCCCTACAATGGCCGCGTGTACGACCCTTGCTGCGGATCGGGCGGCATGTTCGTTCAGAGCGCAAAGTTCATTGAGAACCACAGCGGCAATTTGAGCAACATATCGGTGTTCGGACAGGACTCCAACCCGACCACATGGAAGATGGCACAGATGAACCTTGCCATCCGTGGCATCGAAGCCAACCTCGGCAGCTACAACGCGGACACATTCTTCAACGATTGCCACCCGACACTCCGTGCGGATTTCATTATGGCAAACCCGCCCTTCAACCTCTCCGGCTGGGGCGCAGACAAATTGAAGGATGATGTGCGTTGGCAGTATGGCATGCCCCCTGCAGGCAACGCAAACTTCGCATGGCTGCAGCACATGATTTACCATCTGGCACCCAACGGCAAAATCGGTATGGTGCTGGCAAACGGTGCGCTTTCCTCCCAGAGTGGCGGTGAAGGCGAAATTAGACAGAACATCGTAAATGCTGACTTGGTCGAATGCATCGTAGCAATGCCGACACAGCTATTCTACACTACACAGATCCCTGTGTCCCTGTGGTTCCTTTCCAAGAACAAGAAGCAGCGCGGCAAGACACTGTTCATTGATGCCCGCAAGCTCGGCACCATGGTCACCAGAAAGCTGCGTGAATTGACCGATGCAGATATCGCTATGATCGCAGACGCATACAAGGCATATTGCGACGGAACATTGGAAGATCAGAAGGGCTTCTGCGCTGTGGTTGATACCGATGAAATTGCAAAGCAGGACTACATCCTCACCCCCGGCCGCTATGTTGGTATTGAGGAACAGGAAGACGATGGCGAACCCTTCGAAGAAAAGATGGCCAGACTGACCGGCAAACTTTCCGAACTGTTCGCACAGTCTCATACGCTGGAGGACGAAATCCGGCAGAAGCTGGAGGCGATCGGATATGGCATCTGAATGGAAAACCGTTCGTGCTGCAGACTTCATTGAGTTCAACCCCAGACTGAGCATCAAGAAGGGCGCAATGGCGACGAAGGTTGCCATGGATAAGCTGCAACCATTCACGAAAAAAATACCTGCAACAGAGCAGGCAGAGTTTGCAGGTGGATCAAAGTTCTGCAACGGCGACACCATTATGGCAAGAATTACCCCCTGCCTTGAAAACGGAAAAATCGCATATGTTGATATTCTCGCAGATGGAGAGGTCGCGTTCGGCTCAACCGAATTCATCGTCATGAGAGCCAGAGCGGGCATCAGCGATCCGCAATTCGTCTATTATCTTGCAACCAGCCCCGCGTTCCGAAATGTGGCAATCAAGTCGATGGTAGGTTCGTCTGGACGACAGCGTGTTCAGCAAGGCGTGTTGGATGAGCTTGAATTGATTGTACCTCCGCTGGAGGAACAGCAGAAGATTGGTGCGATGCTTGCCATGCTGGATCAGAAAATCGCACTTAACAATAAGATAAACGATAATTTAGCGGCTTAAATATCGATGTCGGATACATCGACCTCACCGCTCATAAGGCGTGGTAACAGGGAGTCTCGTAGTTCCTGCAAACGACAGTTTTCTTCATAATTGGAGCGGATCATATCGTCCATCGGACGCGCAATTGCTTCAAATGCAGCAATTGCGTCTTCAGAGGGAATATCGATCGGCATATCGTTAAGCGCACTGCGGTTGATCGAGCCGAATACGGTACCTTCGCCGTTGTAAATATCCAACTGCGGGCGCAGCGCGAACATGGTATACAGCACAAAAGACTGGTATCCGTTGCGACTGTGAATTGCTCCCAATCCACGACCAATGCAGCATCGCTCGTATGCCACATTCAAATCACCAACAGGTGCGCGTACACTTAAAAGCACATCCCCAGCTTCTGCCATACGCTTTGGCTCGATTGTGTAGAGGCGACGCGTCGGGAAACGATAACCGAATTCGGCACGACCTTGGTAAAAAACTTCACCATTGCCGTCTTCGTTATAGCTGGATCCGCTGGGAGACTGTCCCATCGTGATATCGGCAATGTCCTTAAGTGTTCCTGCTGTGCTTTCAAGCGCAGGATTGTCAAGGAACATCGAAGCATATAGCGCCATTGCTTGCTGCTGTAAATTATCGTTTACACGATTACCATAAACAAAAATCACGGGCAGGATAGCTGCCGAAGGAGGCATCACTATGCATTTCACAGAGGATATGTTCGAGCAGGCAGTCATAGAGCTGTTCGAAAATATGGGTTACACCCACATCTACGCCCCAGACATGGAGCGTGATTATTCCAGCCCTCTGCTGGATTCTGTCCTCATGGACAGTCTTGTGAAGCTGAACAAGGGATTGCCTCTGGATGCGATTGCAGAAGCAATAAATAAGCTTCGCAATTTTGACACAGGCAGTCTGCTGCAGAAGAACATGCCGTTCATGGACTACCTGCAGAACGGCATACCGGTCAGATACTTCGTAAAGGGCGAAGAACGCACATCGATCGTGTATCTGATCGACTACAAGACCGTAGCCAATAACAGCTTCTATGTGGTCAACCAGTTTACATACATCGAAAATGGAAACAACCGCCGCCCCGATATTATCCTGTTTATCAACGGTCTGCCGCTGGTACTCATGGAGCTGAAAAGCCCATCCAAGGATGAGGTTAACGCAGAGAACGCATACAACCAAATCCGCAACTACATGCAGGACATCCCCTCCATTTTCAATTATAACGCCATCTGCGTGATCAGTGACCTTACCACAAACAAGGCAGGCACCATCACCTCTGGTCTTGACCGCTTCATGGAGTGGAAAACCAAAGACGGCAGCTACGAAAATACCGCATACGCACAGTTTGACACCTTCTATGAAGGCATGTTCGATAAAGAGCGTTTGCTGGATATTATCAAGAACTTCATCTGCTTCTCCGTGGAGCAGGCAAAAGCATTCAAGATACTGGCTGGATACCACCAGTATTTCGCAGTACGCAAGGCAGTAGAAAAAGCAAAGATCGCTACCAAGACCGACGGTAAAGGTGGCGTGTTCTGGCATACACAGGGCAGCGGCAAATCGTTGTCCATGGTCTTCTATGCCCATCTGCTGCAGGAGGCGCTGGATAGCCCCACCATCGTGGTCATGACGGACAGAATTGACCTCGACGATCAGCTGTACGCCCAGTTCTCCAAGTGCGCTGCATTCTTGCGCCAGACACCGGTGCAGGCCGAAAGCAAGGTGCATCTGAAGGAACTGCTGGACGGCAGATCAGCCAACGGCATCATCTTCACCACCATGTTTAAGTTCGAGGAACGCGAGGAACCGCTGTCCACCCGACGCAACATCGTGGTTATGGCAGACGAAGCCCATCGTGGCCAGTACGGCATGGATGAGCGCGTGGTCATGAGCGAAAATGAGCAGGGCGAAACCGAAGCCAGAATTGTGGTCGGTAACGCTCGTATCATCCGCGATGCCCTTCCCAACGCAACATTCATCGGATTTACAGGTACGCCTGTATCCTCCAAAGACCGCAACACTCGTGAGGTGTTCGGTGAATACATCGACATTTACGATATGACGCAGGCTGTGGAAGACGGCGCAACGCGTCCCGTTTACTATGAGAGTCGCGTAATCCACCTCAAGTTGGATGAAAATACGCTGGCGCTGATCGACTCCACTTATGACATACTGGAGCAACAGGCCGACGCAGCGACGATCGATAAGAGCAAAAAGATGATGGGTCAGATGGAAAGCGTCCTCGGCGCAGACTCCACGATCACATCACTGGTGGATGATATCGTCACCCACTACGAAAGCAACCGCGCAAATCTGCTGACAGGTAAAGCGATGATCGTGGCATATTCCCGCCCGATCGCCATGAAGATTTACCGCAAGCTAATGGAGGTCAGACCCGGCTGGAAGGAAAAGGTCGGTGTCGTTATGACCAGCGGCAACAATGACCCCGAAGACTGGAAAGAGATCATCGGCACCAAGCACCACAAAGAAGAACTGGCTCGTAAGTTCAAAGACAACGATGATCCCATGAAGATCGCCATCGTCGTCGACATGTGGCTCACCGGCTTCGATGTTCCCTCCATGCACACCATGTATGTGTACAAGCCCATGCATGGATACAACCTCATGCAGGCCATCGCCCGCGTCAACCGCGTTTTCAAAGATAAGGAAGGCGGTCTCGTTGTTGACTATGTCGGCATCGCTGGTGCATTGAAGGCCGCAATGAATGAGTACACTGCCCGTGACCGTGCGAAATACGGTGACATGGATATCGCAAAGACCGCATATCCGAAGTTCAAAGAAAAACTGCAGGTGTGCCGTGACCTGTTCCACGGATTCGATTACAGTGGATTCATCGGCGGCAGCCCCCTCACTATGGCCAAGCTGATCGCAGACGGCGCGAACTTCGTGCTGGATCCCAAGGCGCAGGAGCGTAAAGACCTGTTCTTGAAGGAAGCACTGCTGACAAAGCAGGCGATGTCCCTTTGCTCCAGTATGACAAATGAGCAGGAGCGCCGCGAACAGGCATACTTCGAAGCGGTGAGATCCACGGTAATCAAACTGACCTATGGCGGCAATGGTGGTAAGCCCATGTCGCTGACGGAGATCAACGCGCAGATCAATGAACTGCTGAAGGCCAGCGTCCAGAGCGAAGGTGTTATCAGCTTGTTCGATAGCCGCAAGGTCGGAGAAAACTTCTCCCTGTTCGATCCTGCGGTGCTGGAGGAAATCTCCAACATGAAGCAGAAGAACATCGCGGTGGAGATTTTGAAGAAACTGCTTGCCGAGCAGGTGTCGCTGTACAAGCGCACCAATGTGGTGCAGTCGTCCAAGTTTTCCGAAATGATCACACGCATCATGAACGCTTACTATAACGGTCACATCAGCAACGATGAGGTTATCAAGGAGTTGCTGGAAGCAGCAGAGCTGATCGCCAAGGCGCACCAAGCTGGTGATGCGCTGGGACTGACGCAGGAGGAACTGGCGTTCTACGATGCACTGACCAGACCGCAGGCAATCAAGGATTTCTATGAAAATGAAACCCTCGTGGCCATGACCCGCGAACTGACTGAAATGCTCCGCAAAAACCGCACGATCGACTGGCAGAAGAAAGAAACCGCCAGAGCGACCATGCGTAAGATGGTTAAGAGACTTCTGAAGAAGTACAAGTACCCGCCCGAGCAGTACGAAGATGCCATCGACACCGTTATCAGCCAGTGCGAAATGTGGACAGATAACTACGAACAGCAGTAAGAGGTAACCACATGGATGAAATCGCAAGAAGAAACGAAATAGTTAAGGTGATGACAACCACCGAACTGGCACCGATTGCGGTAAGCAATGAGATCGCCATTCAAAAAGGTACGAAGATTCCATTGTCGCGCGTTACGGCATTAGGCACTGGTCTTCAGCCGCTGGCGTCAGCTGTTCAGCAGGTCGTTAGCAAGGGACAGGCCGTAAGCGGATATTATAAGGTGACCATTCCTGCAGGAACGCAGTTGGCACAGTTCAAAGACGGCAGCGGATTCCTTGGTACTGCGCTGGATAGCAGCGGCATTGCGGGGCAGGCTCGCCTCAATCCGCTTATGTGCGATCCGACCATGCTATTCGTGGCGGCAGCACTGGCGAATATTGATAAGAAGCTGGATGCTATACAGGAAACGCAGCAGGAAATGATGGCTTTCCTTTCGCAGAAAGAAAAGTCAGCCCTCCGTGGCAACCTTGACTTCCTGCATGATGTTTATAACAATTACAAGCACAATTGGAATAGTGAGAAATACAAAACCGCCAATCACATCAAGGCGTTGGATATTCGGCAAAGTGCCAGCCAGATGATCGATTTCTACAGAGAACAGCTTAAGGCGCGGGTCGGCAAGCAGCTATTCCTTCACACTGACCAAGATGTGAAAAAGCAGTTGGAGCGTGTAACAGAGGATTTCAAAGAATACCAATTGGCGTTGTATCTGTACGGTTTTGCGTATTTCTTGGAAGTCCTGCTGCAGGAAAACTTCGATGCAGCGTACCTTGAAGCAATCGCCACCAAGATCGATGAGCTATCGTTCCAGTACCGAGAGCTTTACACAGAGGTATACTCGCAGGTAGAGAAATACTCCAAGACCTCGTTGCAATCTAGACTTTTTAGTGGACTGTCCATCGCAAACAAAGCAGCAGGCGAAGCAATCGCCAAAATACCAGTTATCAGCAAATCACAGATCGACGAAACATTGATCGGAGCTGGTGAAAAACTGGGGGCATATAGCGATCGGAGGGTCAAGGGTACCATGCATCAGTTGGTCGAGCAGCAAAGCGGATGTGTGCGTCCCTTCATCGAAAACATCACGATGATAAACCAGATGTACAATCAACCGCTATCCATCGTATTCAATAACGAAACACTTTACATCGCAGCGGGCGAATAAGTAAAAAGCAAAGCTCCGGCGGCCATAGCAGCTGTCGGAGCTTTTATCATAGAACAAAAACAGTTTGAACACCCTTGCGGGCAGCATAGTCGACGGTGTTTTTCGTGCCGCCCTTCTCACCTGTGTAGGCAGCGATCAGACGCGCCGAGCGGTCGACCATCCATTCGTTTCGGATTTGGTAGCAGCCACGGTGGTAGTGTTCGCAGACATACTTTACAAGATCGGCAGCAGCCAAGGCATCGTGGTAGCCTTGATCGTAAGCCTGAAGAGTGAAGTGCGGTTCGGTGAAGAAAAAGTTGAAAACCAATACGCTGACAATAGAGGATATCAGACTGTAAATTCGATGCCTTGTCACAACCGAGGTTACAAGGACACCGAGAACATATACCGTTATAATATTGGCTTCTGCAAAGCCCAAGTATCGAAACAGCATTCCGATACAGCTTGACAAAATCAAAATAGCAACGCTTTTCAAGAGATCGGAAACCGAGAACACGATTTCATTTTTCTTCCTTGCTTTTTTGACACGGTATGCTACACTTTTTCCTTCTGTGTCCGGTATAATATGCACATCCAAATTCGGCGTACTTGCAATTAACTTTTCTGTAAGCGTAGGTTTAGAGAATATGCTCCTTCGGGTTGCAGCGCTCCTGCCAATCACGATTTTCGACACGCCCGACAGCCTTGCAAACTCAGCTATTTGAAAAGGTACATCTTCCCCGTACACAGTTTCGATTTTTGCGCCGAGCTGTTCCGCAAGACGCATATTGCTCCGCAGTCGCTTTACATCTTCCTCGGACATGACCTGATAATCAGGGGTTTCCACAAACAGCGCGGTAAAAGCACCCTTAAAGGCATTCGCCATTCGGGCAGCAGTACGAATGATTTTGGGATTGGACGGCGATGATGAAAGGCAGACAAGGATATGCTCGTCCGTATGATAATCGCTGTGGCTTTTAATTCTTACAGCTTCGGTAAGCAGATTTACTCTATCAGCGCAGCGTCGCAAAGCAATTTCACGAAGCGCCGTAAGATTTTCCACGGTAAAGAAATTCTCTGTTGCACGCTCAGCCTGAGTCGGGTTATAAACTTTACCCGCTTGCAGCCGTTCAATCAATTCCTGCGGCTCAATATCAACAAGCTCAACCTGACCGGCATTATCAAATACCGAATCGGGGATACGCTCGTGTACCATAATGCCCGTTATAGATGCAACGGTGTCATTGAGACTTTCAATATGCTGAACATTTACCGTGGTATAAACATCTATTCCCGCATTAAGCAGCTCTTCAATATCCTGATAACGCTTTGTATGTCGGCACACAGGCGCATTGGTATGGGCAAGCTCATCCACAAGGATTAACTGTGGGTGCCTGGCAAGCGCAGCATCAAGATTAAATTCCGAAAGAGTAATTCCGTTATATTCCGAAACAAGATTCGGAAGACATTCCAGCCCGTTTACAAGTGCAGAGGTCTGCGGACGGGCGTGCGGTTCAATGTAACCTGCAACAACATCAACACCGCGCCTCTTTGCCGAATGTGCGGCTTTCAGCATGGCATAGGTTTTGCCTACGCCTGCGGCATATCCGAAAAATATCTTCAAATGCCCGCGATTAAGGCTTTGTTCTTCCTTTTCAATTTGCTTCAAAATCTGTTCCGGGCTTTGCCTTGTTTCGTCCATAAAAACACCTCCTGTAAGTCTCATATTTTAAGAGAGCGAAATTAAAAGAATTTTTTCCTTTTTAAGTAAATAAATTCGACGACTGCAATAATCAGCGCAACAAGTATAACAACCGGGTAACCGTACCGCCATTTAAGCTCAGGCATATAGGCAAAGTTCATTCCGTACCATCCCGTGATTAAAGTAAGAGGCAGGAAAAAGGTTGTGACGATTGTGAGAATCCCCATAATTTTATTTTGCCGTGCGTCTTGCTTTGACTGATAAAGCTCACGAAGCTGAAGCATATTTTCACGAAGCAGCTGAACATGATTTTGCAATCTCTCGGCACGATAGGCAAATTTATCCCAGTCCTGCGTATCGTCTGCAAATGAAGAACACGTGCGGGATTGAAACAACTCTCCGATATTCGTCAGTTGTTCATAGTAAGCGTTTAATTCGGACAGCTTTTGCCTGTGTTTTGTGAGCAAAGGGAAAAAGTCTGCCGAACCGCCGGAACCGATATTTTCTTCCATTTTCTCTGTTTCTGACTCTATGTGAGAAAGATAGAGAACATCATCTTCTATCATTTGCTCCATAAACTGCAAAAGAAGCTGAGCCGGGCTGTTCAGTTCCTGAAGCATACCTATCCGTTTGTCTACCCATAATTTCAAATCGCCTACATCTTCGACAAATAAGAGCGACTGTCCCGTCAAATAAAAGCCGAAAGAAAGCTGCGGTGAACGCTGTTCGCTTTTCTGAGGCAGGCGTAAGGTCCCGATGATGCAGTTTTTGAACACTTCCGCTTTACAGTAACGAATCGATCCGAGGCAGTGGAGAAGTTCTTTATAATACGGCAGTTGTTCTTTACATTCGTGAAATTCCGCCGTACTCATAACCGTGAAAAACGGTTTTCTATCGCCGCAGTTTTGGGCGGCTTGCAGACTCCCGTCTTTTGAATCAATGAAGTATTGCATCATAGTACCTCCTTTCCGCTCTTTATTATATCACAGTATGAAAGTATTTTCTACTTTACATATTCCGCATTGATTGCCGCTTGATTTGACAAAAGCAAATCAGAAAAGCTATTGACAAGGGCATTGCTTGAAGCCTTTTTCCATACCACAGCGGTCTGACTTCCTGAAGGATTCAGCGGTTCTATCGTACATCCTGCTTGCTCACAGATAATACTATGTTGCTTTGTAGAAATGATAAGACAGTTGTAGGTATCGCCATTTGCAGAAGCATTGTTTTCTATAAAGCCAAAGTCAATGCGATTTTTGTTTAGCTTATGGATAGGGCAAGATAACATTCTTTGCGCATGATGTCGCCAATTCGGTAACGCTCCTGAATTTTCAAATCCGTATTTCCGACAGCCAAAATGTGACGGAGGAAATCTCCCTCCGTCACACTTCCCACATACTGTTCTTCTTCATTCAGCACGGGTATGGCAGTATATCCGTGCGCACGAAAGCGTTCCAGTCCCTGACGGACCGTATCATTCTCATGGAGGAACACGGTGGAAATTTTCGGAATCATGATTTTGATAATGTTCATAGTGTGATTACTTCTCCAAAATTCCGTCCAGCATCAAATTCACTTTAAGAACATTAACGGTTTCTTCACCGAAAATACCTAAGAACTTACCGTCAGTGCATTTTTGAATAACCTCCCGCACCTCGTCCTCGGTCATATTGTTTGCTTTTGCAATTCTTGCTACCTGATACTCAGCGGCGGCAGGTGAAATATGCGGGTCAAGTCCGCTGCCCGAGCAGGTTACAAGGTCAACGGGGATTGCCGTTTCGTCCATATCGGGATTGGCCGCTCTGAGCTTTTCCACACGCTCCCGAACCAAAGCCTCATATTCTTCGCTTGCCGGGGAAAGATTGGACGGTGCGGCATACATCAGAGTTTTTCCGTTTTCGTCCTTGTAGGTTGAAACATCAATATTCATAATGCGCCCCCACATATGCCCGTCATCCGTATACTGTTGACCGAGCAGCTCACAGCCGTACTTTTTTCCGTCAACCTCAATAATACTTCCGTTTGCTTTATCAGGAAAAATAAGCTGTGCAATGCCTGTTACAATACCTGTATAAACCACGCCGCAGAGCAATGTAAAAATAAGAAAGATTATAGCCGCTCTCGGCAGTACATTTTTCAATGTTTTCATTATAAATTCCTCCTTATGCAAGCCCGAAAAGAACTAACAGCATATCAATCAGCTTAATGAAGATAAAAGGTGCCGCAAGACCGCCGAGACCGTAAATTAACAGATTGCGTGACAAGAGCTTGCCTGCCGGCACCTCACGGTATTTAACGCCTTTGAGTGCCAGCGGAATCAACGCAATAATAATCAGCGCGTTGTAAATTATTGCCGATAAAACAGCGCTTTGCGGGGAATGAAGTCCCATAATGTTAAGTGCCGAAAGCCCCGGATAAAGCCCCATAAACAAGGCGGGGATAATGGCGAAGTACTTTGCCACATCATTAGCTATCGAGAAGGTGGTCAGACTGCCTCTTGTCATTAAAAGCTGTTTGCCGATGCGGACAATATCAATAAGCTTTGTCGGCGACGAATCAAGGTCAACCATATTGCCCGCTTCCTTTGCCGCCTGTGTGCCTGTGTTCATCGCAACCGCCACATCGGCCTGCGCAAGTGCGGGAGCGTCGTTTGTGCCGTCGCCCGTCATTGCCACAAGGTGTCCCTTGGTTTGAAAATCCCGTATCAAATGAAGCTTGCCTTCGGGCGTTGCTTCGGCAAGAAAATCGTCCACTCCGGCTTCTGCCGCAATAGCGGCGGCGGTCATCGGGTTATCGCCCGTAATCATAATGGTTTTTATGCCCATTTTGCGAAGATCAGCAAATTTTTCCTTTACGCCCTGCTTGATAATGTCTTTCAGATGAATAACGCCTAAAATCTTATGATTTTTCGCTACAACAAGGGGAGTTCCGCCTTGGTTCGCAATCTCTTTAGATGACGTCCAGATTATTATGGGGGATAAAGGTCCCGTATGTTAGATGCGGTGGAGACGCCTCCTGACTTATACGGCATTTTCCTGCGGGCACTGGATTCGTATACGAACCAACCACGTTTTTGAACACAATCATCGGATATCTCCGTCTCACTTTATGTATGGCTGTATTTGAATTCGGCATGTCGCCGATGCTCAAAGGGGGCAGGCAGTATATAAACGTTAAGGGTTAGCGCCCTCCATTCCATAGTTCTTGACTGCCAACGATCTTTTTGAGAGCCTTTTTCCCAATATTTTATCGCTATGTGAGAAGTTGTCCTGCACAAAAACGTTGCATATATTCATCTGCTGAAATGCATCCTGCCGGTATCCTTCGCAGAACCAGCCCCTAGAATCGTTGTGACACTCCATTTCAATTTTCAAAACGCCGTTTAGCGAATTCGATAAAATTTTCATGCTTTACCTCGTCTATATGATTTCCTAACGCCTTTGCCCCATAAAGACGCTGATATCCGGTAACCCATTGTTACTTTTCTGTCAAAATCAAAGTTTGAAATACGAACGGCGTGTGGCTATTTATCCCTCGAACAGGGAGGCAGGGCAGGCTTTGATGGTCAAAGGCCAACCGGGTTGCTCTTCCTATGTACACAGCGTGATAGATACCATATGCTTCTATCGGCAGAAACTGGCTTATCATGTTCAATAATTCCGATACGTTGCTCGAATTGCCGTGCCCCCGGAGAATCCTATGGACAAAATTATCACTGTATCAGCCGTACAGCCAACCGATTCTAATTTTATAGGTTTTATTGTTTTCTTCGAGTGCAAAGACCTTCTCTCTGCCTCATATCGCTCCCATCTGCATAATTTGATTCCGTTCATCTACCAAAACGATGGTCGGATGGTATTTGTTTACTTTCTTTTCTGCACATATACGATAGGACATAATGATTACTTTATCCCCTACGCAGGCAAGCCGGGCAGCAGCCCCATTGATACAAATGGCGTTATTCGGATCTGATCCGGTGATGACATAGGTTTCAAAACGTTCCCCAATATGGAGGTTGACCACCGACACTTTTTCATATTCCCGGATATTGGCCGCTCTCATCAGCTCCGAGTAGATGGTAATGGATCCATCGTAATTTAAATTTACATCGGTAACCGATGACCGATAAATTTTTGGTTTCAGCATCTCTATCATGGGCAATACCCGTCCTCTCATATCTATTGTTTATTAAGTACAGTATACGAGTAAACAGTAGGCTCAACAACCACCTCATAACAGTATTTGTTGATACTTTTGTTTGTAATTATTTAGTGATTGACAAAATCTTCCCACTGTGAAAAAATTCCATATGATGCTGTAATTTGTCCGGCAAAAAGACGGTTGTCTGACTTCCCCTCCCTGTAAGCATAATTCAAATTCTTCCCGATCATTTCATCTAACTGTCGGTATGCAATGGTTCCTTGGCTGATCGCTCCCACCTTAAAGCTTGAAAAATGAAAAACGGAAGCCACCTGATTTTAATTTCCATGATTTTTCCTCATTTGCCATATGTAAAATCCTTTGCGGAAATGTATCCATCTCAATGTCCGCGTCGGTTACGAAAGCATATCGTATGGTGAATCGTAGAAATTCATAATTTTTCGTTCAGAGAATGTTATAATACAGCAATTTCTGAAAATACACACGGACCTTCTTAGATGATTTTGAAAAATTCCGTTTCAATTTATAAAATATACATAAAACAATGCTATAATTAATTATTAATTAAAAAATGCTGTTTGTAATATATGCTGAAACGCCAGAATGCAGTGTATTCGTTGTTCGGTATAGGCATTCTGTGATTCACATAGAGCTTTTTCATTTCCTGTGTTTCGATTCATAAAAGACAACCAAAGAAAAATGGAGGCCATATTTCGTGTATCGTTTAAAAGAAATTGCCGAACAAATCAGCATCTGCCATTTGCATAAGTCATTTGGAGAGATCCGGGCCGTTCAGGATTTAAGCTTTCAAGTACACAAGGGTGAACTCTTTGCCTTTCTTGGTGTAAACGGCGCCGGAAAAAGTACGACTATTTCAATTATGTGCGGGCAGCTTGCCAAAGACAGCGGCAGTGTCATTATCTGCGGTGAAAATATCGATGGCAATATGGAGCATATTGCACGAAAGCTCGGCGTTGTCTTTCAAAACTCTGTCCTAGACCAAGCGCTCTCCGTGAAAGATAATTTAAAAAGCCGAGCAGCGCTTTACGGTCTTAACGGAAAAGCTTTTTATCAACGTCTCTCAGAGCTAGCAGAGCTGCTCGGCTTTGAGACGCTTTTAAGCCGTACTGTCGGGAAGCTTTCCGGCGGTCAGCGGCGACGTATCGATATTGCACGCGCGCTGCTGCATAAACCCGAAGTTCTGATCCTCGACGAGCCGACCATAGGACTGGACCCGCAGACGAGAAAATTGCTCTGGGACGTGATCGGCATGCTGAGACGGGCCGAAAATATGACCGTTTTTCTCACGACGCACTATATGGAAGAAGCTGCGGATGCCGATTATGTGGTCATTCTGGATAACGGAAGCATAGCTGCAAAGGGAACGCCTCTGGAATTGAAGAATGCATATACCGGCGATTTCATCACTTTATATGGTCTTCATGCTGAACAAATTAAGGCGCTTAACATGCCTTGCGAAAAACTGCGCGACGCAATCCGCGTTTCCGTCCCCAATACAGCGGCTGCGACGGAATTGATCCTCCGGCATCCGGATATTTTCCAGGATTACGAGATTACTAAGGGCAAAATGGATGACGTTTTCCTCGCTGTAACCGGAAAAAAGCTCACAGGAGGTATGGAAAAATGACAGGCTTGGCTTCTATGATCCGCCGCAACAGCAAATTGTTCTTTAAAGATAAGGGACTTTTTTTTACATCACTTATCACTCCGATTATCCTGCTGGTGCTTTATGTAACTTTTCTGGGAAACGTATATCGGGACAGTTTCACTTTAGGAATGCCTGAGAATTTTACAATCTCGGATAAGCTGATCAATGCTGCCGTCGGCGGAGAGCTGTTCTCTTCCCTTTTAGCGGTATGCTGTGTAACGGTCGCGTTTTGCTCTAATATGCTCATGGTTCAGGATAAAATCACCGGTGCAAGACGAGATCTGACCATAACACCGGTCAAAAAATCCACATTGGCGCTCAGTTACTACATTGCAACAGCACTGACCACCTTGGCGATTTGCCTGATCGCGACAGGTGCTTGCTTTCTTTATCTCGCAAATGTCGGCTGGTATTTGTCGATTACAGACGTTATGCTCCTCCTCTTGGACATTTTTCTTCTGGTCATGTTCGGTACCGCCCTTTCCTCATTGATCAACTTTTTTCTCTCATCGCAAGGACAGATGTCCGCTGTCGGAACCATCATCAGCGCCGGTTACGGTTTTATCTGCGGCGCCTATATGCCGATTTCCCAATTTGGCGAAGGACTACAGAAGGTAATCGCTTTTTTACCGGGAACATACGGTACCTCACTCATTCGCAACCACGCATTAAGAGGTGTCTACAAAGAAATGGCGGCTGAGGGATTCCCGGCAGAAACCATTGAAGGCATTAAGGATTCTATCGACTGCAATTTATATTTTTTCGGTGAAAAAGTAGGGCTGAATACAATGTATCTGATTCTCGTCGGCTCTGTTGTGCTTCTCATTGCCCTTTATATAGTGCTCAATGTTCTCAATAGAAAAAAGGGATAAGGATAGGAAACGATGCATATTCCGGAAATTTTGTGTCCAGATCCAGCGGGTTACATCCGTACGGAGTGTACAGTAATAAATATAGCGTCTGATTTTTCTGAGAAACAAACCTGCAATAACCTAATCAATATTTAGGACGTAAATGAGCCGCTTCATAAACAGCCTGTAGATGCGTTTGAACTTACACTGCATCCTATCGAATTTCAGTAAGGTATAGTAAATGAAATAGGATGCTTTCTGTATTTTTCAGCTTACTGCCAAGCTCTGAAAGGAATTTTATAGAATATGGTAAAGGCAATTGTTTATACCACCAATACCGGTCACACGGCTGAATATGCCGCTCTGCTTGGTAAGGAGACTGGTCTGCCTGTTTTCCCGCTTTCGCAGGCGGCTATACAATTGAAGAAAAATACCCCTATCATCTATTTAGGCTGGATCATGGCAAACCGCATAAAAGGCTACCGAAAGGCATGCAAAAAATTCCATGTCCGCGCTGTATGCAGTGTTGGAATGTTGGAAAACGGCGGCAGAGCGCACGAGATCCGCGAAGCAAATCATATTCCTGAAAATACACAGCTATTCACCCTGCAGGGCGGCTTTGACATTCGTAAATTAAGCGGGCCTTATAAATGGATCATGAAACCGATGGTCAAGGTCCTCATAAGGGACCTCTCAAATCAGTCGGAAAAAACGCAGAAAGAAATCGAAACGATACGTATTCTGCAAAACGGCGGAAGCAGTGTTCACAGGGAAAATCTTTCAGAGGTCCTGTCCTGGTACCAGATGCTTTCTAATTAGATTCATGCACTGTTCAAAGATAAAAATTTTCCCATCTCGGATACAAAAAGACCCGCGGGATGCAAAAATATTCTTGTGCATCCGCGGGTTTCCTATTATCTGAGGCCGTAAAATTTCAAAACAAACGAACAAAATTTCGAGCATTGTCAGGTTTCCACGGGTCAGTTTTTGTATAGGACTTTTACCGATAGGTTAAAATGAATGTAACTCAAAGCAGGCGCCGCAGCAATGTTGAGAGTAACCGCTTCTTTTACTCCTTCATACTCAATATTTCGCACAGTGTGATCCATAACCTTTGAACAGAAGCAATTTCCAGCGCCTCTTCCGTGGTGTGTACATACCGCATAGTAGGACCGATGGAAATTGCATCAATCCATGGCATTGCATGCACGATTCGGCCGCATTCAAGACCGGCATGAATCGCTTCGATTTTGGGGTCACATCCGAACAGACGCCGATAGACGTTGCAATACTGCTTTCTGATTTTTGAGTCTTCCCTGTAAAGCCAGCCTGGATATTCACCGCTCAGCGTCATTACAGCTTCAAATTGTTCTGCCCATTTTTTGATTTCGTTCATAAGCTGTTTCTGTTCCCGGTCATCTGCACTGCGGGCCAAAACCGAAAGCTTAACGGAGTCCAGCGTGGTTCTGACAATACCCATATTGGAAGATGTATGAACGAGTCCCTCAATGGATGGACTCATTTTTAATACGCCGTCTGGAATGTCGCACAGTAGTGTTGCAAATGCCAGTGCATCCTCCTCCCACATGACATCTGACGGTGTTGCTTCAGAAAGAGTAAAGGCAGAATAACCGTCAGATTCGGAAAATCCTGCTTTCATATTATTTGCAGCACGATACATCTCCGCCGTGACGGAATCCGATTCTGTTTTGCGGCAGGATATCACGGCCTCACAGCTTCTCGGTATCGCATTGTCGAGCGTACCTCCATCAAGAGAAACCAGGCTGATCCGGCCCCCGCAAAGCGGTTCCCGTAGCATGAATGCCATTGCTCGTATGGCATTTGTTCTGCCTTCATTGATTTCAATACCGGAATGTCCTCCGAGGAATCCTTCCCATCTGAGTCGGTAAAAGCTTTCTCCACTGTCTGGCTTCCTCCTCCGTATGTTTCTTTCCAAATCTCCCCGAATACCTCCGGCACAACTAACGCAGACGACGCCTTCGTCTTCGCTGTCCAAATTGATCAGAATTTGAGCATGAATCCCGTTGTAATCGAAAGCCGCCGCACCAAGCAAGCCAACCTCCTCTGCCGAGGTAAAGAGGCAGGAAAGGGACGGATGATCTATAGTATCATCGTCCAGCAGAGCCAGCATCACGGCAACCGCTATACCATCGTCCGCGCCAAGTGTGGTTTCTTTCGCACGGATCCACCCATCCTTTATATACAGTTGAAGAGGATCCTTCTTGAAATCATGCGTGGAATTCTCGTTTTTTGCACAGACCATATCCGTGTGTCCCTGAAGCATGATCTCTGGCATGTCTTCATAGCCCGCACTGGCTTTTTTATGGATCAGTACATTGTTCATCCCGTCCTTCCGCCAATCAAAACCCCTTTTTGTAGCAAAACCGCATAAATAGGAAGCAATTGCTTCTTCGTTGTGGGAATCCCGAGGGATGGCTGAAATCTCGGCAAAGTATTTGAATACCTTTTCCGGCTGTAATCCGGCCAGGCTCTGCGAAACACCATCTGTTCTCATAATATGTACCTTCCTTTTCTATCTGTCTACAGCGGTAAATGGATTTCCGTACTGTAATTCTGTTCACAGATTATTATATGTAGCGCCATACCGTGTATGACACTGTATGGCGTTTGCATTTTATTGACTCATTTCATTGCGTTTTCCGACATCCAAGTCTGCCGCGTACCATGGACCGGTTCCTAACTCAGATTCGGAAAGTATTTTTCATGTTTTGAATGGTTAGTCTCGCTCACTGACATAATCTTCTCTGGGTCTGAATAAGAGTGAGATACACCAAATGCCCGCCAGTGCAACAAGGGTATAAACGATTCGGCTGACAGTCGCTGCCTGTCCGCCAAATGCCCATGCCACAAAATCGAACTGGAAGACGCCAATGCTTCCCCAGTTCAACGCACCGATAATCACAAGGATCAGGGCAATTCTGTCAAGAACCATAGCTTGATTCCTGCCTTTCATTTGGATTCGAGAAAAAAACGCCGCGGCGTCCGCTTTCAGCG
>DXYE01000190.1:0-1936 GCA_019415985.1 Clostridiales bacterium
CCTGTCAACACCTTGCCTCTAATTGGAGCTTGCAGGCCGAGAAGGGTTTTCATCAAGGTGCTTTTTCCGGAGCCGTTCTCCCCGACGATGCAGAGATAATCCCCGCTGTTTACGGAAAAAGAGATATTTTCAAGTATCTCTTTTCCGTCATAGCCGAGCACAAGGCTGGTGCAGGTCAGTTGAGCCATTTTGTTTCCTCCTGTTAGTTCAAAGCTGTTTTCAATACTTCGAGATTGCTTTCCATAACAGAGAGGTAGGTTGCCCCATTCTCCACATCCGTAGAAGTGGTCGCCTGCATGGAATCCATGGTCAACACCTGCTGGTTTTTGATTGCCGTGTTGTTCACGATGGTTTCAGCAATTTTGTGCTGTGCGCCCTCAATCGTGAGGACAGAAGAAAGCCCCAATTCATCCACCTTGTTTGCAAGGAATGTGATGGTCTCAAAGCTGGCCTCTGTTTCTGCGGAGCAGCCGACAAAGGCGGCATAGTAATCAAGGCCGTAATCATCCACAAGGTAGCGGAATGGGAAACGGTCTCCAAACAGGACGGTCTTATTTGCCGCGCTGTCAACCGCTGCCTGGTACTGTGCATCAAGAGCCGACAGCTTTTCAATGTATGCGGCGGCATTTGCCGAATAGCTTTCTGTATTGTCGGGGTCAATGGCGGCGATTTGGTCTGCGATTTCCCGGCAAAGAATCTCTGCGTTTTTTAGGGAGAGCCATACATGTTCGTCTGCTTCTTCCTCATGCTCATGGTCATGTCCCATCAGCATTTCAAGGACGCCCTCTGCATCCAGTTCGCCGGGAGCAAAGAAAGGATTTGTCGCACCGTCCATCAGAGCTTCAAAACTTTCGTTGCCAAAATAGACATGGAAATGCTCCGCCTCGCCCGGCTCGTGCCCGTGATCGTTAAACTGAACATATCGAGGGGCATCGGTGCTGTCGGTCTCAAATTGATAGCGGACGCTGCTGATGTCTCCGTCCTCGCTCAACACCGGGCTGTAACCAGCGTAGGTGTAATCGGCAGATTGGGTCGATCCATCCGCAAAAGTGAATGTGATTGTGCTGCCATTGATGGCGATACTGGTCGCATCGCATTCCCATGAGCCGGTATATCTTTCTCGATAGGTATCGGCTGTGGTGGTGTCATCTCCGTCCTCTTCAGCGAGGTGTTCCAAATATTCGTCCAAGTCGCCGTTGACCAGCAGAGGATGAATGGATTGCCAGTCTCCCGCAAATTCAGAAAGAGTGCGGTCTTGAATGTCTGCGGTGTCAATTTCGCCGCCATGGTCATGCTCGTGCTCGGATTCCTGCATACCCTCAACCAGTTCTTCCGTCTTTACTGAATCACCGAGGACATCCAAGAGGTTGATTACTACCATATTCTTATTTGTGTCTTCTTTCAGTGCATCCTCCACCCATTCATCGGACTCGCCGCCCACATAGATAAACATATCACAGGTGGAAATCTTGATGATGTCATCCGCCGTAGGCTGGTAGCTGTGCAGGTCATCGCCATTGTCAAGAAGCATGGTAATTTCGGCGTTATCCGCCTGAGCACCTATGATCTCCCACACCCAGTCGTACTCCGGAAAAATCGTGGTTACGATGCTCAATTTTTCGTTAGTTGCGGCTATATCATGGTTTGCCGTATTATTGTTGCCGCAGCCGGATAAGATACCTGCCGTCATCAGCAGACAAAGGATAACAGAACATATTTTCTTCATTGGGAAACCTCCAAAATTAAATCAGTCGTGAAAAAAGAGCGTAAAAACACAAGGGCTGGCAATCCCCGTTCAAAAGGAATGCCAAAAGAGCCTGTCAAACAGACAGACTACGCCCTTGTGTCAAAGTAGATTTAATTCGAGAGTTTCACCTTTAGCGTGATAAGAGTAGTCAGAGTATGTAAGTTGCTGATGGGCAATACAGTCCGCAAC
>DXYE01000190.1:1946-2533 GCA_019415985.1 Clostridiales bacterium
GCAACAGCGTATATGTCAAGGCGGCTGCAAGCGCAGCTACCTGGGCACCGAGAGATAATTGCTTTAAGGTATTCTGGCAAATAGCGATTTGGTGGCAGATTGCACAGTGGTCGCCGGTACAGTCGTGGTCAGCCTCGGCAACAACAAAGGCGGTAGAGAAAAGAATGACAGCAAAGAACATCACTGCAACGATTAGCGCAAACAATCGGGTTTTCTTTGTCATCTTTTCTCCCTCCTCTCTGCTATTGCCTTTGGCAGCTTTCGCAAAGTCCATAAAGGATCGTATCGCTGCTATCAAGCAAAAATCGCTCTTTCACTTTGATCTGTTCTGTAAGCCGCTGCGCTGTTTCCCTGTCAACATGGACGGTTTTCCCACAGTTTTTACAAGAGAGATGCAAAGCGCCTTTGCAGGCTTTTGCGCTCATATACTGATAAAAGGCTTTTCGCGTTCCAGCCCTGCTGCTTTTTCGTATTTCTCCGTCCGCTTCCAATTCAGAAAGATTACGATAAACTGCGCTCAAGCTGATATGCGCCCCTTGCAGCGCATCCGTAATCTGTTGAACGGATAAAGTCTCGTCTGCGTGTTC
>DXYE01000190.1:2543-4381 GCA_019415985.1 Clostridiales bacterium
AAAGGAGAGCAAGGCTGCTCTTTGTTTTGTATGATACCTCGGCAAGTTGCCCCTCCTAATTCGAGAATTATTTGCAAATTATTATAGCAACAAATTGCGAGAATGTCAAACGGTCTGAAATAATAAACTTTATTAGCCTCTCACCCAATGTTCAGTTAATTAGAATAATGCAGAGAATAGCGAAATTAAAAAGTATTTATCCGAAAATCTAAAGTCGTTTAAATACTATAACCCGAAATGTAAAATTACATTGGGTGATATAATGAAGATCGAACGAGACGAGCGCAAGCTGGATTTCCACGATATAGGGCTTGCCATAAAACGCGCAAGAGAAAAAGCGGGACTAACGCAAGAGCAGCTTGCATATATCATTGGACCTGTTGACAAAGTGGCGTATAAACCCTTCCTATGGTACAATAACTATAGGGAGGGATGCTGCATGATGGGATACCAAAGCAGACAAATGGCAATGATTTTCGTGGATATGGAGTCATTAATCCCGAAAAACCACCTGCTGCGGAAAATCGACCGGATGGTATCCTTCGACTTCATCTATGATCTTCTGGCGCCATATTATCCGGCAACAGGTCGCCCATCCATCGACCCTGCCAGTATGTTTAAAATGCTCTTGATCGGATATCTGTATGGCATCAAATCAGGAGCGGCGGCTGGTAGAGGAAGTTCGGCTCAATATTGCCTATCGCTGGTTCTGTGGATTTGAACTGGATGACGCCATCCCGGATCACTCTACATTCAGCAAAACCAGGACGCGAAAATGGCAGCAGAGCGCTCTCTTTCAGAAAGCTTTCTATGAGATTGTCAAACAGTGCGTAGCTAGCGGTCTTATCGACGGAAAAGCCATGGCTGCGGACGGAAGCTACATTCCAGCCAACGTATCCAGAGAAAGCTGGATCGATGTAGAAATCGAAGTTGAACAAAGTATGCAAAGTTATCTTGACTCCTTGGATGAAGAGCTTTCCAACCAGCCGGGGTTCAAAAAGCCGCCAACGAGAATTGCAAAGAAGCGACGCACCACCAGCCAGACAGATCCAGACAGCGGCTATATCAATCACGGCAGCAAACGCGGCATTGGGTATTTGATGGAAGCAACTGTGGACTGTAAACACGGCATTTTAACAGGTGTTGATGTATGTCCTGCCAATGAGAAGGAAAGCCTTCTGGTCTTGCGGCATTTGGAACGGCAGATAAATCTTGGCATCCCAATGAACCGGCTTGCTCTGGATCGCGGATATGAGACCGGTGCTGTTCACCGGGGGCTGGAGCTGTTGGGCATTACCGGATATATCCCTGCGATCCAATTCTCCAATCCACCCGAGAAGTATGGATTCTCCTACGATCCACAGTTGGACGCATTCATCTGCCCGGAAGGAGTCCCTCTTACATACCATAGGCTAAATTGCAACAAATCAACCGGTAAATATCTGCGCTGCTATCAAGTCGAGGGCGATACCTGTATGCACTGTCCAAAACGGCCGAACTGTTTTGACAAGGCCGGAATTCGGCGCAGGGTGCTGGCCAGCAGCTGCTATCCGGCATTTTACAGAGGACATCAGCGTGTTGGGACTCCTGAATACCTATCCATGATGCGGCTTCGTAAAATCTGGGCCGAGGGCAGTTTCTCTGTCTTGAAACGGGAACACTGCATTTCAAAGATTCGAAAAAGGGGCATTCTTGCAGCAACGGAAGAATGCCTCCTTGCAGCCATGGCCCTAAACCTTAAGAGGATGGCAAATGCCATCTTTTTTATCTCCATATTTACTATCCTGCCGATACCTCTGCGAGTTTCGGCAGAATTTTTGCCTTTGTCAACAGGTCCA
>DXYE01000191.1 GCA_019415985.1 Clostridiales bacterium
TTACAAGGGTCCCGTTTTCCTTGCCGTTTTTGCTGAGCCAATGAATTTCGTATTCATCATTGCCCTGTTCTGTGGCTTTTGTGATTTCGATAAAGCAGATTTTTTCGTTCCAGAGGAAAATACAGCCCATGGGATACTGACTCCACCCATCGCCTTTAATTTCTTCTGCTTCGTATAGAATCTCCGGATCCCCACTCAGATCATTGCGAATTCGCTTAATACAGGGTTCAAATTCTTTGGTCTCGCTTAGGAAATATGTATACTGGTCATCATAAACTGTAGAGTATCCCAGAGGGACAGAGCCGTCGTTGCCTTTGGAGCCGCCTTTAATGCAGAACACAAAAATCAGCGCCACGGCAAGAATGACCGCAAGCATCACGCCGCCAACAGAAAGACCGATCACAAGCTCCTTTTTTGATTTTTTCCCGTGGGTCGCAGCACCGCTGCTCATTTGAACACTGAAATTTTCCGCCTCCATAAGCGGCTCCGATTTCGTCGCCTGGATATTTACCGTTTCATCCGGTATGCCTGCCGGTTGCTGCGGCACCGGCCAAGCTTCTTGTGATATCTTTACAGGCGCACCACACGTATTGCAAAATTTCGCGTCATCCGGCAAAAGGTTCCCGCACTTTGAACAGAACATAATCTCTACTCCTCTCGCTTGCAGGAGCCAAAAGCAGCTCCAACTTATTTTCTATCTCATTTTACCTGAAGCAGTAAAAAAGTGCCCCACACAATGAACTATTCCGGAAAAAAAGGACAGTTGCAAAGAAACCACCCCCGGAGTAGGATAGAACTACAATGGGGGTGAATTTGTATATGGCAAGAAGCTATACCCATATCAAACAGTACTATGAAGAAATGGAGCAGATGCATCAGGAAGGACATAGCTGCCGAGAGATTGGAGAAAAGTTTGGATTTACAAAAGAACAGGTCAAAGAATGTTTGAGGAGGCTAAGCTCAAAATCACGGAATGAAAAGCATTTGCCTCTCTAGTTGGCTGTTATCTCCAATCGATTATCCCGGATATATTGTTAACAGTGTCAAATTTCGGTGTTGTAGGGAAGGCATATGACGTATTTACTTTAACCGGGTCACCGCCACCGATGGGGACCAAAAACAAACTTATGGATTGATCATTGCCGGTTGTCAATTGAGACAAAAACGCAACTTGATCGCCTGTCGGTGAAGCTACCGGATTCCAATTTCTGCGGTCTTTAACGGAGGGAGTGATTTCTGTCTTTTCATTGTTCTTCGAAAGCTGATATCGATATATCCCGTTTTTATAACTGCCTACGCACGTATCGGCGGATACCCAATCACCGAACAGAGAACTATACAACGAATATTTCATAGAAGAATCGTAATATTCTTTCGGAGACGCAGTATCATCTACGGTTCCGTCAGGCAGCGGAACCAGGTTCCCCCACTGGCTGTCGGCAACTATTATCTCAATAGCGTCTTTGGTTAAATTGTTGATTGGAACTCTATTGATTTGGATCGGCTCATTTGAGGAATCTCTATAATACAGATAATCCCCCCAAAAGTAGGGTTGAGAATGTTTCGTTAATGCGCCAAAGTCGCTTTCTGTTGTGATTTTTGCTGATACATCTGTGAACTTTCCATTTTCGTCAACCCATCCGACGTGCTCTGCTCCGTTCTCCATCGTTAAAGTGGCTGCCAACAATGTCATGTCGGCGTTAAAGCATCTTAACATATCTGCCGTATTACTTCCGCCAAGGGTCGATATGTGTGCCGAGCAGCTATGAGTTTCTTCGGTAGAAAAGGTCCGAATATGTGTTACTTCGCCGGTTTCAGGATCAATTTTATCTAAGCTTACTGTAAAAGCTTGGCATTTACGGGTATTTGTGCTTTTATAGTTGTAGTACTTTCCTTGGGATTCGCTGAACACAAGAATACCGCCTTCTAAAGAAGGGGACTCTGTTTTGTCGGGTTCGTCCTGTTCCTTGTTGTCGGAGGCATCGGAAGTGTTGGAAGTAGCAGAGATGTCGGAGGTGTCAGAGACATCGAAGGTGGACTCCGTTTGATTTTCGTCGGTTGTTTGACCACCCGACTCCGGTGGTACCGGTTGTTTGCCGCAGCCGGTAAGTAACGTTACTGCCAAGCTTAAAACAAGAACCGGTGCCCAAAATTTGCTTGCCGTTTTCATTCTCATCAAGAATACTCCTCTCATGAGACTCAACTGTGAAAACACAGCGTGAGCACTTTTCATTATATTGATATCATTATAACAGAAGTGCAAAAAATCACCCCACACAAAAAGGCAGTTTTCGGGATATTTTCAAAAATATCCGGTGCGCTACCCTTTTGTGTGGGACGGATTTGACCTTTCATGCTATAATATTCTTATCGTTCTCTAACTGCGCAGATCGGTTAGAATCATCTTTTGCAGAGGAGGGGGCCGATGGACGGACGTAAAAAATACATTGTCCGGCTTTTTGCGGCTGCGGCGCTGTTGTTTGCAGTCTCCGCATACCGGCAGTTCAGTATGCGATATTGGCCGGAGGATTTTCTGCGGCCATATCTTGTCTGGGTGGTCTATATGCTGCTCCTCTTTGGCTGGCAATATACGATCAGTACGAAAATCACACAAAAAACCATGCGCAGCCATCTGACGGCGCAGAATGTCGTCAATATCCTGTATTTAACGGTGCGCTTTGTCCAGGACGCCTTCCTCTATATCAATATTCCGTGGATGCGATTTACCGGATACTTTATCAATATCGCCGCCGTCTTCGTACCGCTGTTCGGTCTTTACGGCGCATCCTACCTTGGCAGGTGGAAGGATTACCGAATCAACAGAAAATGGTATCTGCTCCTGATACCGGCAAGTCTCCTGTGCGTGATGGCGCTGACCAACGATCTGCATCATTTTTTCTATTATATCGTGCCAAATGAGCCACAGCCGAATTTGTATTTCCATCCATACATCGGCACATATATCATCTATATTTGGGGGCTTAGTATCATCAGTTATCAGGTATATGTGATTTATCAGCGAAATGGTACGACAAAGTCAGACCCTCTTTACCAGAAGCTGATTCCCTTCTATGAACCGATCCTACTGTTCCTGTTCAGTATTCCTTATGCTGCGACGGCCTACGTAGTGCGGTTTGAGCTTGTGGAATATTCGGCGGGACTGATTTTCATCATCGTGCTTTGCTGGCAGCTCTATATTTTGACCGGGCTGATTCCCGTAAACACGCAGTACGGCGAAGTGTTCCGGCGGTCTACGGTGGCGATGCAGATTCTATCGTCAGATGGTGAGCGGATTGCAGTATCAGAAAATGCGGCGGATATCACGCCGGCTATGCTGGAAGCCCTGAAGCAGAATCAGCGATTTTCTGTTACGGAAGATATTATCATGCATCTGCACCAAATCCCGGGCGGGTATATGGCCTGGCAAACCGATCTTAAGCAGATCAATCAGGCTTTACGGGAGCTTCAGAGACTGAATGCGGAACTGGAAGAAAAACGGGATCTGCTGGCACAGGAAATTCGCATTCAATCGGATGAAGCAAGCATTCGGGCGCGCAACGATATTTACGACAGCTTATCATCGGAGGTTGCCGGGCAGCTCGCTTTGATAGGGGAGGTTCTATCTAAAGAATCCCTTTCATCAGAAGACTGGAACCGTGTCTGTCTCATCGGCACCTACATCAAACGGTTTTGCAACTTGCAGCTCACTTATCAGGAACAGCAGATGATTCCGATGGGGGATTTAGCCATCAGCTTGCAGGATATGGCGAAATGCATGGAGAATCTTGATGTCAGGACAAGCTTGGATTTTTGCCCTACATCGAATTTAGAACCAGAGCTGATTCTCATCATTATGAAAACATTGGAAGAGATTTTAGAGGAGACGGATTTTCGCCTGACCTCTATGGAAATCCGAATCGGCGATACGGTTTGCTTTGAGATAACCGGCACAGACCACGAGTTTGCCTCCCGTGCTTTAGAAGGCAGATATAGCCTCCAGGCAGAAAAGATTCCGGCAGGCTATCGGCTTTTGCTCGTACAGGAAGGAGAGGTGGCGCAGTTATGAAAAAGAAAACATCGGCAAAAATGATCAAAAAGGCAATTGACTCCTATCCCGGCGGGATCTGCTTCTCCGCATTGGATGGACGAGTCATTCTCGTCAATGAAAAGATGAACAGGCTGGTACTGGAACTGACCGGACACACGATTTTGAACACAAAGGTAACCTGGAGGGAACTCACAAGTTTTACGACTAACGATAAGGTGGACAAACTCGAGCAATCCTGGTTGCCGAAAGCCCCGGACAGTGGCAATGAAAATAGTTGCCGGCAAATGTTTTTCCGCTTCTCCGACCGCTCGGTCTGGCGT
>DXYE01000192.1 GCA_019415985.1 Clostridiales bacterium
ACATATTATAGTTTTATATGTTACTTGATTTTAACTACGTTTTACTTTTTAAAATCCGTGTTTATTTCTATACGCGTTCACAGCGGACAGTAACACGTTCTGATCCGCTATATGTGCAGGTATAGAGTGAAAGTGCCCAACCGCTGTCTATCATTTCCTTTACGGCTGTTGGAGGTAATGTTTCTATCTCAACTACTCGATACGTATAGACGATTCCCTCTACACTGGTAAAACAGACAATGTCTCCTGTTTTAAGATTCGGCAGCCTTCCAAAATGTCTGTCAAAATTGTGTCCTGCGATTACTAAGTTATTGGTTTCAATAGATCCGAAATACAGACAGGGGGCAAGCTTCATGCGGGTATAATCCCAGTCTGCCATTACCGGAAGCTCAAGTCCCAGGGCAGGGATGGAGAGGTAGCCGATATATGAATACCCGTCGATTTCAGCCACGGGCATTTCTGACGTTGAAATGTTTGGCGTAGAAATGCCTGCCGACGGCGTTTTTACTGACGGCCATTTGTCCATATCCTGAATGAGACCGCTTTCTGTCTCCGGAATTATTGACAGCAGCTTAGACAGCGCCGAATCTGACGCTTTTGCAGCATGTGACGCTTCTAAATGATTGTACAGAACAAGCCCTAACGCAGCCAAAATCAGAAAAGCACCCGATATTACGCACAAAATTCCCGCCTTTTTATGCATGATTATTTTTCCTCCGCAGAAGGAACAAGCCAGCGGCGATCAGAACAAGTCCGAAAGTTGTCAATACCGGAATCGGCCAGTTAAGCTGTCCGGTCTGAATCAGTGAAGAGGTGTTCGTTACTGTAAAGACATATCCGTCTTGCCCGTAGGTTGCTGTGTAGCCGTTAGGAATATTTTCTTCTTTCACCGTATAGTCGTCGCTATTCGGTATATTTTGCCATGTGTAGCTCCAGTTGTTTTCTTCGCTCAAAACTGCCGTATCGACAACGGATTCTCCGCGGCAGAGCTGTACAGTAACGCTGTCCACCCGGTCTTCGCTGTTTCCGTCATTCCAAACTTTCATAACGGAGAGATTTACAAGTTTTTCAATATTCGTTTTGGGTGTAGCGTCAATATCATAGCTCCATGCACCGTTCTCACAAATCGGAATGGCCGCAATAAACGGAGAACAGTCGGAAAAGCCCTCGACGCTTCCGGTCTGAACCACAATATAGAGTCCTAACGGCAAACTGTCAAAAACTGCATATCCCGATGAATCTGTCACAGCGGATATGCCTGAAATATTTTTTTCTTTGATATAATCTGAAAGACGCTTGATTTCTTCGGTATTCTGCAATTGATCCGGCGATCCTTCAAAATCCGCAAATGATTTGGTAAAGGAAAAAGATAGACCGTTATTTTGGTTTTCCGCATCAGCTACCTGATATGCGGTCAGTTTAGCCCCTGCAATCGCTATATCCTCCGTTTTCAGCGCGACGGATATAGTACCCGTTCTGGAAAAGTCTACGGTATTATCCGCCGCATTGTCTGCCGCGGCAAGAGATGTCACGGAGCCTCCGGCTAAAAACAAGGAGAGCGTCAGTGCTAAAATTTGTTTTATTCTCCGGCTTTTCATATAATCATTCTCATCCCCGTTTCTCCGGCTTTTTCTTCCGAGTTTTTAACAGCAATATAATAAACAGCACGAGCAATATCGGAGCTGCCACAAATGGCATAACAGCAATCGGCTCGATCTGGATTGCGTCAGAGGTAATTCGAACTTCTGATGCGTCTTCTGTGTTCGCTACACGATGTCCTCTTACCAACAAACGGTGTGTATTGATGCCATAAGGAGTGCAGGTCACAAGTGTACAGTAATCTATACCGTCTATTATTGCTAATTCTCCTACATCCTGCGGCTCAACAATTCTAATCTGATCTACCTCGTAAGTCAGCGTTTCATCTAAAATGTGCAGTATAAAGAGATCGCCGACTACCAGCTTGTCAAGATTTGTCAGAAGCTTTGCTGACGGCAGTCCGCGGTGTCCAGACAGGACGCAGTGGGTACTTTTTCCGCCGACAGGCAGGGAAGAGCCTTCGAGATGACCGATACCCGCCGACAATACGGAGTCGCTGGTGCCGTGGTAAATCGGCAATGTCGTCTGGAGTACCGGTATATTCAGGTATCAAATCATTCCGTTCCTGTAATATCCAGCATGTTGGTGTACGTCTCAAGTTCTTCCTCTGTCATTATAAATCGGTTTCCGGACTTCTGTGTCAGCTTATCGTTATAATCGTATGCATTGTCGAGAATCTGTTGATACAATTCGTTTTTTATATTTCCGACATACTCCGCATATTCTGCCACAGCTCTTGACTGGTGCAGGGAATTCCACCAGTCGCTGACCGTAGGATACAGAAGGAGAGACAATCCTGCGATTAAAACAACAATAAAAATTATTGTAGATATATGTTTTTTCAAGCATGACTCTCCTTTCGGCTGCAAAGGGCAGAGAGCTGGAAGCTCTCTGCCCCGCAGCTAATTTCTTTAAGGCAAGCTGTCATCCGGCAAGCTATATATAAGCGCAAGCCGTCATTTAAAACAGACTATCATTATGAGCAAAACGTTAGTCAGCAAGCATTTGTTAAGCAAGCTGTGAAATGAAAAAATTGTTAGTTGGTTAAACTGTCAGTCAGTTTTTTTCTGAGTTCATTCGTCTGCGTACCACGAAGAAGACAATTGCACCTGCTACCAGCAAACTGCCAGCTATGTAGAAAATAGTTGTGCCTATACCTCCTGTGGAAGGTAACTCCGTGCCGGTATTGTTTACGATATTCACGCCGCCATTTTCATTCGTCCAAGTGGTTTCATCAGCATTCATTGTAGTAGTCAAGTTATCATTTTTAATTTCTACTTTAACACGGGAATTCAAAATGTTGTAGCCTTCTGGCGCTTTTATTTCCTTCAGCCAATAGGTTGTGTCCGCATCCATTCAAATCACAGTCGCCTTACCATTTTTCGCTTTAATGACAGCGGAAGTAAAGCCTTCCGCAGAGTATTCATCTTTAGTAGCAACTCGGTAAAAATCCGCATCCCCGTCATCGTTGGAATCCACAGCAACCAGATTGATTTTGGTTCCATCCTTCTCGGAATCATAAAGCTCAAACTGTGCGCCGTCCAGAAGATTATATGAGCTGTCCGTCTTAACGATATCAAACTTGAAGGTATAGGTTTTGGTTTCAACTTCTGTAGTAGAACTGCTGTCACCGTAAGAAAGCTTTGTTTTGTTGGTATTGGCTTCACTGTAAATTACTGCTTTCTTATTAAGCACCGCTGTGTAGGTTACGATTATTTCCGTATCTTCGGTTATGGTATCCAGATAGCTTTGTTGAAATTCGATTTCAAAGGTGCATTTCGGATCTGTTGTCTCGGAAACATTGTTACCTGTTTTTACAGTGTAATTTGTAACAGTAGTTTCATCTTCGATTGTTGTTGCGCTTACCTCATTCGCATCATTGATGCTGCTGCGGTACACCTTGATAGAATCCTCATTGAGAGTTAGCCCATCCGACATTACGTCATGCAGGACATAATTCCGAGCACCTTTCTTAGCGTTGATTGTAGTCTTGAAGTAAACTATATCCCCGATCTGAGCCGTGTTTTTATCGCCATATTCGTTATTTTGTCCAATTTTGGAATCCTCCTGCACCTTTTTATCAACCGTAGGTTCAGCATTCTTTTCCTGAACAGTTGCATTAGGATTTGTAGTATCTAAAATGCACACTGTATCGAGGGTTGAATTCACAAGATAATAACCGAGATTCAAATTGGAGAAAATCAGAGTATTTTCTTCAGAGTCATAAGAGACGTTATCTGATGACGAACCAGTGGTATCAAGTTTTTTTGTTCCGTCACTCTCTTGGATTTTTCCTATCTTAATCGCACTGATTTTATTTTCATCCGCATAGGTCAGTGCCAGTTTTGCAAAGGTCGCTATATCGTCAGCGGCACTTTTAGCGGAATTCCACGTCACATAGTATGTGGTTACATCACTCTCGTCGGTGTTGAATTTGTCTAATTTCACATAGGCATTTCCTGCGCCTGCTTCGTCGCCTTCGCTGCTTACAGGCTTTACAAAGTTCCACCAATCGCTGCCGCTCTGAATGGTATATGCGTAGGCTTTTTCCCCGTCATTATTGTTATAGCTTTCCAGTATGAATATCTGATATATGCTGTAAGTTTCTTCTATCTTCGGTTTTTGAATTGTAATTGTACCGGAATTATCGTTTGTTCCGCTTTCTGCAAATACCAGGGTTCCCATCGACAATATCATAGTGATGGAAAGTAAAAAAGCAAAAATTTTTTTCATTTTTCAGTTCTCCTGTCTGATATAT
>DXYE01000193.1 GCA_019415985.1 Clostridiales bacterium
CGACGTACAATACGCAGATGCCAAGCAAGGCGGTGTAACCGAAACCGTCAGGTTTATCGGGCGAAGAGTTTGGATTGACACTTATAAACGGGGAAACGGAATCGAAGTGAACACGAAGTAGTTTTGGATGCAACAAAAGCGTTTTTATGCTGTGAGTCGCCAGAAAAGCGCCCCCAATAATTCAATTTCTTTTACAGATGACGTGTCCCCATTTCGCGCGATTGAGACATAATTATAGTAAAGGGAACATTCCTAAACAGATTCAAATGTTTGTACGCAAATATTTGCACTGGCACAGGCAATCATGCATATGCACACATATCCGAACGATATTCGCGCAATGCGCGATACAGAACATTATAAGGGGAGTTTTTAAGAAAATGAAGCTTTCACAATTTGCAAATGTCGTCAAAGCAGACGGATTCTATTTGCTCCACAACACATTATATCAAACAGCAATAAGCGTTTCAGGCGAAGAAGCAGCCTTTATTGACAGTATTTCTGATTATCATTCATTTGAACCGGATATGAATTCTAATTTCCACAAGGCATTAATAGAGCAAGGTATGCTAGTTGAGGAAAATGTGCGAGAGCATCAGTTAGTGGGGTATTATGAAAAAAATAGTCGGCCGATATATCTAAAATTGATTTTGATTGTAACACGGCAATGCAATTTTAGATGTCCGTATTGCTATGAGGAACACGAATGTAAAACAATGCGAGATGAAATATATGATGCTATTATTGTCTTCATCAAAAAACAACTCGAAATGAAGAAATACGATGGCTTGCATATTTCTTTTTTGGTGGAGAACCGACGCTAGAACATGACGCTATAGTAAAGTTCTCAAAAAAATTATTAACGACCTTGCCAGAAAAAGTCCCGTACTCTGCATCAATGACGACGAATGGATATTTATTGACACCCGACCGTTTTCGCGAACTGGTAGACTGTAAAATTACTTCTTATCAAATTACTGTAGACGGAACAGAAGACAATCATAATAAGACCAGAGTTGTTGCTAATGGTAGAGGCAGTTGGTCTCGGATTATAGAAAATTTGAAGGCAGCACGAGACTCTGAATTGGACTTTGCAGTTTCGATAAGAACAAATTTCACTCCAGAAAGCGTATCGCTGGCAGATGACTTCTATTCATATATTTCAGAAGAATTTGGAGGAGACAATCGCTTCTCTGTACATTACGAATGCGCTAAAAACTTAGGTGGAGAGCGAGTTCATAAGATGGGACTATGTGAAGATCAAGGTGAGCAGATTGTTCTGCTCACTAAAATTGCGAGAAAGTACAGTCTTCAGGACAAAGCAACTATTGATATGATTTCTTCCTTTGGTGGATTGTCTTGCTATGCAGGAACAGACAATTCTCTGGTAATTGATTTTGACGGCACGCTTAGAAAATGTACCGTCAGTATTGATAGTGATCGAAACATTGTCGGAAAACTATATGAAAGCGGAAATTATCAGCTTTATCCGAGCAATTTTTCAAATTGGACATGTTATAGATTGCAGGACGAGTGCTTACATTGTGAGATATTGCCTTTATGTTTAGGAAAAAAGTGCCCACAGAGTTACTACAATTTACATTCATGTAACGAAATTAAAAAAATATATCAAGCGCATATTGTCCGTAAATTTGAATAATGCGCAGCAGCATTCATACATCGCTATTGAAAGGAGTACTTCAAATGTCATTTAGTGTACTAGCAAAACGTAATGGTGCAGAACCAAACGTTCTTAATGGAGCATGCGCTAATGTAGCCTGCCCGAACGTTTTTTGCCCGGATGGATTTTGTGGAGATGGGTTCTGCATTGAGAATGCCATATGCCCAGTTGACTCTTCGTGCGATTCCCCGGATACTCTTTGTGACGTTCCCCCGGTGGATCCCAACTTTGATACATGCCATCCGCTGAGAACTGATTGCGGTGATGTTGTCGGAGTAATATGCCATACATCAACGGACACACTCTGTCCTATTATTGGATGATATTATGAATTAAATGGATGCTGTTGCTGTTACAATATACAGGAGCCCTTACGGTCTCCTGTATATTGTATATATAGTTATTTGGAGGCGAGTGCCATGACGAAAAAGAAGAAAGTCATCATCACTGTTCTTGCGGCGCTGCTTTTGCTCGCGGGCGCCCGGTATGCACAAAAGAGTTACCAAAAGCATCAGGTGTTTTCAAACGGCGATTTTTTGTCCGCCGAAGAAAAGATATACGGTCTGTCCGTCATCTGGGAAACGGCGAAAACCTATTATGGCATGTGGGCTCTGGTGCCCGATCTGGATTGGGACGCCGCGTATCAGGCGGCAATCGGACGCGTTCTGGAAACCGACAACTTGTATGCCTATTATAACGAGCTGAGCGCGTTTGCCGCTCTGCTGCGCGACGGACATACGCAGTTGGGCTGTCTTGATAAAGACTTTCAGACCGCCTTGCGCACCGGACGCGGATTCTGGGTCTCGCCCATTTCGCTTCGGTACATGGAAGACGCCTTCGTCCTGAGCGCCGCGCCGCGCAGCACGCTTGCCAAAATCCCGCTCGGCTCGACGGTCACGGAGATCAATGGGCTTCCGACGGGCGAGTATTTAGAGCAGGAATATGGCCGCTATTTGGGCTGCTTCACGCACGGAAGGCGGGAGGAAAAGCTCGCTGAGAAAATGCTCCTGCGCGAGGCGGCAAAGGAGCTGACCGTCTCCGGCCTGACCCCGGACGGAGCGGCGTTCAACGTCACGTTGTCCTATGCGGAGTACGCCGAGAAACGAGAACAGCTGCCGGATGATCTCAGCATGGAGCTGAAGCGCGATGTGACCGCCCATGACTCTTTCAGGAGCTATGTCGTCGCGGATACGATCTATGTGGCAGAGATCACGTCCTTTGCTAACCCTGCCCTGCCGGAGGAATTTGCCGCCTGGATAGACGAGACGCGCGATGCAGCCACGGCATACATTCTGGACGTTCGCGGAAACAGCGGCGGGAGCGACGGCAACGCCATCGAAGTTCTGCGGCACTTTATTGCGCCGGCAGACATGGGAACCAGGTCCGTCTACAAGCAGTATGTCGACCCGACGCAGGTCACAGCGGCGCTTTGGCTCAAAGACTATTTTGAAGAGCTCGAACTCGATGCCGGGCAGGAACAGTACTATCTGGACGGACTGGACATGTATGCGCACCGATACGTTCTTCCCTACGATGAAAGCCTGTCCGCGCCCCAGTTTACAGAAGCAGAGGCAACGGAAGCACCGGACGCAGACCTCTGCACGCAGCCTGTTGCCGTTCTGACGGATTGGAACTGCGCTTCTGCCGGAGACGACTTTGCCGTTTTCGCAAAGGGCGCGCCCCATGTGACCCTGATCGGCACAAACACCGCGGGCGGCACCGGACAACTCCTACTGACGCAGCTCCCCGGGAATTTCCTCTTTGCCGTGTCGACCTATAACTGTGTCATGGAGGACGGTACGCCGGTCAGCAATCACGGCGTGCAGCCGGATATCTGGTGCGAGCAGACCGTCTCCGACGCGCTTGCCGGGCAGGATACGGTTCTGCTGAAGGCCATAGAACACTTTGAAGAAAAAGCTGTTGAACGTGAGTAAAATATGTTTATATATGTAAATATGCAATAAAGGATAGGGCGTATTATGATTGGGGAGTTAAGCGTATGATACAGAGATATTTAAAAATACTAAGTTATGGTATAAAGCTGAGCAAGCTTTATCTTGTGCTTCGCATTTTTCAGCTGATTTTGTCCTCTGCCTCATCAGCGTTTTCACTTTTGTTACCTAAAATGCTGCTTAACGCAATCGCTACTAAGAATTTGAAAACGGTATTGATTATATTGAGCCTTTCGTTCTTTGTGTCGACAATTAATTCACTAATTGACAGATTTTTAAGCCCAAAGCTGTCTTGGCTCCGGGAGAAAATCAATGCAAAGATCGTTGATAATTTTCTGCAAAAAAGCATTAACCTGGATTTGGAATATTTTGACCAGCCGGACGCTTATGATAAGTATACGATTGCCTTTGAACGTTGCTGCGCAATTGTTCAGGGAGCCTTCGATATTCTTCTATCGTTTATTTCGTCACTCCTTCAGATTGGACTGGTTGTCTATGTGTTGTCTTGGATTTCGCCTGTCGTTCTGTTGGTATTCCTGACTGTCTGTGCGTTGCAAACTTATATTAACAACTTGATTCAGTTAGATAATTACAAGTATCAGAAATTTATGAATCAGCATAACCGGAAGCTAGTTTTCCATGAAGTAATGCCCGGCATGAACAC
>DXYE01000194.1:0-3038 GCA_019415985.1 Clostridiales bacterium
GATATGTCCTGTTGGTGTTTTCAGATATACTTTTGACATCCGCCTTAATGGAAATATCTTCGATATTTTCACGATTCACTTCAAGAATCTTTACAAGGATTTCGTCACCAACAGAAAAACGCTCGTTGGCGTCGCCGATCCAGTCCCAGGACAAATCACGGGCCATGATAGAGCATTCTACGCCAAAGGCTTCAATGCGGATTGCTTTTTCCGCAACCGCAATTACCCGAGCCTGTACGGTTCGTCCTTCATAAATGCGGTATGCTCCGGAGGCGTCTTTGTTCATATAAAACACTTGCCGTTTTTTTAGCATAGCTTCTTTTCGGCTTGCCACTACGGTATGCGTTTTGGAATCCACGCCTTTTACAATAAAATCGATCTCACAGCCAAGCATGTTGCTGAGCAGCTTGTTCTGGCGACGTACCATCTGGGTGTACTCGATCCCTTTTAAATTCTTTTCGAGCTTCACCAGCATTTCCTTTAATGGGATAACCACACGAAAGCCCTTGTAGTCTACAATGGCGAGGGTTTTACCCACCTCAGTTTCTTCCACACCGCCAAGCATTCCGGTTAAAATCCGGCGGGTTTTATAGGATGTCTGGATCTCATGCCAAACGGCATCCAATTCGTTCGCTTCGGTAGTAACAGATCCGTCAACTTCAAGCGTCAGAATAGGATCCGCCTTTGGTTTATTCTTCCGATTTGCGGCGGTCTCGGTTTTTTCTTCCGAACTATCCGTCTCGGCGGAAGATGATCCAGCTTCGGATAATGCTTTTTCATCCACGGGATCCGTTTTCTTTTTTCGTGTCCGCTTTGGTTTAACGGCGTCTTCATTTGCCGTTTCAGATATCTCGGCGCTTGCTTCAGGTGCCTGGTCTTCAAGATTTGCCACCTCCGCACCGCTTTCGGCCGTTTCCGCAGCAGCGGTCACTTCCAATTCTTCTTTTTTCTTAGGCATAAATACTCCTCCTTCAGTTTTTAGACATAATGCTGTCTTTTTCAATGGGTACCACAGAGTGTGCAGCGGTCTTTTTCTTTCTGACGCCTTGTTTGGCGGGTATCGGTGTATTTTCCACCTCCTTCGGTTTAATCTTTTGCCATTCGGGGATATGGGCAGATGCCTTGCAGGGAGACAGCTTTTTGCTTTGTGGATGGTTGGTATAATCACATTTGTCTACCTGCAGGAGCTTGCGCCCGCGAATGATAATCAGAGCCTTATTGATCGGCAGTCTCAGCACCTCATCCATTGTCAGCAGCTTTCGCTTTCCAACGCCGCTGGTCTCTCGATATTCAGGAGTATAGTTTGAAATACGCCAGGTGCCCAGCTGCTTTGCTTTGCTTTGTACATGAACACTCACCTCACCGGAGCGGTCGCTGATATATTTTGCGGTAAGCTCGTCTACGCAGCCCAGAAAAAGCTGCACATCACTGTTGCCGAGGATTTCCTGCCACTGGTTAAGCGGGTATCGGTTTTGCAACCCCGCAAGGTTTTGGAACACACAGCTCATACTGATATTTCTGGAACGGATAACGCTGATCTTTCGGCTAAGATCAGGAATCACACCGCAGGCGGTAAGCTCCTCACCGAGCACATGTACGGGAACCGGAAGTCTGCCGCCGGGACAGTTCTTATCCGCATATCGCACAAGCTTGATAAAAACAAAAGACAAAAACAATGATGATAAAAAATCAAAGGTGCTGTCCTGATCGCTGGTAATGCAGAAATATGCACAGGGCTTTTGCCCGGGAAGTTCCATATCAATTTCATCATAGGCTGTCATATTGCAGATGGATTGATTCTGAAATACCTGCAGTCGGGAACCGAGGCCGATAATAACGCCGCTCCGCACCGTATCGGACGCCTGCTGAAAAATAGCGTAAGGCGCCTTGGCCGGATGGGAGGCAGGCAGCATACTGAAAAGACTGTTCAGTTCTTTTTCATCACAATGGGTAAGCAGTCTGTAAACCTGTCCGATATTTTTTCTTTCAGGGGGATAGCCTTGCTCTACATAAAGCACTAATGCTTTTAACAGGTTCATTTCTGCGCTGTCCCAAAAGTGGTCGCCTCGTTCGGAGCCGGTGTTTTTGATGATGACATCACAAAAACGCTGCGCCATCAGTTCGTCGCCTTCAATTTCCGCAAGGCAGTTCCATGAGTCGGAATTTTCGGGGGACACCAAATTAAACACCTTTACTGTGTGGGTTTTTCGCAGATACTCGCTTGTTTTTTCATAGAGCTCACTTTTAGGATCACAGATAATCAGCGATTCCCGCTGCCCGTCCGGACCGGGTACAGTAGCCTGTAAAATACGATTCAGGCAATAGGCTCTTGTCTTCATGCTTCCGCTGGCGCCGTAAACCGCCACATTTTTATTGAGCATACTGTCCGGCGGCATACAGATGTATTTGCCGTTCAGCATACCGAATATGGTACCGTTATGGTTTTTTATGTTTGAGGTGATATCAAAGATTTCTTCGGCTTCCTTTTCGTTCATAAATCCGGAAGTCCCGTATGTGCCTTTGCGTGAGTATATAAAATTGCGGTCCTTATCGTATTCGCCGGTATCGCCGTATCCCATCCGCATTACCATGATGATTAGAAGGGCTAATATTCCCACGCATATTAAAATGCCTATCACGCCATACGGCATTGTGAATACAGCTTTCAGACAGGAGCCTATGTTAAAGGACGGCATAAGTGGAGAGGTTCCGTCTCCCGGCGTTCCGCCGGCCGCTTGCCATATGTGGTAATTTTGCATGAACTGAGCAATATAACCGCCGCCGTAAAGTAAGCCTATCAACAGGGGCGGCGCTGCCAGTAACATGCTTATGATTCTTTTTCGTTTACTCAAAAAAGCTCCTTTCCCACTTTTCAAAGTCGATTGTCTGAAAAGTGATAAGTTCACTGCAATATTGTTTGAGGGCATCCTGCTGAAAGTCAAAGCAGATCAGTATTCCGTTCTTGTTCTGCAACCGCAAAGCGGTGTCAAACCGCCTGATCCGCGGAAGGTCACAGAAGTGACCGAACAGTACCGGAT
>DXYE01000194.1:3048-4285 GCA_019415985.1 Clostridiales bacterium
CCGTCGAAAGCATCGTTCTCCAGCGTGGAACCGGTGTTTCCCTCATACAAGTCAGTCAGTAAAATATCTTCCAGCTGTTTGCGCAGCATTTTACTGCAAAGCAGCTTCAGCAGCTTTTCACCTTTTCGGTCATTGGTAAGGAAATAAAAATGTTCATAGTTTCCGTCAAGAATGAAATACTGCTTGCCGCCGGCTTCGTTGAGGATGTCACAGGCTAATTCCATGCTGTTTCCGAAAATAAGTCCCTGCACCGCATCAGGCGAATACTGACTCGGCAGGCGTTCTCTGCATAGCACCGTCTTCATAAGCGCTTTTGTACGCATTTCGGATTTGTATTCCCATTTCATGAGCGAATCGCCAAGGTTATACACTACAAAAATATCGGCAGAGGTGAGAAGTACCCCAACCGAACGCGCACCCCGTATTTTTACAAAGACAGTTCCTATCTCTTTGATCTCCCGCGAGTTATAAAAAACAGGAGTTCTAACAAATACTTCGGAACTGCCATCCCAAACAGGGGAAAAGAGAGACGGCTTTTCATCACGAAAGAAAAGAATGTCGGCATTCATCATTGTTACTGTTGCTTCCGCAACACGATGGAGACGAAGACGACGGGTAATTTCACTTTTTACAAGGTTGGTTTCAGACGCACCGGTCAAGGAAAAAGAAAAACGAGCGGGGTTTTCGCACAAGAGTGCTTCCTTTGCGGAAGATGTCAGCCGATATCCACGCAGTCCATTGCGATAATAAGTACGCAGCAGCTTTTTGGATTTAAGGTCACGAACAACATTGAGCTTGTAAGCATCTCCACCGGGAAGCCGCCGCAGTTGGTCAGCAGGCAATTCGCCGGATAATGCAGCGAGTTCAAGCAGATGATAACCCACCGTCTGCTTATCCGGCAGGCTTTCCGGACAGCGCATAAGGCATCACCTCCTTGTCCGGCAATTTTTACCGAGGTTGCTGATAACCCGGGTAGATTTTTGTGGCTTGACAACTCCGAAAACCTTTATTCCTTAGGCGTTTTCAAGCTGTTTTGCAGTGTCGCAAAATTTTGAACTCGAAAACGCTAAAAATCAGATATGGTTTTCAGGCTGTTTTCACGCTCCGCAAGCCACTTTTGGAATCTTTCTTTTCCCATTACGGAAATTTTGGTGCAGTCGGTTTCGCCAATCTCTGTTGTGTTATAGGCGTCTACCAGAAGCCCCGTATCGTCTTCCATTATGAAGGTGGATAGCAC
>DXYE01000195.1 GCA_019415985.1 Clostridiales bacterium
GTAAGCGACTGCGATGCAAATAGTATTCTTCCCCTAATCCTTCGGCTCTAAAATATGCACGAGCATAGTCCAGCAGCTTTTGCTTGGCATTTAGAAACCAACGATTTTCCGGTTCGATTTGCAAGACATACTGCACACTTCCTATTAGGTGTGTCATATATGTAGGGCAGCGAATTGGTTGACCGTCTTCGAGAAAATTCAACCGATTACCGTATACGATGCTGTCCTCTATGCCAAACTTCAAAGTATAGTAAATTTCCTGCCGCAGGTTTCGTTTATAGCTGCCGGGGATGGAGAGCTTTTCATTGACGACCAAGCCTGTTACTGTCTGCCGGTCAGCATTGCTGATGAAATGTGTTTTCGCTTCATTCAATTCAAAGCCCATCTCAAACAACATTTTTTTGACTTTTTGATAGACTCCGTAAAGCGGACGGTCGGAGGAAAAGGTCATATCATCGCAATAGCGAGTATAGGTGATTTGGCGTTGGTTACACCAGCGACCGATCTGGTCATCAAAACGACGCATGACGATATTGGAGAGCGCAGGAGATGTTGGAGAGCCTTGTGGAAGAGCATCATTTTTGCAACACAGGGAAGTCAGCAGAAAGCCGACCTGCTTCGTTACATAGCGGGTGTTGAAAGCTGCGCAGAGGACTTGCTCAAAAGAGATGCTTCCGAAAAAATCGGTAATATCCAGTTTTAGAAGGTTCTTTTTCCCAATGTGTGGCTCTGCATTTTTGCGAGTAGAGCTTCCTTTTTGATAAGCAGTTGCAAATTTTGAAACAGGGAGCTGTGAAAGAATTCTATCCTTGATTGGGCCCAAACAAAATTGAAGTCTGATACTTGGTATGTATAGGCTGCGATAAGTACCATCTTTTTTGGGGAGAAATGCCTTTTTATACTCTTTTTGAATGTGATTGACAATATGGTTTAATTCACCACAGCTTATGCCAAAGAAACCGGCCAGCTGCTCGGCATCATAAAGAAATGGCATATTGGGGTGGACAGAATGGTAATCCAAAACCATATTTGCTGCTTCTAACGGTCCGAACTTCTTCACAAAAGCCGCATCGCACGGCTCAAAGGTCACACAGCTTCCTTCTATTTTCATGTGTAGCGTCCTCCCAAAAATCAGCCCTTTGCAGTACAAAATGGTCTGATTAAGCGGAGGCGAATCGAGAATCATGAAGTGATTGGCTATTCGCCGGAGCGTATCAGATTTGGGCATCGCTATGCGATGCGGATAACCTTGAAATCCAGAACAGCGACTCGCTGTCCCTCCTAAAGAAATTGGCTTTAGGTTGTACGCTACTGCAAAGGGCTGATTTTATTAATATGATAAGTCCATAAAGTAGAAACTGTCAAGGTGCTCTGCGATTTTAGAAAGTAACTCGTAACTTTGCGCAGAACATATTCTGTGTGGGAACTTATAACCGTACTTCAGTTTCCCGAAAAGTTTTTTCGCGTCGAGTACCGTGCCAGATCAATGTTGGTGGCCCCATCCTTAAACCTGGGCAGACATAACAGATAACAAAAAGAATAACGGGTTCCCGTCTATGACCTTAAACGCAGACAGGAAATGAAACTGTCGGTCTTTTTGACAGGTTGCTCGATGCGACGGAAAGAGTTCATTCACAAAATTCAAAGGAATCCCGCTGATTTACAGTATCCAGCGCAAGCTGCGCACGAGACAGTTCATCAGCGGTCTTTTCGTAGTCCGCCTCCACAGCCGTCAGATCGTAGTTCGTGTAGGTGTAGTCGATAATGTTCGACTGCCGGCCGTACTGCTCTTCAACGCGCTCTTTGGGCAGCCTGCTTTTCATTTCAAGCAGCTTGCTCTTCCGCTTGGTCAGCTGCGGAATATAGACCAGCATCTCGTCAATCGTAATCCCGAAGCCATCCACGACCTGCGTCGTGTTGAAGCGGTTGATGGCGTGCTTAAGTCTGCGGATCGCTCCCTCCAGTTCTTCAAGACGCGCCTGTGTTTTTGCGTAATCATAGGCGGGACGCACAGATTCAATGTCCTCGCCCATCGCCGCGCGGAAATCCCGGCTGCGCTGTTCTTTATCCAGTAGGGCGGAATATTCGTCATTCAGCTTTTTCAGCAGCTTATTTGCCTGTGCAGAAGTGTATTTCATAGTTGCTCATCCTTTCTTTGCGCCGCGTCCCGGCACCATTCGTACGATTTCTGTTCTGCTGATAGAATAGCACAGCACCCTGTACAAATGTCCGTACAGGGTTCCGCGCGATTACTCCGTTTTATTGAGCAAATCATTTTCGAATTTTTGTATTTCTCGCCAATTTGTATTCAAGTATCTATAGATTTCTTCTTTATAGTTTTCGCTGTTTGGCTCGGACTCGATTGTATGACGCGGCCAATTCCGGATGCGTTTCCATCGCCAATCTTCCTTTCTGTCGGGACGATTCAGTGCCTGACTGACGCGGTCACAAGCCGCACGTTGCTCATCTGTTAGATTGTCGCTGCACAATGAGAGCGTGATTTTGAAATAGTTTTCGCGTTTGATGATTTCATAAAATGCCATATCTGTTGTTTTCCAGCCACTGATGGGTTTAGTGTGCTGGGGAAACAACTTTCGGATGGTCTCGGTTGTAAATCGGGTATATGTATTATTGGACCACTGAGGACTGAAAATCAACTCGCCTTGTTCGCTTTTTTCTCTACACCAATCTTCCACTACTTCACAGATTGGGTTGAGCGAGGTTTTACAGTTTTCATAAATGGTATCGAGCACTTCTTTGTGTCTGTCATAAAAGTCCTGACACAGCTTTTTAATGTTATCGTCCCCCACGATGTGCCTCCTGACAGCTGCTGTATAATGATCCAACAGCATATTTACTTCCGGCAAAAGAGCACTACCGCCTTTCGCACTTTCGATTGCGTCTAAAATATCTGCATAGCTGACTGGCTGCCAGTATTGCTGGTCATCTGCCGATAACGGAGCAATTCCATCCGGAGATAGAAATGCAAACGACATGGTGTAACCGGGGTATTCTTCTAATAGCATGTCCCGATAACGGCGAAGCTGATTATCGTGTTCTTCAGAGAACACTTTATTTTCGACACACAGCAAGTATTTTTCTTTCTGGCATAAAACCAACAAGTCAATGTGCTGCCACTCACGCCTCACAATACAGACTGTCACATTTTCGGGGACCACTTCTCTTTGCCCTAACTTTGAGACAAACTCCCGCAAAAACTTATCTCCCATTCCGTGATTGCCGTTGGGATCAAGAAGCCATGCCAAGAAATTACTGTGGCGGATCTCGGCATTTGTAATACCCAAGACCTCAAAAATGTTCGGCGTTTGCATCTTCTGAGACAGCTGTTGGAACGATGTATCAGCTTCCAATTTATGAAGGGTTTCTTCGGAAATGAGATTTCCCATATTAGCGTTCTCCCGTGCTATACCAGTTTTGCCCAATGCTCTCAATGATCTCCTGCCGCAGCCAAGCAGGCTCTGCCACCTCCACAAAGGAGAGGTATTGCAGTGCCCAAAAGCGCACACCGCGCGGCGGGGTGGTCAGTACGGCGGTAAAGGTCTGCTCGTTCCGCTCAAAAACCTGTATGTCCGTACCAAAGCGATCCAGCACATCGTCCAGCACGGCGCGGTCGCAGTGTAGCACCACCCGCTCCGGCGCGCCTACAAAGGCGTAAACGGCATCTTGCGCCTCCTGCTTCTGCGCCGGCGTTTCGCTGCGGGGCTCGTCCAGTATCCGAATATCCGCCATGCGGTCAATGCGGTACAACCGCGTGTGCGGATCGTGGTCGGGGACGCAGATAAGGTAATAGTGTTCGTTGGTGTACACCATCTCATAGGGGCTGAGAGTGTAGGTCGCCGTAGGATGCTGCCGTTTGTCATATCCGTAGTGCAAGTAATCCAAGGTCACTTTTCTCTTGCGTGTAATGGCCTCGTCCAACTGCTCAATATTCCAAAAAACCTGCCGGTTACCGGTCTTATGTCCCTGCCGGGCGACGGTCAGATGGCAATACTTTTTCCGCTGGTGGACACTGAGCTGCTTTTGCAGTTTTTGGACAAGCTGCTCGGTCTGCCTTTCCGGGATGAACGGGAAAGAATATACCGCAT
>DXYE01000196.1 GCA_019415985.1 Clostridiales bacterium
AACTTTTCTACTGCTTCGTCTTCGTGCGGTGTTGCCCTAAGTATTGTTACGACACTTCCGATATTAATTTCATTATATTCTTCCGTATATACAAATTTCTTTGTTATTGAACGCCCTGCTGAATTTTCAACAATTAATTCTCCATAAAGACAATCGTGCGTTTTATATGTGTCTCCTGGCAGATTTGAAAGATTGTTTTTAATTACTTCATTGCGTACATTATAATATTGTACAATTCCGGTAAACTCTTTGGGCGTTGCAAAAAGGTATATTTTAGAAAGCTTGATTTGCCACCCAAAAATAATCAATATTACGAATACGGTAGCATAAAAATATTTTGTGTCGGATCTTTCCGACAGCAGAAAAGACAAAGAAATCACAAGAATGTCTATTATCAAAAACAAAATGAATCGGCTTAATGCTTTTTTCGATCTTTCCCTTTGGATTTTCCTGGCTTCATCAATAGAAATCATAGGTTGTATCCTTTCAAAAAATTTCAAACACCAGTATTGCCGGATTAAATTCTATCATTTTCGTTGAATTTTGAGATTTGAAAGATCAAGAACTGATAATGATAACTGTTGTTTATGACAAACAAAGGATTTTGCCGGAATCCTTATGATTCAAATCCGACATTCCGCCGATGGCGATATACCAATACTCGCCGTCATACGCAAAGGATTGACTAAGCAAATCTGACGATACGGTCTTAACTGTTTCAAATGTACAGTCAGAATTGTATTGCAGAACCGAAAGCATATAGCCATGATCCGTTTTCGTATTTCCCAACAGATAAAGCGTATCATTGTAAACCAGAAGGTCTGCGACAACATCGATTCCATCCGGCGTGATATCCGCAAACGCATCCATATTTTCCGTACAATACAATCTTCCTGTAGTAAGGAAGGCCGTGCCGGACAAAACAGCTTTTTCAATAACGGGCAAATAGGAAATCGCGCTGCCGACCAGCTTATACCTCAAATCTGAATGATAGACAAATGAACCGTTGTCATATTTGTACGCCTGTAAATTCTCGTCAAGTCTGACGATGGCATAAAGCGTATCGCCGATTGTCAAAAGATCATAGGCACGCACCTCTGTGTACCCCTTTGTGGAAAGCGGCGTACCGTCCGGTCCGATCAATGGAACAGGTTGAAAATTCTCGTTGTTTCCTGTTGATACAACAGGCATGTTTCCGGCGCTGACACCGAGGGCTGCGAAAAATTGATGATCGTACAGACGGAGATCGAAGCAATGAATTCCATTCGGAAATACACGGTGGGTGATAAAACGATCCTCCTCCAAAACATAGTAATTCCCGAGACTCCAGTCCTCTGTCGGGTCAAACCCGGGAATCATCAATTGATTTTCAAGGACAATAAACCTTCCGATCTGTTCGTCCGGGATCGTTCCGCAGCTTTCCCACTCGTTTGTTTCGAAGCGATACCGCCTTGCCACACCCGGCGAATGATTTTTATCAAAATCCCCTGCACCGATGTACAGACAGCCATCCCATATCTTCATGTCCCAAATCACATGCAGCTGATTGGAAGCATAGCCCGGCTGTATGAAATGAGAAGCTGCCTTATTGTCAGGAATGGTTTCGTCCGCAGAAGAAGCAGCCGAAAAATCCTCGGTTGCCGCTTCACAGGATGCAAACAGCAGGCACAGGAGACAGATGAATAATATAAGCAATCTTTTTACACGCATGGTCAGTCGGCAATCCACGTATAAGTCGTTGTGGAAACAGGAGTTCCGGCGGCATTCAGTTCTTTTTGTTCCAGCAGATTGCCGTATGTATCGTATGTGTACAAAATCACAGATTGGACCGTTTCGTCAACAAACGCTTCTGCTTTCACAATACGATCCTGCTCATAAACATTTGCATAGGAAATCGTCACACCGCTTTCATCTGTTGAAGTCAAAAGCTGGTTATGGGCATCATAAGTATTACGGACATCCATGTAAACGGTTCCGTCCGTATTTCCGGAATAGAGACGAAGCTCGTTGTGGTTGGCGTCATAATACGTTTCCTGTACACGACTTTGATCTGTCGTAATGCGGCAGCTGCCATATTCATCTAAATATTCGTATTCCTTTTCCTGAAGCAGGGCGCCGCTTTCATCCGTTTGACGCAACTTTGTGATACGGCCTTTATCGTCGTATAAATAGGAAAAGGTATGGATTGTATGGCCGGATTTGCTTTCATATCGTTCCAAAACATTTTCCGAGGTATAAAAATATGTTTCGATCGTATCAGCCACTGTGCTGCCGGGCATACAGATTGTTTTTTCGGAAATATTATTTTGCGCATTATAAGTGATGGATTCCAGTCTGTATACTTTTCCGTTATTCGATTGTTTTGTCTGGATCAGCAGCCCGTTTTCATCATAAGTATACTCGCTCTTGGCTGAACCGAATGTCGTTTTTACTTCCACGCAGGCAAGTCTGAATTCGGAAGGCGGATTAGACGCTTCTTGGCTCACGGCGCCCTCATCATTGCTAAGTCCGCTCGTTTCCTCAGGAATTGAACCGGGTGAACAGGCAGGAATACATCCAAGAATTACTGCCATACAACAGATGAATAACAGACATAGTTTCATATTCTTTTCCATGGCGGCATACTCCTTTGAACTCTGTTTCATAATCGTTCGATACGATTCGCGTAAAACGGTATTTGAACTCTTTGGCAATAATACAATTTCAGTTGCTGTGCGCTTGCAAACCAGTCTGTTTGGAAATTCGGCTCGAATCCGACAACTGAATAGATAAAAGGATTGATTGCAAATGGAACTACTATACCTATTTAATTGACAGTATTATATCATGGCTTATAAAGAATTACAAGTGATTTGACACAAACAGTATAGAAGATGACCATGGATGCGCAATGATAAATTTCGGGAGTTTTTTCAGATGCCCTTCTTTTTCGGCAATAGCCGTATTTCGATGACGAAAACATGATATTTTTTTGTTGTATAAGAGGCGTATCTCCTGCTTTCGAAACGAAGGGACAGACTTGTAATAGGGGAGAGACAGTATCCCGAAGAGGGTCCCTGATCATTCCCAAAAGATTTGCCATAACATTGAATAGTGAAGCCGGAATAAATATGTGTCTGGATTACTTGAGAATTATATCCTAAGAAGATACTTCGGGAAAACGGCTTGTCAGATCTTCGCTTTCGTGCTCTGCGGTACGCCTATGTGATGTTTCTTATACGTAAGCATATAGTCCGCAAGGCGATATCCAACGTGCTTGGTTGGGCATGCGAAAAGCATTATTTTGGTTGATGTTTATGGAGATAATCGCAGACAATGCAAGAGAAACCCGGGTGTTCATCGAGGAAGTGGTGCCGGGCGAAGCGATGGAAGGATTAGAAAATATAACACCGGAAAAACCGTATGCTGTGGGGAAGGAGATTTGCTTTCCGAAACAGCTTGCCAGCGAATCACGCTTGGAAAAAAATGAATAAATATGCGTAAATACGAGAAGATACACAAAAATAAAACGGGAAGGACGGTTTCGACTTTTTTGTGAAAAAGTCGGCCGTCCTCTTTTATTTCAGAAAAAAATGTGCTATAATACAACATTGAAATTCTAAATCATTCCCGCAGTTCGCGTAGTTCGCGAGCAGGGAAAAAGTAACTGAATTCGTCAACAGACATTTTTAGCGATTTTTGCGTTGAAACAGAATATGCGTGTTGACGGTTTTTTTACCCTATAGGAGCTGTAATAAATTCGAAAAAAGGGAGGTTCTTGCTGTGGATCATTTCGAATTGGTTGCCCCTTATGCGCCGACCGGAGACCAGCCGGAAGCAATTGCAAAACTGACGGAAGGGGTCGAAAACGGCTTGAAAGAGCAGGTTTTATTGGGCGTTACGGGTTCGGGCAAGACCTTCACGATGGCGAATATCATCGCCAACGTCAACCGGCTGACATTGGTGCTGGCGCACAACAAGACGCTGGCCGCGCAGCTCTGCTCAGAGTTTCGGGAATTCTTCCCTAACAACAC
>DXYE01000197.1 GCA_019415985.1 Clostridiales bacterium
GTTGATTACTGCAGCCATCGGCTGCGGTATATGGTTCCGAAGCGTGCCTTCTGCCGCTCATGATGTCGAAGACACATCGCCGGTTCCAAGCGTTTATCCGTCCGAGGAAACCGGTGAAGAGGCAGAGCAGAACGGTTCCTTTCTTCATCCCCGGATAACAGAGGAAACCGTCCGGATTACCGACGAATTGGTCAGCAGCTATGCGGTCCTGATCGACTGCGAAACAAACAAGGTTTTAGCATCAAAGAAAGCCGACACGATCATATATCCGGCTTCCATGACGAAGGTCATGACACTGCTCGTGGCATATGAAAATGTTTCTAATTTGTCGGACACCTTTGTGATGACAGCGGACATTGTCAACCGATTGTATGAAGAGAATGCGTCGGTTGCGGGTTTTTCAGTCGGAGAGTCGGTAACCATTAAAGATTTGCTGTACGGCGTGGTTCTGCCGTCCGGCGCGGATGCCACCTGTGCCCTTGCAGAATATATATCCGGTTCCGAGGAGGGCTTTGTCAAGCTGATGAACCGAAAAGCAGAAGAACTCGGACTTCAGAACACACATTTCATGAATTCAAGCGGACTTCATCATGCCGACCATTACAGTACGCCGATTGAAATTGCGGAAATTTTAAAAGCGGCAATGGAAAACAGCTTTTGCCGGGAGGTTCTGACAACCTATCAATATACCACCGCGCCGACGCAGCAGCATCCTGACGGTCTCGTTTTGGAGAGTACAATGTTCAGCAGAATGTTTGGCGACGAGGTGCCGGGAGTGACGGTAATCGGCGGAAAGACGGGGTATACGTTGGAAGCCAGACAATGTCTGGTAAGCATGGCCATAGACTCTGACGGAAAAGAGTACATTGCGGTAACCGCTGATGGCGAAAATAAATGGGACCCAGTAAATGATACAATAGCATTGTATGAAAAATATATACAGCCCGGAGCGCCGGCACAGACAACAGAATAAAGATTCTTTGAATGGACAGAAATAGGCGGACCGCTCAGGCGGTCCGCCTATTTGCAATGTGCTTTGACTAGAGGGGTCAGAATCCTGGATATCCGCAGTCTCTCGAAAGCGTTCAAACCGTTCACACGATCTTATGCCCACAGGACACAAGATTGTTATTACAGAAGAGCTATTGATACAAACAGCCAAAATCACAACCGCGCGGCAAACAGACGATTCATATTTAGGCTCAGAGGCTCTGCGCCCTGCCCTCATACGCTTTCTCATCCGGTTCAAGATGATAATCTCAATCCCTTTGGGGGATCGTTTTATCACCCGCCGCTTCCAAAGGTCTGCGCGCCAACATTTTACATCTATGGCAATAGGTACCCCTTTTCCACTGCATCTTCCAGCAAACGCCGGCAGTAAGTCCAGAGAAAATGGGAGGAGGTTTTTATTCTTTCAAGCCGTTTCTCGACTTGGGCAATATGAACGCCGTGGAGACGCCATTGTTTTCCCTCCGTTATGTAATTGTGATAAAAAGGCATAAAGGTATCCGCCATTCTTGCAAATCTTGCCTCTGGCGTGAGACACGTTTCAAATTCCTTCCACAACGCGTAAAACTCGCGTTTTTGATCATCAGGCAATGCAGAAAACAATTTTTGCGCTGCGTCTTCCTCTCTTTGCAGTTTTGACTGATTTCCCCCGACATCATATGCATAGGTATCTCCCGCGTATATTTCAACCAGATCATGCAAGAGGGTCATGCGGAGTACCTTCTCCATGGAAAGCGAATCCCTCTCGTCACAATATTCATACAACAGCATTGTGCAGACCGCCATGTGCCAGCTATGTTCTGCGTCGTTTTCACATCGGCTCCCGTCCAGCAGCAGCGTTTGCCGGAATACCTGTTTCTCCCTGTCTATGATTCGGAGAAATGTCAATTGACTCTCCAAACGTTCCTCTTTATTTATCAACATTATGACCATCCTTTTCTGTAAATGTGTGCCCTGCTAACACGCTTACGGTGTGCCTTTTCATCAAAAGCAATCCTAAGCGCAATTATCCTTTTCTCCTAAATCGCGGCGCTCTAGCTTTGTTTGTAGCCAGTCGCAAAACATTCTGCCTCTCACTTAATCCAACCGCATGAGGCATTATTTACTTGAAAATCCATCTGTTAACGCATGAATCACAGCCGAAGCGAGCAGCATACCCGCAACAGGCGGTACAAAAGAAATGCTTCCCGGGCTCCCGGTCTCCTCATCACTTATACACGGCTGCTCGCACTGAAGCGGTATTTCGTCCGAAAAAACAACCGGCAGATGAAAGATACCTCTTTTTTTCAACTCATGGCGCATGACCCTTGCCAGAGGACACACAGACGTTTTTGATATATCACCGATTCTCAGTTTCTCCGGGTTCAATTTATTACCAGTTCCCATGCAGCTTATGATCGGCGTATGGCTTTCTCTGCAGCATTCCGCCAGCAACAGCTTAGAGGATACTGTGTCTATGGCATCGATGACATAATGATACGACGAGAAGTTAAACGCCGATACCGTTTCGTATGAAAAAAAACAGCAATGCACATGCAATTCCAGTTCCGGGTTTATGTCCATAAGCCTGCCTGCCGCAACTTCTGTCTTATATTGGCCAATGGTGCTGTTCAACGCATAAAGCTGTCTGTTGATGTTGCTTTGCGACACAATATCATGATCGGCAATGGTCAATCTGCCGACGCCGCCCCGTACCAAAGCTTCAGCAGCATAGCTCCCGACACCGCCTAAGCCAAAAAGCGCCACATGGCACTGCGCCAATCTTCTCATGGTTTCACGGCCAACGAGTTTTTCAGTTCTAGTAAAAATTGAATGAGTTTCCGAATTCATTTTTATTCCTTTCTTATATCGAATTTTCCCTAATGATTATTATATATGAAACCAACAAATTTGTACAGTTTTTTTGTTTTTTCACTAAAAAAGTCAATACACCTCTTGACATTGCTGTTTCTATTTGTTATAATAATTATTGTTGCGATATATACAATATCATAATACAAATCGGGGTGTGGCTCAGTTTGGTAGAGCGCTTGGTTCGGGACCAAGAGGCCGCAGGTTCAACTCCTGTCACTCCGACCAGTTTGAATGTTCATAACGCAACTGAACATTCCTATGTAAAGGAGTAGTCCGAAAGGGCTGCTCCTTTTCTCGTTTATCCGGCTTTCCCAACCAGATATTCTATTTCTACGCCCTGTCTGCTGTTGAGAACGACATTCCCCGGCAAAACAGGGCTGTGCGGTAAATCCAGTACGCCGACAAACTTGTAATGGATCACAAGGCGCTGCGTCCTGTTTTTTCCTGTCCCCTGAATGTGGTACACGTCAATCCGCTCCACCAGTTCGTGAAGCATGGTATGGGAGATCTCCCGCGTATTGAACTGTTTGCGCGGCAGCGTACCCCCGGTTGGGACGTATGGGGGAATGAAGTAGAACACATCGATATTTTTTCGTGAAAGGGGGTATTCGCTTGGCGTATGTTACCGTACCCAAAGACCTATCCAAAATCAAAACCAAAGTAGCATTTAACCTTACGAAACGGCAGATCGTTTGTCTGGGCGCGGCTCTCCTTGTGGGATTGCCGCTTTTCTTTTTGCTCAAAGGCAGCGCAGGGACGACCCTTGCGGCTATGGCAATGATTGTCGTTATGCTGCCCTGTTTTCTCTTTGCCATGTATGAACGACACGGGCAGCCCCTTGAAGTTGTGGTAAAGAACATCATTCAGACAAAGTTTACCCGTCCAAAGGAACGCCCTTATCAGACGGAAAACTTCTATGCCGTCTTGGAACGGCAGCGAAAACTTGAAAAGGAGGTATCGGCTATTGTCAAAGGCACAGGCGCAAAAGGCGCGGGAAGCCGCCGCAGGAACAAAGCGTAAATTATCCCGCGCCGAACAGAAACAGATTGCCGCCCTTATAAGGCAGGCAAAGGGCGACGGGAAAGCGCATACCGCGCAGCAGACCATTCCCTACTTG
>DXYE01000198.1 GCA_019415985.1 Clostridiales bacterium
ATAAAAAAGTACAAAAAACTTTTATTTTAAATACCGAATATTTGAGCAGAGAATAAAATAGATAGAATTTTACATATGTATGGTATATGGTGCTCTGTTATTTTTAAGCAATATTACCGTATTAAAGGAGCCGCTCTATGTTAAACGCTCAAAAAAAGCGCCCCATTGTCCAATATTTTATATTTTTTCTTTTATCTTTCATCCTGCTCACCACAATTCTCTTTGGTGCGCTGACCGTAAGCAATATGTGGTGCGACACCTTTATTTTTCAGCAAAATGTCCTCATGCCAAATATCGATCCCTCTCTGATTCCCACAACTTCCTCTATTACGGATCCAAATCGAGAGGTTCGCGGTGTCTGGATTGCGACGGTTAACAACATCAACTTTCCTTCAAAACCCGGACTTTCGGCCGATGCACTGAAATCTGAACTGGATGATATTCTGAAAACAACGAGTGAAGCCAATCTCAATACGATCTATTTTCAGGTTCGCCCATCCGCAGATGCGCTCTACGATTCCGATATCTTCCCTACCTCAGTCTACCTAAGTGGTGAAAACGGGCAGGCCGCCGATGAATATTTCGATCCTTTGGCTTACCTTACAGAAGCCGCAAAAGCCTATAAAATTGATATTTATGCATGGATCAATCCGCTTCGTGTAACATATTACGGCATCCCGCTCTCCGAGTTGAGCGAGGATCATCCAGCCACGTTGCATCCGGATTGGGTTGTTTCCTATGCAGACGGTATGTCCTATTTCAACGCGGGAATACCGGAAGTCCGACAGCTCGTCGCTGACGGCATCACAGAAATAGTCACTCGCTACGATGTAGCAGGGGTCATTTTCGATGATTATTTTTATCCTTATCCCAAAACCGGCGACGATGGCAGTATCATTCCATTCGACGACGCCGATACTTATGATCAATATGGAAAGGATCGCTTTACAGATATCGGTGATTTTCGCCGCGAAAGCGTCAATGAACTGGTCAGGGCCTCCTATGACGCCGTCAAGGCTGCAGCTCCGCACTGCAGCTTTGGTATAGCCCCATTTGGAATCTGGCAAAACGACGACGGTCAAAACGGCGGCAGCGAAACCAAGGGGCTTTCCTCTTACAGTGCCTTATACGCAGACTCACTTGCCTGGATTGAGGGCGGCTATCTCGATTTTATTGCACCGCAGATATATTGGCAATTTAGTTCCTCCGCCGCTCCATACGGGGAGTTGGTCCGCTGGTGGAACGAAAAAACGGAAAATACCGACGTCAAGCTCCTGATCTCCCACGCTATCTACAACTACGAAGCCTGGGATACGCCCGGTGAAACGGAACAGCAAATTGAATTTGCCCGCAGCGAGCTATCCTACCGCGGCAGTACTTTTTATGGTTATGAACAACTCAAGGCTAATACGCTCGGTGTGACAGACGAAATACGCGGTGCCTGTGAAAAAGAAATCATTTACTGCGAAACGGTCTCCAACGGCCGCGATTTGATGATTTCCTCTCCGTCTGATCAAGCAACCGTAAGTACAGATACCACTTACATTATAGGCGCCTCTGACCCCGCATTCCCTCTCACTGTAGACGGCGAGACCGTCGGCCGAACGAAATCCGGTTATTTTTCTCTTTACGTTTCTCTAAAACCCGGAAAAAACATATTTACATTTCGACACAAGGACATCGATACGGTATACACCATATACTATAGTACAACTGTCCCACAAACAACGGTCCAATCCACCGATACCTTTATGTTTTCCGCCGTATCGCCTTCAGCGTCCACCGCACTTACCGGTGGTCAGACACTGACGCTGACTGCCGTAGCACCGCACAACAGTACAGTAACGGCGGAACTCGGCGGCCAAACGGTCACGCTTTCACCAAAAGACCCGGTTTCCGGCAAAGAAACGTATTTATGTCAGACTTATACAGGAACACTGCAATTGCCTAATGATATTGGAACAAACGAGATTCGTTCGCTCGGCACCGTTAACTTTTCGGCCGAACGCGGAAAAGAATCTGTCTTTCAGGAGGGCGGAGAGGTCCGCATACTAGGCAAAAATGCGCTGTTACCTGTCGAAGTTACAAAGGATGACACTGAACTCAAGATAGCCCCGGGCAGTTGGTATTACGACGACTATGTTCCGGCTGCCGCCGGTATGCGAGATTACGCCGTAAAACTGGAAAACGGCTTTTATCGTCTGCGTATGGGCGGCTATATAGCTGCTTCAGATGCAAAAGAGTTGACGGGCTCTCCCATATCCCTTGCGGCAACGCTAAAGGGAACGGAAATGAGAATATCAGAAGAGCAGACCCATTTAATTTTCTGTTTCGATGAAAATCTCCCTTTAAACTGTACGGTAGAAGGAGATAAATTCAATATTCTTTTTTATAACGCCGACGCAGCCTCGGCTACCACGCCGAAATTTGTTACAAATCCTCTGTTTTCCGGCGCCGAGATGACGGCTGATGTGGAACAAAACCGCATAACTTTTTCCTATACGCTGATCGACGAATATAACTTTTATGGATTCTCCACCGCCTATGACAGCGGTACAGTTACAATTTCACTCCGCAATCCCCAAAAATTGTCCGAAAGCACCGACCAGCCCCTGAGTGGCAAAACCATTATTCTGGATGCCGGGCACGGCGGAACAGATCCCGGCGCCATTGGACCGCTTGGATTGTATGAGAGTGAAGCGCTCGCAGGCGGAGAAGCCGCCATGAACGAAAAGGATCTCAACTTGGCCATCATTCTGCGAGCGAAGGAGAAGGTGGAAGCGCTTGGCGCCGAAGTCATTCTTACACGCGAAAGCGATACTACCGTCGATATTTACAAACGTCTCGAACTGTATAATAATACCTGTCCGGATCTTGCCATATCTGTACATCAAAATTCAATGGCCTACAATACCGACATCACGAAAATCCGCGGATTTATCGGACTATACTGGGCTGACAGCGGGAAGCTTCTGACCTCATCTCTTTCTTCCTCCGTTGCATCTGCCCTGCGGCGTCTGGAGCGTGAGCCCACACAGCAAAGATTAGCGCTCGTCCGTAATCGTAAATTCCCGGCTTCTCTGATCGAAATTGGTTTCATCACGTCCGTTGAGGAATACGAAAAGCTGATGCAGGACAGTTCCATTGACGCAACCGCAGAGGCTATTGCTCAAGGGATCGTTCAGTTCTATCAAAATCAAGAGCAATGGATTGTAAAATAAAAGAATCCGATTAAACGAAAAAGGCCGCAAAAACGAACTAGTCTGCTTACCGTGTTTTCTAAAGTATTCCAACACGCTCAGCAAAAGAATAACCAAGCATTTGCCGCGCACCAATCATTTTTATGTGTCAAAGAAGGACGCTCATTCGATCTCAGAAATTCCAATATTTTTTACTTTGTACGATACGGCCAAACGCTGACTTTATCGGAAAGCTTCGTGCAGATGCTCTTCATGTCTGCATTCCTAAATCATTTACAAATAGTCCAAAGTTAATTATGAAATCTCTATTGACAAAAAGATTTCCTCATGCTAAGATACAATTGAACTGGAGAAAGGATAACGGTACTGTTTTACATGGGTTTGGTTTTTAACATTCAAAGATTTTCTGTATATGACGGGCCCGGAATACGTACCGTCGTTTTCTTAAAAGGTTGTCCGCTTCGCTGCCTATGGTGCCATAATCCGGAGGGAATCAGCTCTGTTCCGCAGCTTCTTACCGATCCTCAAAAATGTATTCAGTGCGGCGAATGCGCCGTCTGTCCCAACGGCGCTCACCTTTTTGGCCCTGTTGCCGATTCTATTTCAAACGGTCCGGAGCAAGGTCAAACCTTGCACGAGTTCATACGCGAAAAGTGCATAGGCTGCGGCCAGTGTGCGGC
>DXYE01000199.1 GCA_019415985.1 Clostridiales bacterium
GTTTATAAATATTCCTCAAAAACAGTATTTATCTGGAAATAAAATACCCGTATTCAACGAAAAATCTGTTATCGAATTTCGTAATGTTTCATTTAAGTATCCTGGAAGCGAGAGATATGCACTTAAAAACATTAATATAATGCTGCATGGAAATGAAAAGCTTTGTATTGTAGGAATGAATGGTGCAGGTAAAACTACATTTATTAAATTATTGACGCGCTTGTACTTCCCGACAGACGGCAAAATATTTCTTAACGGAGTAAATATAAATGAGTACGATTATGAGAAATATCAACGGATGTTTGCGCCAGTGTTCCAGGACTTCTCAAAAATTTATATGACGCTCGGAGAAAATATCGTATTGGCGGATACATACGATAGAAACAAGCTTGACACAGTGTGTATGGCAAGCGGAATTGACGCTCTGGTTAAAAAGCTTCCAAAGGGTTATGACACACAGGTGGATAAGTGGATTGATGAGGAAGGCTTCGAACCATCTGGTGGTGAGAACCAGCGTATAGCTATCGCTCGTGTATGTTCGATATATATCTGCTGGACGAACCGACAGCAGCACTGGATCCTATGGCGGAATGTGAAATATATACCCAGTTTAACAGCATGATTACCGACAAATGCGCTATTCTGATTACTCATCGTCTCTCAGCCGCTCAGCTTACGAATAAGGTAGCTGTGTTTGACGACGGATGTATTGTAGAGTACGGAACGCACAAAGAGCTTTACGCTAAAAACGGAGTTTACACAGAAATGTTCGATAAGCAGGCTGAATTCTATCGTTACGAACGCAAAGGCGGGGAAGAGAATGGAAACAAAGAAACAGAAGATAAATTATGAGACGCCGCATTCCGCAGACTGCCGTATAGGGCTGAAAGTTGCTGTGATCCAGACTTCTGAACACGGCCGGGCGTGGCTGGCTGCACATATGGGTGTCTTTATGAATCATCTGATGAATGTAACGGTGGGAAACGGGCTGTACGAGATGCATCTAAACGACTTCGACGATATCCTGCTGACAAGGGAAATTGATATCTGGAGCGTACCGCCAGAGAAAATTGTGGACGTAATCATACATCAGATCGACGAAAACAAGTATGTAATGATCGATTTATACGTACGAAAACAATTTCCCGACGGAGGTGGGAATGATATACAATCGTGGTTGATCTATGGGTATGATAAAATTTAGGGAATCATATATTGCTTGTGCATGACGAACGGGCGATTTGCAGAGGATGCCGTCCTATTTGAATTGCTGCGGCAATTATACGCGGACATGCAGGAGGTATATGAGGGGGACGCAAAAACAAAAGTATTGCGCCGGATGTCGTACTATCCTCTCGGAACCATAGAACTGAAGGAATACAGCGAGGACAACGCAGTGTTTCATTCGCTTATCTACAAAATCCAGCCGGAATACAGTGGAGGTGTCTTACGCGAGATTCATTTGGACGCTGAAGGAAAGGAGATCTCCAATCAAACATGGTATAAGGGCATAGATTGACTGACCGGTATTTGTCAGAAGTTAGAGGAGCTTGTTACTGGAAGCGACGAGGAGGTGAGGGAGCTGCTTCCGTATGCGGCGAGAGGCGCCAACATTCTATATGAGCATCGGAAGAGAATCCGAAACGATATGTTCTGGATCATGGAAAAGCTGCAATGGGAAGACGGCGGTATGGCGGAGATTATTCAGCGGTACGGGGAAAACTCGGACAATCTTGAATTGCTGTACAATCTTCTGAATAAGGCTTGGGTTACCTGTGACAGAAGCATCCTGCCGAAGGTAGCCAATAAGATACGGGAGCCGTACCGCCTGGAAAAAACGCTCGTTGAGGCGTTCACAAACGCTGCTTTTGAATATTATACCTACACCCACAGCAAACCCTTCTCTGATTTAAACAAAGCAGATATTAGCAAAATAGTAAATGGTAAAAATAGAATAAGCTAAAATATATATCTATATATAGCATATGTGAAACGCGTTTGCAATTTAGCAGAGAGATACTGATATAAATAGAAACGGAGAGCAGTCTTTTAAAGGCTGGTCTCCGTATTTAATCGCTCGGTCAGTTTAAATTTGACCTATAGAACCAATAGTAAATAAAGAAGTTAAACATCAAAACACAGAAGCGGACGGCCTTCGACGGCCTACAGTCATATCAATGGAAGCCAAATCCATTATGACATTACGGATGCCGTTTAACATATCTGAATGAGTACTACTGGAAGTAACTACATCGGAAGCTAAATCAATGTATTTTTGTTTCTGTGTTGGCAGGCTGAATGGCGCTCCATATGATATTGAGAAGTTATAGTTAAGCGGTTTGGGCATTCGAAGTGTCGTTCCTATTTTCCCTGCTTCAGTATGGAGATGTATTAAGTAAATACAGAAATGACCTTTATTTTCCTTACCGCCAACAAAATAGTTTTTGAAAAGACGGCCGCGTATAGCATTCACATTGCGATTGATGAAATCAATGAAGGCTTTATAAGTCATACGGACTGTAATTACACTTTTTTCGGAATATACCTTGAATGGCTCGAGATCCTCTGTCCGCACAAAATCCCTCCCGTATTGCTGCGAGGTGTGCAGTACAAATTGATTCAACTATCTATTAGATAACAGTAGAAAAATCACCGTAGGTGAAGAGGATATGCTCACTCCGGTCTGGGTCAGATCAACAATGTCACCACTCTTAGCAGAGACAGCGCCCATTTCGCCTATGTCACCAACAGCGATTTTATCCAAGATTTGAAAAATGGGTTTTGCAATAAAAATACCTGTAGCGACTGTATAATAAATTTTAACAAGAAAATGATTAGAAACAATGAAACGGTTGACATTGAGAGGAGCAGTTTGTATAATTTATATTATACTTGTATTGCGGTTTCTATTATCGGAAATGATTCAAAGAACGGCGTGACACGAAAAATCGGCTGTTATGGAAAGGAGAATATCAAAACGCCGATGGCGGATATATGTATCGTAACATTGATGCCAAAGGTGTATCAAGATTTGTTTATAACTGGACTTTGACTCAAGCGGGTCGAAATCCGCAAGGGAAGCAGCCGCGAACTTGAAAAGCAAATCGCAAAAGATTTGCAGGAGGAAATTGACACCTATAATGCAGGAAAACAACTCTGAATGTTGCTTGGGAAGAGTATGTCGCAAATAAGCAGGCATTAAAGAAAAGCTCGCGCAGTACCTAACGCTTGATGAACGATTGCGGCAAATGCGCGAGGGGTTTAATCAGACTGTTGTTGACGGATATTTCGGGTTCATTTTCTCCAATCGGTACGGCAGCGCTTTGTCAGCCCATGACATTAACAGGTGGATAGATCGTATTATCAGAGATTACAACATTTCTGTCGCCAGCTAAATATGATGTGTTAAATATGGACTGATGTAAATGTGAACACCATGATTGCAGCATGGCTACACCGCGTTGTGGTGGGATTCTATGTTAAATAGAAACATCTTGTATAAGAAGAAAGGGCGGTGATTGAGTGGCAGCACAAAACAAGAAAAAGAAAACCGGTTTTTTTGTTATTTTGTTCCTGCTCCTATTATTCAGCGCAGCGGTCATTTACTTTGTTGGAAGGCCCTTGGTTCAGTATATTTCCGAGCCTGATAAATTTCGAGCATATATAGCGGATCATGGCATCGTCGGAAGATTGTTTTTTATATTTATGGTGGTTTTTCAGGTTGTAATAGCTGTTGTTCCAGGAGAACCCTTTGAATTGGCTGCTGGATATGCTTTCGGCATATGGGAAGGCACTCTGTTGTCAATAATGGGAATTGCTTTGGGAAGTCTGCTGGTATTTTTTG
>DXYE01000002.1:0-4625 GCA_019415985.1 Clostridiales bacterium
GAATGGCTTTGAGCCTTTTCAGAAGAATTGTGGCGTAATAACTGGTACAAAAGTCTGATTCAATGTAGTTTTTCTACGCTTATCACCGCCAAGCATCCTTTCCGGGTTATAAATTCAAGATCCCCGCGGCAAAAACATGTTTTTGCCGCGGGGATCTCTTTTTTCAGTAAACCAATCAGCAGAGATTTGATACCAGAATATTCTTCATTATGAATGAGACTCTGACTGTTTTCATCTCATTTGCTTTTTCCTGAACAGACAGGCCGCAAAGCCCACCAGTCCCAGTGAGAGCATCAGACCAACGACATATAAAAAGGTATTGTCAGACGTCTGAGGCGCTTTTCCATCATCCGGTTTTTTATCTGAATCAGCGGGTACAGAGGCGGAGGTATCGTCAGTTGTACCTGTAGTATTATCAGATTCCTCCGTGGTATCAGAGTCCGTGGTATCCGTTCCATCGACTGTAATATCGTCTGATGTATCGTCCCCGATCTTCTCCCATTGTGCGGTATAAACCACGCTTTCTGTTACCTTTTCAGCAACCTCCGGAGACCAGCCGCTAAATTCATAACCCTCGCGTTCCGGTACGCCCTCAAAAGCAGGGGTATCCGCCGACCCATCATTGCTTACATAGTATGTCTGGTCTTCAAAGATCTCTTCATCCTCAACGCCATCCGTATAAACAACAGTGAACTGCTCGTCGTCCGATGTTTCGCACTGTGTGTTGAGAACGACAGGTATACTGTCATCCTGTACGGTCCATGCCTCGTTTTCATATACAAGAACAATGGCCGGTCCACTGTTACGCGTGTTCGCAGCAGAGTGCGTCTCTCCAACGTCCTGATTATATTGTTCTATATATGTCTCCGAAACAATTGTGATATTTAACGTATATCCATTTGTTTCATCTCCAGTGATTTCTCCGATTGTATAGCCATTATCCAACAGCCCGTACAACTTAGCCTCATGTGTTCCATCTATGCATACAACCTGCACCGCGTTGTTTTCAAGCAAATCCTTTACTTCATCGATGGAAGGTGTCTGCGGCTTACCATCAGATTCAGCAGTCCACGTCGCCGTGTAGGTTTCATCTCCGGTCACCGTTGCGCTCACAGCGGGATTCCAGCCTGCAAAGACATACCCTTCCCGGGCAGGCGTGCCCTCAAATGCAGGCGTCGCCGTTCCGGACAGCAATCCGCTGTATACCTGATCCGCAAACACTTCTTCACCGTCCACGCCGTCCGTGTATCTTACGGTGTATTTATCTTCCTCGTCGTCCGGCTTTCCGTTGTTGTTATTGTCTTCCTTCCACGTCGCCGTGTAGGTCGCGTCTCCGGTCACCGTTGCGCTCACAGCGGGATTCCAGCCTGCAAAGACATACCCTTCCCGGGCAGGCGTGCCCTCAAATGCAGGCGTCGCCGTTCCGGACAGCAATCCGCTGTATACCTGATCCGCAAACACTTCTTCACCGTCCACGCCGTCCGTGTATCTTACGATGTATCGGGCTTCCGTTGACAACCACACCGCATACAGCGTTACCGCAGGCGCAGCCTTTTGCGCAGTTACGGTCTGATTTGCTGCCCCGGCCAAATAGGTTGCTTCTGTAGCATTCGGATCCGTAGACCAGCCGAGAAATCTATAATTTTCTCTGGCCAGAGGCGTTGTATCTATTGAAAATGTATAAGAAGCATCAGAAGTCGTGCGTTTCACCGTTTCCGGTACACTGATATCTTCATCACAGTTATCATCATAAATCAATGTATATTCCGTCAGGTCTTTGCACGTCACATAGACATAAACCGGTACGCTTTCTGCAAACGAATACCAGCCTGCCGACAGATACTGCTGACCATAGTAACCGCCGCTAGTATAGTAAAACGGAATGGTTACATCCTGCTCCGCCGGACTCAAGCCATGTACACCTAACGCAGGGAAGCTTTTGTTATACAAATCACAGTAATACTGTTCGTCAATATCCACGATACATTTATAGGAGAAGACATCGCTTCCGGTATTATCGGGGTCGTTTGTATACGGAAGAACCTCGCCGGTCGTATAGCTTCCCTCGCGTATGGTAGAAACCTTACCGACTGTGTGAGACGAATTACCCCGACACTGAACGCGGACCGCACCGTATGTATCGTCATACGCGTCCGCAATCACATCATAGCTCGGCGGCTCTGGTTTGTCAGAAGGATCCGTTCCGCCTCCGTTGCCCACCGTTACCGTATAATAAATATCTCCGAAAACATAGTAGGCGGTATCGCTGTCCTGCGCAATTCCGCTTTTCATGGAAAGCTCGGATATGGTGTAGCCAATAGTGATCGTTGTTGTTCCCGGATTTTTCGCCTCAAATGTCACTTTCAGATTCTGCCCCTCGGAAACCGCTGTAGCTGTAGCCACATTGGGATTTGAACTGTTTACCGTCAGCCAAATCCAACCTTTGGGGTCCCCCGAACCATGGTTGGTATAGAACCGCGTTGTCACCGTGTCGACGGCAGTTGTCTCCCCGCCTTCATAAAAAGTGACACTGCCTCGTCCAGGCTGCGCTAAACCGTTGGTCGCTACAGAGTTGGTCGTTGATGTGTTCGGATAGAAACTGTTGAACGCTGTCACAACAGTTGCCGCATCCCCCTCTGCCATAGCCGACATCGGAAACGCTACTACAAGCAGACACACGGCCAGTAGGATACTCATTATTTTTTTCATTGCACTGTCCTTCCTTTCCGGGGGCGTTGCGTTCGAATGAACGCAACGCCCCTCCTTTTGCTGCAAAAGGGCGATTTCGTACAAAAAACCGCGTGCCCTTACATAAACGGCTTTTCGTCATAACTCTAAATTTTTTACCGACGATTGTGTTTTTCTCTTAAGTCTCTGCTGGTCCCTCCAATCATAGTTAGTAAAACATAATCTTTCAAACAAATCAATATCCTGTACATGTTATTTTGAACATTTTTTTGATAATTTCAAAACAGAATTCTATAGATTATTCGATACACCATGATGATCAACCGCCATAAGCAGAGAATCCGCAAACAGATTAGGGCTTTGACTCTTTTTCTGTTTTTTTAAGGATCTGCGCATAGGACCGGGCCGTCTGCTCTGTTTTGTTGTCTGCCGGATGATAGTAGACTGCGGAGGTTAGGTCATCCGGCAGATACTGTTGGCCGATATAATGACCGGGATAGGCGTGTGGGTAGAGATAGCCGCTCCCCCTCTCCAAAGCAGCCGCGCCTGTGTAATGCGAATCCTGCAGGTGCGACGGAACGCGCTGTCCCTTCCCGTTTCGTACATCCTCTGCCGCCTTTTCATACGCCATAAGCGCAGAATTGGATTTTGGCGATGTCGCCAGGAGAATTGTGGCGTTTGCCAGAGGAATCCTAGCCTCCGGCAGGCCAAGCTCCCGTGCTGCCGCCACGCAGGCCTGCGTTACAGATACCGCAAGCGGATACGCAAGACCTACATCCTCACTGGCAATGACCAGCAGCCGGCGGCAGGCAGATAAAAGATCTCCCCCCTCGAGGATTCGGGCAAGATAAAAAATGGCCGCATCCGGGTCGGAACCGCGTACAGATTTCTGAAAGGCAGAGAGCAGATCATAATGCGTATCCCCGTCTCGGTCAAACAGACCGGAGCCCCGGGGAACAAAGGTTCGGAGGTCCTCTTCTGTAACCGCATCGTCAGAGCAGAAAAACAGTTGTTCGAGCAGGCCGATGGCTCGCCGGACATCTCCTCCTCCCATTTCCGCCAGCTTTAACAGCATCTTTTCATCAATTTTGACGTCTCTGCCGGCATCACGCGTCAAAACATCCCATGCCCGGTGAAGCGCCGGAAGCATTTCCAGGGACTTTACAGGCTTAAATTCCATGACAGAGGAACGGGAAAGCACCGCCTGATATATACAAAAGTAGGGATTTTCCGTCGTGGATGCGATCAGCGTAATTCTTCCGTCCTCCATATATTCGAGCAGAGACTGCTGCTGTTTTTTGTTAAAATACTGAATTTCGTCCAGGTACAGGAGTATGCCGCCCTGTCCAAACATGCTCCGCGTCTCTGCCGCAATCTCCTTTACATCTGAAAGTGTCGCTGTTGTTGCGTTCAGCTTATAAAGCGTTTTATCCGATGATGCGGCAATTAGATTGGCGGCCGTCGTCTTTCCCGTTCCAGGAGGTCCGTAAAAGATCAGATTCGGCAGATATCCCGCGCGCAGCATCTGTCTTAACGCGCCCTTCTCTCCGAACAGGTGCGTCTGACCCACCATTTCCTCAAAGCTTACCGGCCTTATCCGGTCTGCAAGCGGTTTCATATGCATCTCCGTTCCCCTGCTCGAAATTGCTTTCGCAAAGGGTATCCTTTCTTTGAATTTTGTTTTCAATAAGGCGCACAGCGCCGTCATTCAACGTCCCGGCGGGAGATTACAACTCCCACTGGAAAACGGAAGTGGAAGTGACTGAGCTGTGCTCGGTCGGACGCCTATAATATGTGGGGGACATCTTGCGTTTAGTCGTAAAGAAAACAGTGTCGAAATTACAAGTCTGACCATAGATAAATCTTGGTCTTCGCCTCGCAAATTGCCTTTGCTTTGCAAATTGCCTTTGCTTTGCAAAGGGGGAAAAGCGGCTCCG
>DXYE01000002.1:4635-64763 GCA_019415985.1 Clostridiales bacterium
CCTTTTATTGGATCCACAAAGACGGTTTCGGGCAGAAGCGGCAATACAGTCTTTACGCGCATGAAAAAATGTGACCCGCAGCCGTAAGCCTCCGGCAAGACTCGAAGGGTATTGCAAGCGAATATCTAAAAGAATCTATTGCATATTTGGGGCAAGCTTTCCTCCGTGAATCCGCAATTTCCGTTACCCGAGTGCTGACCGCGGCATGTCATTTGCTGCTATGGCGTCAACCGTTACGCCTCAACCGTCTCCATGGATATGACAGCCGCCATAGTTCCTCGTTTGCCGCCTGTTGCGCGATGGGAATGGAAAAGATTCGGTTGGCAGCATGTGCAGTCTAAACTGAGATCTATATGCTCGGCGGCCACACCGGTCTGTTCCAGGACGATACGGTTCAGGCACCTTAAATCTGCGTGCCACCGTGCCGTAGTCTCACCCTTTTTCCGTTCACGACAAAAACAATCACGGCAGATCTCCGTGCCAAACGTATCCAGAAACAACTCATAAAAAGCGTCATCTACCTCGTAGCAGCATACTCCGATCGCCGGACCGATTGCAGCAAAAATGGTAGCCGGTTCCGCTCCGCACGCAGTCATCTCCCGAACAGTATTCTCTGCAATTCTCCCTTGTGTTCCTCTCCAGCCCGCATGTGCCGCACCGATGATGCAGTGTACGGGATCCCACAGCAGAATAGGGACACAGTCCGCTGCACGAACCGCCAGCGCAACATCCGGTACATCTGTCACCAGAGCGTCTGTCTCGTTTCGGTCAGGTATTCCGCTTCCATCATAATTCGGAGAAGACTGCCAACCCATCCCCCAGTGCCCGCGGTTCACACGTATAACCCTGGAAGTATGTGTCTGGTTGGTACAAACAACGTGTGAGGGCTGAACAGCGAGCGCCTTTGCAAAGATTGCGTAATTTTCTACTGTAATCTCCTCCGGTTCCCCTCGCCGGAAGCCAAAATTCATTTCCTTCAGATGCTCCGCCGTGCTGACACCGCCCATTCGTGTTGAAAAACCGTGCCGCAGGCATATGTTCGGCCGTGCCGGCTCCTGTGCTTCAAGTATTTGGGAGGCAAGATAAGATACCTTTCCCTTTTGCAGCATCTTCATTCTCCGAACACCTCGCGTTCTATATAATAAACTTTGAAACGTCTGTACGCATTTCCGCGCATGAAACTCCTGGCAACCACCCGAGTGCGGCATCTAAAAAGTTACTGCATCCCTTTCCGCCTGATTTCATTCGCACCTCTCCTCCCAAATGATTTTGATACAGCACCTTTAGCGCCGGCAAATTTATCCAAGCGGTTTCTTTTGTATCTGTGCATTTTCTCTCGGGTATTGCCAAGGGGTTTGTCTGTCCTTTTGGACCAAAATCAGACACCTTTTCTGCACAGCGTCTGCATGCGTCGCGGCAAGAAAAGGATTATAAAGACAAAATTCTCGGACATCCGGGGCTCCGCCGCCTAACAGTTCGATCGCATTGCGGCTATTTTCGGCTTCTTCACGACCGCTTTTTGCTTTCATCGCAGCAAAAAAGCCCCCGAGCTTTACAAGCGGCAGACTCCACTCAGAAAGCACACGCATCTCAGCTACCGCCCGCGCACAAGCGGCGTCAAAGGTTTCCCGAAACCGCGCATCCCTGCCCATTTCTTCCGCACGGCCGGTCACTGTCCGCACATTATCCAACCCCAATATTTCCGCTGTCTGCTGTACATATCTCATTTTTTTCGCCGTCGCATCTATTGCCGTCAGGCGCAGATCGCGCCGCAGAATTGCTAACGGCAAGGTCGGAAAACCGGCGCCGGCGCCGATATCCGCAACGTCAGAACCTTCTTTGAACAGACACGCGGCAGCGGCGCAATCTGCATAATGTTTGACGAGGATATCCTCTACGTCCGTAACAGCGGTAAGATTCATCCGGCGATTGACTTCAAGAAGCCGTTCCGTAAGACGGTAAAACAACCGCCCCGCTTCGCTCGACGCCGGTGCAAGGCCGTTTGCCTTAAATACGGTCTGCAGTTTCTCTATGAATGCCGTAAAGGACTGCTCCATGTTTTATACCCATTCCTTTGTTTGATATATATGATTCATCCGGGTAGCCTATTTGTAATCCCGCTATTTAGAATTTCCGGCATATCGTATAGAATTTGAAAATGCTTTTCGGCTATGTACAAGCAGAATATGTCGGCTTTTTGTCATACGTAAATATCCTTATACAAAGCAGCATCAAACTATACTGCTTTCGGCGCATCCGACTGAGACAGAAAAACCGGCGACATGTGCTGATTTCTCATGTCTCCGGTTTTCCTCGGGGTATGTCGCGCCATCCATTTCATATGCAGGTAAACCAACGAATTAAAAAAGCACTTTGTCGTATATAGTCAATAAATCTATAAAAACAACTGTGGGCAGAAAGGCAGATTGATACGGTTTTCTGTTCTTTGCGTGCCGATTGTTTTTTAATACATAAACTGAGATATACTTTTGCCGGAAAAAAGCTAAAACAATTTCTCGGCGGCATCCGAAAGCAGAAAAATACGACGCCGCAACCATCACACTTTTAAATGGCACTCCTTTGTTTACTGCATGCTTTCTATTTCTCTTACGATTTCCTCATAATATTTTTGAATATCGTCACCGTAAACAATATTTATAATAATACCAAGGATGCCGAGTCCCAGACCGATAATGCCACAGACCAACCCGCCGATTGCAAGGCCGCTGAACTTTGACATTTGATTCCTGCTCAAAGCCGCGCATACAATGGCAGCAATACCGAAGACAATGCCAAGCCACGAACAACAGCACCCAAGCAGCGAAAGGATTCCTGTCACAAGCGAGACGATACCGAGCACATCCGTTGCAGGCTTCTGCGGCATCATCGGTCCGTACTGCGGCGGCTGCATCTGAGGGGAAAAGCCCTGCCCGCTACCGTTCTGCTGACCATTCGGATTTTGATTGTTAAAATTTCCATCCATTTTCGTTTCCTCCGTTTTTTTATTTTATATATGAAATTCCTGTCCGTATACGCTCCACAGTCCGCTGAATAAATTTATCGATAAAGCCGGAAAAGTAATCGGTTATTCTACACTATTTTAAGAAAGCCTCAGGAGCGTCGTTAAGAATAGAAACAGGAACCCTCTTTATTTTATATGCATGTGCATCCAGCAGGGTTCAAAAAAGATTCGATTTTGGGGTTTTAAACTACAGCATCTCTGCAAAAATCGAACCAAAGGCCACAATCGGCCCGGGAAGCTTCTGCGGCGATCTGCCGCGACACAGTGATCTCGCTCAATTTCCCCGAGTTTGATCCTCCGCGCTTTCGCTCCGATCCTCTTTTTCTGCGGCCTTCTCGATTCTGAATCCAGCGGCACGTGCCAAACGATTATAGAGCGCAAGTCCCATCCCTCTTTTGGCAGGTACCCTCGCATAAACAGTGTCTATCTCCATGTCATCGAATGCGCGAAGGCAGGAAAACAAGCGATGCGCCTGTGTGTTACCATCCAGAGCCTTTCCCATGGAAAGCGTTCGATCTCCCCAAAGCATGGAAAGATCCTCATCGTAACAAAGGATGCCGCAGCGGGGGTCTTCCCTGAGACGCCTCTGCATCTCAGAGCAGACGGCCGTGTCCTCCCCATCGAGTAGTATAACCGAGGCGCGCGGCGCATAATGCCTGTATTTCATGCCGGGAGACTGCGGTTTTACCCCCTCCTCCAGCCTTTCCGTCACCGCTGGGTCTAAAAGCACACGTGATGCTCCGATACAGTTCTCAAGCGCCTCCCGCGTCACGCCGCCCGGCCGGAGCAGACGCAGTCTGTCTCCCTCCAGCCGTACGACCGTGGACTCGAGTCCGATCTGACAGGGACCGGCCGCCAGGATCATATCAATTCTTCCATCCAAATCATGTATGACATGAGAAGCCTCTGTGGGACTGGGATGTCCGGATAAATTGGCAGAAGGTGCGGCAATCGGTATGCCTGCGCACCGAAGCAGGCCGCGCGCAACCGGGTGAGCAGGCATTCTGACCGCGACAGTATCCAATCCGCCGGTAACGGACAAGGGAATGCTGTTCCGCTTAGGCAATATCATGGTCAACGGTCCCGGCCAAAAAGCGTCAGCCAACAGGTAGAACAAATCGGTTGTCCTGCAGCATTCCTCGGCCTCTGCCCGTTCGGCAATATGTACAATCAGGGGATTATCGGATGGGCGGCCTTTGGCCTCGTATATCCGTCCGGCCGCCGCCGCATCCAGTGCACTCGCGCCAAGCCCGTATACCGTTTCCGTAGGAAAAGCAACAAGTCCGCCGGAGCGAAGTATGCGGGCTGCTGACTCCAGCAGATCCATCTCCGGTTCGGTCTCATTAATAGGATAGATCAGTGTACGCATGCATATCACCCAATGCCCTCATGTGGCATTCTCCTCTTTATTCTCATCGGCTCGTACGGTTTCAACATATGAAAGCCATACCGCTGCCGCCGCCTGCTCCAGCATATCGTCCTGTATGATGCCAACTCCAGACTCCGCCTCCTTTGCGCCGTATCACGAAAGTCGTTTCGATGTACCTGTAAGACCGAAGCATGCAACCGGTTTCGGATACGAACCGGAAGACACTGGGCTGACAGAATTTTGCCTTGTAAAATGAAAAGTTGGTATGAAGATCGGCGTCGCTGAATTCTTTTGCCGAAACCAGCGCAGGCACAGATACAGTCCATGGGTAAAGCAGCTGCAACGCATCAGGCGGCATCTTCATCAGCGCCTTGACCGCGGTTGGTTTAAGCATTTGATTTTTCGTCTCCATGCATCCATTACAGAGGGCTGTTTTTCAGCTTTTCAGCCGTATCGGCTGCCAGCAGCGCTTCCAACATGTCATCGATGTTTCCGTCGAGAAAATTTTCAAGGGAATAAAGCGTAAGACCGATGCGATGATCGCTGACACGCCCCTGCGGATAATTGTATGTCCGTATCCGTTCGCTGCGGTCGCCTGTTCCCACTTGGCTTTTTCTTTCACTGGCAATCATTTCCGCCTGTTCCGATCTTTTCTGTTCATACAGCTTGGTTCGAAGGAGCTTCATCGCCTTATCTCGATTCTTGAACTGACTGCGCTCCTCCTGACACTCGATAACCAGACCGGTCGGCAGATGAGTCAAACGAATGGCGCTTTCTGTCTTATTGATATGCTGTCCGCCCGCTCCGCTGCTTTTACAGGTTTCCATTTTAATATCGGCAGGATTGATATCGACTTCCACATCTTCGACCTCCGGAAGCACCGCCACTGTGACTGTAGAGGTATGGATGCGTCCCTGCGACTCCGTTTCCGGGACGCGCTGCACGCGGTGCACGCCGCTTTCAAACTTCAGTCTGGCATACGCACCTGTCCCAGCGATCAGAAAGGAAACTTCCTTAAAACCGCCGAGCCCCGTCTCATTAACGCTGATCAGCTCTGTACGCCACCCCATCTTTTCGGCATACATCTGATACATACGGTATAACACATAAGAAAACAGCGCGGCCTCTTCACCGCCTGCGCCGCCGCGTATCTCCATGATCACATTGCGGTCGTCATGCTCGTCCCGAGGAAGCAGCAGAATTTTCAGTTCCTGTTCGACCGTCTTTATCGTTTCACGGCATTCCCGAAGCTCATCCTCAGCCAAAGCGCGCAGTTCCGTGTCAGAGGAGTCGGACAGAATGTCCTCCGCCTCCGCCGCCCTCTCCGCTGCCGCTCTGTACTCCCTATATTTCTCTACAACCGGCGTCAAAGTCTTATATTCCCGCATCAGCGCCGCATACCCTTCGCCGCCCGCGTATTCCGGCATTGAAATTTTTCGCTCGATTTCGATATACCGGCTTTCGATTTCTCTGAGCTTTTCCAGCATTTCTCAATCTCCGTCCTTCTGCACAGCGCCCGCAGGCTTCCGCATTCATCACGAACCCCTGTGCGCCGGTTCCCTCCATTCGTTTGAACCTCCACGTGTATCCTGCAGCTGCTCGCCGTCATAGCACGCTTTCCGTCGCCCACTGCACCGTTATTCTTCGGCAAGTATATGGTACGTTACACCGGCGGCGCAAAACCTGCAACTTTCTTAACGGCCTTTTCAAATTTAACCCGCGGAATAAGTATTTCCCGCCCGCATCCGCAGCATACAGCGCGGATATCCGCTCCGGTACGCGTGATTCTGAACTGTACATTTCCGCACGGATGCGGTTTTTTCATCTCCACAAGCATCCCCACCGAAAGCTCCAGACGCTGCATAACCCCTCCGAATATCTCCCCGCCGTATGAGTCAAAAGACTCCTGGCCCCCTCTTTGTTGCTTATAAAAAATGTTCAAAACGATTTACAATTCCCTAAAGCTGTGAACCTTCGTTTCCAGTTCTACCGGCAAAATCAGAAGCGATTTGAAAAGCCGCGGCGTCTCCCTTCCGGCACAAAGGCATACATTCCGTTACAGCTTCTAAACAAGTCGAGCCCTACTGATCCGCAAGGATACGGTATTTTGTCCCCTGGGGCGTATCCTCAAGCACCACACCCTCCCTGAGCAGCTCTGCCCGAATCGCATCTGCGCGTGCGTAATCCTTCGACTTTTTGGCCGCAGCTCTTTCTTCAATCCGCGACTGAATTTTCTCCGCGCGAGAATCGTCCGTACTCTCCTTTTTTTCCAGCCCCATAAGCTCTGTAAGCTCCGAAAGAAGGCTCTGCGCCTCCGACAGAAGCCCCGCGGAGCAGCGAATTTCTCCGTTGATCAGCGTGTTGATGTCCCGTACCAATTCAAAAATGGCAGCGATACCGTCCGCCGTGTTCAAATCGTCGTCCATAGCCTCGACAAAACGACTTCTGTGGCGGCCCAGCGCTTCGCGCCAATACGTCTCTTCATTTGAATCCGCTGTCCTTCTCTCCCTTTGTGCAGACTTGATTGCAAAATCCAAGCTGTCCTGACAGGTGTGAATTCGCAGAAGCGCCTGTTTGGCCTGTGCCAGTATCTCTGCTGAAAAGTTCACGGGACTGCGGTAGTGAGAGCTGAGCAAAAAGAAACGAATGGTCTGATAGCCATACAGCTTTGCCGCATCGCGTACCGTGAAAAAGTTGTTCAGCGATTTCGACATTTTCTGATTATCGACATTGATATATCCATTGTGCATCCAGTATCTGGCAAACGGTTTATCTGTAGAGGCTTCGGATTGTGCAATCTCATTTTCATGATGCGGAAAACACAAATCCTGTCCTCCGCAGTGAATATCGATGGTATCTCCCAAATACCTCTGTGCCATAGCCGAGCATTCAATATGCCAGCCCGGCCTGCCCATGCCCCAAGGGCTTTCCCAAGCCGGCTCACCCGGTTTCTGCGCTTTCCACAGTGCAAAATCCAACGGTTCCTTTTTGATTTCGCCTGGCAGCACACGCGCACCTGCCTCAAGGTCCTCTATCGGCATATGCGAAAGCTTGCCGTACCCGCTGAAGGCTTTCGGGCTGTAGTAAACATCCCCGTTCGCTTCATAGGCATACTTCTTCTCTATGAGCCTTTTGATCAGCGAGATAATGTCAGCAATGTGTTCCGTTGCACGCGGATGTACCGTAGCCGGCTGAATGCCAAGCCCCGCCGCATCTTTAAAATACTCTCCGATATAGGTATTCGCAATGGTCGAAACCTCGGTGTGCTCCTCAGCGGCACGCCGGATCATCTTATCGTCGATATCTGTAAAATTCTGTACAAAGGTCACCGTATAACCGCGATATTCAAGATAGCGCCGAAGCATATCGAAAACGGTAAAGCATCGTGCGTTGCCGATGTGAAAATAGTTGTATACCGTAGGACCGCAGGCATATATTTTTACCTTTCCCGCTTCAAGCGGCTGAAACTCTTCTTTTTCTCTAGTCAGCGTATTGTACAGCTTCATTTGATTCCTCACAATCTCCCGCCATGTTGTACCGGCACTTTAGAAATACCTCAGCGGCAATATCAAAATCGGATCCAACGCGAATCCAGACGCTGTGCGTCCCCTTTGAATCCTGCCCAAACAGTTCTTCAGCCGTATTCGCTCTCATTCTCCGGCCGCTGAGCTCTCGCCGCTGCGTTTCATCGGCTTCCCGCAGTCCTCTTGTCCGCGTCTGCCGCTTTCATTCCGCAGGACTTCCAGCTCCTGCATCATTTTATCTAACTGCATCTGCATGCGGCAGAGTTCCTGCGAGACGGGATCCGGTATATGAATCTGATCCATATTCCGGTTTGCAATGCAGGATTGGCTTCCAACCTTTTGATTTTTGTGTCTTACGACGCGTGCAGGCATGCCTACGGCTGTCGAATCCGGCGGTATTTCTTCAAGGACGACAGCATTGGCCGCAATCTTTGCGTTGTCACCTATTTTGAAGGGACCGAGTACTTTTGCGCCGGCTCCGATCATCACATTGTTGCCTAATGTTGGATGCCGCTTTCCGGTATCCTTTCCCGTTCCGCCGAGTGTCACGCCCTGATAAATGGTGCAGTTATCACCGATCTCCGCAGTCTCTCCGATGACAACGCCGCTTCCGTGGTCGATAAACATCCCGCGTCCGATCACGGCGCCCGGATGAATTTCGATTCCCGTCAAAAAGCGCGCCGTCTGGCTGACCAGCCGAGCGGCAAAATATCTTTTTTTCAGATATAACCGATGCGACAGCTTATGCGCCATGAGAGCATGAAAGCCGGAATACAGCAGCATCACCTCGAGGTCGCTGGTCGCTGCCGGATCGCGCTCGCGGATGACAGCAACCTCTTCTTTGATCTCTTTTCCCGCGTTTTTCAGCGTTTTGAAAAGCTTATTGTTTCTAAGAATGCTTTCCGGAAAATCGAAACTCATTTTCATCTCCATTGAAGTGAAATTCCCCCCTCTGAAACCGCTTTCAGATCGACAGCCTTCCGAAGGCCTGCGGATTCTCTTTCCTGCGTATTCGCTTTCGTCCGAAATATATAACGGTGCATTATGTAACCACACTCTCTGCGCCGTGCAGCCTTTCATGGTCTCTCTATGAAGGGACAGGCCGCCAGAACTTCCGTCTCTTAAACCGCTGGCACATACGGATCCGGAACGAGGGCGCTGAGCAAAACAGCCGTATCAACAGAATATCCCCGCAAGGAACACAGAAACCATTACTTCTTTTTGATTCGTCCCGTCCGTAATGTTAACTTTTATTAGTATAACACAAAATTTGGATGAAATCAATATCCATTTCAAAGGAATAACGGTTTTCCAGCAACAGCATAGCAGCCGACAAACGACGGCAGTCTGATGATTCTCAAACCTGCATGCAGACCTGAAGCGCAGAAAATCCGGCAAAAATACCATTCAAATTCGTAAAACATTCTATGCTTCTCTGAGAACAACTGTGACAATTTCCGCATAGCGATACGCATTCTCTCGGGACAGACCAAAATGTGTAGGAGAAATATTGAAAAATTCATCGCAGCGTATATACATAGGACACGGCAAAGTGATATAATAACAGAAACAGCAGAAAATGACTGACGGCATAAAGTCTTTGTTTGCCGCACCGTAGCAGTGATTTTTCTGCATAAAATTCAATTGAGCTTTGTAAAATTACGTACAATTCCGCAGCGAAGGGGGCATCATTATGTGGATTTTGTATGCCTTTGGCTCTGCATTGTTTTCCGGAATCACCGCCATTTTAGCAAAATGCGGGATTCGGAAGACAGATTCCACCGTTGCAACTGCAATTCGGACCGTCGTCGTGCTTCTGTTTTCATGGCTTCTGGCGTTTATCGCCGGATCGCAATCGCAAATGGGCTCTATTGGGCATAAGACTTGGCTCTTTCTGATTCTTTCAGGACTTGCTACCGGCGCTTCCTGGCTATGTTACTTTAAGGCCCTGCAGCTCGGTGATATCAACCAGGTTGTGCCGATCGATAAATCCAGTATAATACTAACCGTTCTGATGGCCTTTATCTTTCTGAACGAAGAAATATCCCTATTCAAAGCGGCAGGGATCGTTCTGATCGCCATAGGAACCTTTTTGATGATTGAGAAAAAAGATATCGTAAACGAAAACCAGTCAAAACGAATACACTCGATATTCTATGCCATTGGCTCCGCCGTCTTTGCCAGCCTTACTTCCATTCTTGGTAAAGTCGGCATTTCCGGCGTAGAATCCAATCTTGGAACAGCGATTCGCACCGGTGTGGTGCTCGTCATGGCATGGATCATGGTATTTGTGACCGGTAAGCAGCACACGATCCGGGAAATTCCAAAGAAAGAAGCTGGATTTATCATACTATCGGGTCTTGCAACAGGCGGGTCATGGCTCTGTTATTATAAAGCGCTGCAGGATGGACTTGCCAGCGTAGTCGTTCCGATTGACAAGCTCAGCATTGTCGTCTCCGTTGTATTCTCCTACTTTATTTTTCATGAACACCTTTCAAAAAAATCTGTACTCGGCCTCGTTTTGATTGTAGCCGGTACACTCATCATGCTGATCCCAAAATGAGGTCCGTCATCAAAGCCTTCCGCTTGCTGGCCGTTCTGCGGCTCCGGCAGCGAGATCCCGAACAAAGATTTTAAAAGAAGCACATAAAAGAATCGCTGTGTTAAATAAGTTCACCCCTTACACAGCGATTCTTATGTTTCCTTCTCCGGTCTAAAGCAATGTTTCACCAATGCTTCTCTGCAGTTCTTTTTTTATATACTGTTTGGGCATAAAAACGAAGCCGTTCAAAATATAGCAATGCAGCGTCCGCTTTCATACAGCCTTTCAAAACGCATGCCTGCCGACATCCGTTTGTCTTGGATACCGCTTGCTGCTCCTGTCTCTCACATTCTCAGTCAAGCTCCCTCAGAACATCCGGAAACGGCGCAAGCGAACGCCGCAGAATTCCGTGTATCTGGGCGATCGCAACGCCATAGTTTGTGATCGGTACCTGCGCATTTTCAGCGCGTGAGACACGCGAGCGCATTTCGCGTTCATTCAGCATACAGGCTCCGCAATGCACAACAAGCGCATAGGGGGTAAGATCCTCCGGAAATTCCCCGCCGGAAGTAAAATCAAAACGGATTTCCTTGCCTGTATAGCTCCGAATCCATCCCGGGAGCTTGACCGTCCCGATATCCTCACATTGACGGTGATGCGTACAGCCCTCGGAGATGAGCACCGTATCGCCGTCCCTCAGCTTATCCAGCATCGCCGCTCCCCGTACGGCCTGCTTCAGTCCTCCCTTATATCGGGCAAACAAGATGGAAAAGGACGTGAGGGGGATATCCTCAGGCGTGTCTCGGTTCACACGTCCGAACGCCTGAGAATCAGTGATGACAAGCCGGGGCTTTTCGGAAAGTGCGGAAAGCGTTCGCACAAGCTCTGTTTCGCGGGTAACAGCAGCAATGGCCCCGGCTTCGAGCACATCCCGTATCGTCTGTTGCTGCGGTAGAATCAGCCGGCCTTTCGGCGCTGCGGAGTCGATTGGCACGACCAGTACGACGACATCTCCGGGCGATAGGAGATCAGCGACGATTCGTCTCGGATTTTCCTCACATTTCGCCAGCCGCGCAATTCTCTCTTTCAGTTCGTTTATGTTCATCCCGTTCGCGGCGCTGACATAGATTTCGTTCTCTCCCGGCGTCGGACACGCTTCCAGCAGGTCCGCCTTGTTATACGCGATAATATACGCAATTTCCTTGGACATAAAAAGGGCTATCAGCTCCCGGTCAGCTTTCCGAAGCCCTTTCGTCCCGTCTACAACGAGCACCGCAACATCCGTCTTGTCCAGCGTTTGTATCGCCCGCTTGACACGCAGCTCCCCAAGCGCCCCCTCGTCGTCTGTGCCGGGCGTGTCAATGATAACGACCGGGCCGAGCGGCAGCAGCTCCATTGCTTTTTTGACCGGATCCGTTGTCGTTCCCGGAACATTTGATACCACGGAGAGCGCCTGTCCCGTTACCGCATTTACAACGCTTGATTTTCCGGCGTTCCGCAGGCCGAAAAAGCCGATGTGTACACGCTCAGCCGATACTTGATCATGGAGTCCCATATTTGCGCCCCGCCTCGCTTCCCGCAAAGGCTTCCTTTCATGAAAATTTTCTGCTGTTCCTCTTCTCGGCGTCAGCCAAAACGGCCCCATACTTTCTGCCGGAGGGTTCAGACATCTATTCAATCAGCGGTTGATTTTTATACAACCGATTGATGCTTTACATTTCCACCGTGCCATGCTACACTGTAAGCACACCGGTGAATCTATTTTGTGAGGTATTTTTATGAATTTGAAATTGGGGGATAAAATCAGACAGCTTCGCAAGCGCGACGGCCGGACGCAGGAAAATCTTGCTGAAGCATTGAGCGTTAGCTGCCAGGCGGTATCCCGCTGGGAAACAGACGGCGCTTATCCCGACATGGAGACAATTCCCGCCATCGCAAACTACTTCGGTATTACCATCGACGAGCTGTTCGGGTACAGCGCCGACCGCGACAGAAAAATCGAAGCGGTTGTCGCGCGGGTGGACGCCTATAACATCGAAGCCCGCGGAGACGATGAATGGGTTGACGAGTGCCTCGGCATTCTCAGAGAGGCCCTTGCGGAATTTCCGCAGAATGAACGCCTGCTTATCACACTGGCCGATACGCTTTCTGCGGCAGGCTGGCGGCGTCATCATGAATGGCTGTATTATGACGCCGAAGGATACATTCAGCATCGGTACGATATACACAAGAAAAATGTATATTGGCAGGAAGCTGTCAAGGTAAGCGAAAATCTTGTAAATACCGCTAAGGATCCTGCCGTTGTTACCAAAGCGACTTCCATTTTGGTGCTGCTTTACAGAAACATCGGAGAAACCGAAAAAGCTGTCGCCTTTGCCAACCGCATGCCGGAGCTGAAGCACTCCCGCGAAATTCTGCTGGCGGCGGCAACGGACGGCAAAGAGGAAGCCCGCTATATCGGAGATGCCCTTTTGAAGATGGCCTCCAAATTTGCCGAGCAGTGCGTGTACGGCCTCATCAACAATGTTCATCATTATGAAACCGATATGCCGATTCACAAGCTCAAGGGACTGATTTCCCTTTTCGACCTCATCTGCGACGACGGCAATCTCGGCGAATATCACGGCGAGGTAGTAAAGCTGAACCTGTATTTATCCAGAGTACAGTGGGAACGCGGATACCGCGACGACGCCTTTGCTTCGCTTGACGAGGCTCTGAGGCACGCGAAAGCGCTGGAAGCCATTTGCGACGGCACGGAGCACGCACTGACAGCGCCCCTTGTCTCCTTTGTAAAATCCAAATCGGGGGCTTCCGCCGGAATTGCAAAAGGACTGCCGGAGGACTGGCCCTTCTGGTGCAACCCTGACTATTCTCAGGCAGAAAAGGAAATCAAAGCCGATCCCCGCTGGGCGGAGTGGGTCAAAAAAACACAGCGCTAACGGCTTGTTCGCGAATCCCCTCCGCCGATGCAGCAATCCCATTGCCGTCATGCACCAAGCAGGAATTGGTATTAGTGTAGTCAAAGCCGACAGACATGGCAAATTTATCCGCCGTTTCAGATTCGGGATAGCTTGACTACCAATTGCATCCGATCACTTTCAGCCGTTTTTCAGCTTGCTTATAGGCATAGGTACCGATGCCTTTTCTGCGGCGCTTTGGGTTGATATATATGAATACAAAGCCGGAATACAATGAACTTTCGGGCAGACTCAAGTGAATCCATCCGGCAGCGGTTCCCTCTTCAAGAATCAATTGCACCGTATCCTTTGAAAACGTTTAAAACACTTCATAATAAAGACGTTCGGTTATTCCATCGACTGCACGCTCATCGGATACGTTATATTTTCTGAAAGCAATATTTTTCATATGGTTTTCCTGCCTCATAATTTTATTACCGGCATGCTTTCATTGTATCATGATACGGCAAAAATGTATATCATCAATTGATGGTATAAGAATCAACCGCCAATGGAACGAACAGCCCGCACGTCCGCGGAAGAAACACGTCAGAACCGAAAGTCCCGTTTGCCCAAGGCCCTGATGTCCGCGACATTTCTCCGCGCAATTTCCTTAACCTTTTCATTCGGAATCTTGTCAAGCTCACGGGCGATGAGGTCGAAGCCTATCTTTTTTGTATCCTCCGACGCATAGTCCGTGAGATACTCCGAGAGCGTCATGAGCGCGTTCGGATGACAGCAGTTGAGGATCTGACCGCTTTTGCACAGGCTCATGAAGCGGTCGCCGGTTCTACCCTCGCGATAGCAGGCGGTACAGAAGGAGGGAATGTGCCCCAGCCGCATCAGCCAGTTTACCACCTCGTCGAGCGTGCGCTGGTCGGAAACGTCGAACTGCTCCGAATCGTGCGGCCGACATTCCTCGGCATACCCGCCCACGGAGGTGCGAGACGCGCCGCTGATCTGTGAAATACCGAGCTTGAGTACCTTTTCTCGAACCTCCTGACTCTCGCGCGTAGAAATGATCATCCCGGTATACGGGACGGCAATGCGGATGCAAGCGATAATCTTAGAGAAAGTCTCGTCGTCCAGACTGTTGTCAAATACATCAGGATCGATGTCATCGGCATGTTTGACCCTCGGTACGCTGATAGTATGCGGTCCTACGCCATACACCGCCTCGAGATGCTCCGCATGCATAAGCAGCCCTGCAAACTCATATTTATACATTTCAAGCCCGAACAGTACGCCGAGTCCCACATCGTCAATGCCACCCTCCATCGCCCGATCCATGGCCTCCGTATGGTAATCATAGTCATGCTTCGGACCGGTTGGATGAAGCTCAAGATAGCTCTGCTTGTGATACGTTTCCTGGAAAAGAATATAGGTACCGATGCCGGCGTCCTTTAACCTCCGGTAATTTTCGACGGTCGTAGCGGCGATGTTCACGTTCACGCGGCGGATCGCGCCGTTTTTATGATGAATGCTGTAAATCGTATCGATACATTCGAGAATATACTCTATCGGATTATTCACGGGATCCTCGCCTGCCTCTATCGCCAGACGCTTGTGCCCCATATCCTGCAGCGCAATAACCTCCCGCCGGACATCCTCCTGCGTCAGCTTTTTGCGCGCAATGTGCTTGTTTTTTAAATGATAGGGACAGTAAACACAGCCGTTGACGCAATAGTTTGAAAGATAAAGAGGAGCAAATATGACGATTCGGTTGCCGTAAAAAGCCAGCTTGATCTCCTCGGCCAGACGATACATCTGCTCTGTTTTTTCCGGAATATCACAGGCCAGCAGCACCGACGCCTCTCTGTGCGTAAGTCCCGAGCAACGGAATCCCCCCGCCGTTTTCCGGGGTCTTGCCTTTTCCAGAATGCTGTCAATCAGCGGAATGTTGTGTTTATTTTCCTCCGCATACCGGAGCGTTTCGAGAATTTCCCCGTTGTTTATGAAAGCCTCCGCTTTTAATGATTTCGGATCATAGTTTGCCACAGTCATTGCTTCCTTTCTTTATTTTTCAGGATGGTTATCCTTAAAAGTTCCCTCTGTTTTTTTTATATCTCCCCTGTCGACAACAATTTCATAACCGATCTCCTCCATACGTCTCTTCAGTTGTTCGAGTCCCTCGGCCGCTTCCTCACCGGTGCCAATTTTATTGTTATAAAGCATATACTTTTTTCGCATTTCAGGCGGTGAAAGATTCGGCATCACAACGTTTGCGCCGGCTAAAATTCCCATTTCTCTTCCGAATGGGTGAATCGTGCCCAGCGCCGTCGTTGCGGGCAGCAACAAATTTGGCTTAATCAGCCGCAGTACAGAAAGCAGATAGACTGTCAGCTCGAGTCCACCTGCCGGTTCATCACGAAAGGGCGTGTCCTTGTGCGGAATAAACGGGCCGATACCGCACATATCCGGCGAAAAACGCTCGACGAATTTCAAGTCCTCTGCAAGCTCAAACGCTGTCTGAAACGGCGGCGAAACCATAAAGCCGCATCCGGTCTGAAAGCCGATTTCTTTAAGGTCTGTAAGGCAGCGCATACGTTTTTCAAAGGACATCCCCTTCGGGTGCAGCTTTTCATACAGCGCTTTATTTGCAGTCTCATGTCTCAGAAGATAGCGGTCCGCCCCCGCTGTAAACATCTGCTCGTAATCTGCCCTCTCGTATTCACCGAGTGAAAGGGTGACCGCTGTGTCAGGATATCTGTATTTTATGGCCCGGACCGTTTCGCATACATCGCCGGCAGACAGACCGCCGTCCTCTCCTCCCTGCAGCACGAAAGTCCGGAAACCCAGCTCATATCCGTTTCGGCAGCATTCCAAGATCTGCTCCTTCGACAGACGGTACCGCTCGCAGGCACGGTTGGAACGGCGAATGCCGCAGTATAAACAATCGTTTCGGCAGACATTGCCGATCTCAATCAGCCCCCGTATATAAATTTGGCTGCCATAAATGCTTTTTCTCACCCGTACCGCCTTCTGTGCAAGGTATTCCGCAGCCTCCGGCGAATATCCTTCAATAATACAAGCATATTCCTCGGTCTCAAGCGTATGCTGATGTTCAAGCCGGCAGATCAGTTCTTCCAGTCTTTTATTCATGATATATTACATGAGAATACGCTGTTTTGACACTGATGCCGCGAAGACTTCCGATTTTTCCGGAAAGCGCCGCAATGGTATCCTGAGGCGCGTCAATGGCAATCGAAACAATATTGATGTTCTTTTCCTTGTAAGGTACGCCCATCCTTCCGATGATATAGCCGCCGTATTCATGCAGCAGCGCATTCAGCCCCTCTACGGAATCCATGTCCTCGACAATGATGCCCATAACAGCGACTCTTGTTTCCATAAATTATCACCATGGCTTTCGCACCGCGAAAGCCCCCTTCCTCCTTTGATGAAACACACGAACATCGAAATTTTCGCTGATTTTATGCAGAATGACGTTCCCCCCCCGATATAGCTGCAAAATCGAGCTGTAATAAATGCAATTCCAAGGAAGGCAACGCTCGCTTCGCGGCCTCCGACAGGTGCGCTTTCTATCGCGCCGGTCGTGCAGCAAGGATTTATAATCTTTCTCTCCGCTGTCTTTTTTATCCCGTTGGCTCCCTTGCACGCTGTACAGGATAAATCCGCCTGTCGGTCCTGTCAAGTGCCGCCCTTTCCTGCCCCCTTATGTATCCAGCGAAATATGGGAAATCTCTCAGCAGGGCAACCCTATGAGTCAAAGGTACTCTATGCAGCTCTAACAGGAACCGCCGCACCACCGTCTTTTACCGGAGCGCCATTGAGTTTCTCTTTATTTCCGGCCATAAGGTTTCGCCATATAAAAGCGTATAAAAATTCCAGACAAAACCGCCGAAACTTCATCCCGTAAAAAAAGAAGGGCTGAGCCTCTCCGCAAGGCGCAGCCCTTCCGTCATCTATTGAACATGGATGGATTTGGGCGCATCCTTACACTCAGAACCGATTACGGAATCTTTATGGCAGGAGACGTTTTTATTATACTCCAGTTAAATAGAAAAGTCAAGGCATTTCGCTGATTTTTGAGATATTCTCCGCATTTGTTTCTGCCTCTTATTTTTCAGTATACCCTTGTTCTGCCGCAAAATACATACAAATCAAGGAAAGCTGCAAATGCCTCTTTTATGACTGTCTTCCTTTTAACAGCCAAATGTTCATTGAGCTTTTTGGCAGTCGACCGATTTTCCGACCGGAATTCATACGACATATCCGATGGCTATCGCTCTGCGCAAGGATGTTTTTCCATTTTCTTACTATCTTAGTTCCAGGTGGGTTTATATCTTTCTGACATCCAGCTTCTGCAGCCGCGTCTCAAAATCCGTCCTGTGCTGAATGACCTCCGCCAGACTTTCGTACAATCCCCGGAAGAACTTGGCGGCACTTATCAGAAAGACCACCTTCAAGATCAGATTCAAGAAGGGGATGGGCGTATTATAAAAAGAAAACATCGGGAGCTCGCCTAAGGTCGCAGTAACCATGACAAGCACGAAACAAAACGGAAGAAGTCTCCCTCCGCGTATGTTATCTCTCTCTCTCCTTCTGCGTATTTTTCGGTCGATAAAGTCCTCCCCCTCGACCCTTGTCCTGCAGCCTTCACGGTAAACCTTCAAAAGACTCCTATAAAACAGAGCGAATACGACTGACAGGATAACGGCAAACAGGAGCGTTGCCCAAAAGAAGGCCATCTGCTTTGGTTCAGCCAGCGCTCGCGCGTTTCTTTCCGACAGCGTAATTTCAGCGCCCCATCTATAATGATAAATTTCCGTCCAGACCGACCGCATACGCAGAGAATAGCCGTAATACACAAACCCCACAAGAGCTGAAGCTGAAGCCGTAAATACCGTTACACGGGGGATGCGGAAAAGGCTCCGCATTTGCACGAATCCCCAAGCTATCAAAAAACAGCCGACAAAGGCCGGAAAAATGTTGATATAATCCCATTCCATACCGCAAAGAAACAGACATGCGGCAAAGAAGAGTATAAAGCTTCTTTTCCATATAAGACGAAGCAAATCCTTTTGAATCCAGCGGCGGTTTTCCTCAAGGCGTCTGTATACGGCGCCGGACATCACCGGGTCTTTTTTCACCCGTATAAAATACCGGCACATAAAAAAGCACCATATAAGACCGACAACAAGGGCGATTGTTCCAAAGAATATAACCAGATACGGCCGATATGTCGAGTAATTAAGAACAATACGGTCCACATATACCGTTGAAAGCTGTTCCGAAGACTGCAGGTAAACGAACTCCGGAAGCATGCAGCACGCTACCCGAACCGAATAGAACACGATTCCGGTTAACCTTAACTGATCCACGCCGAAGATCGCGGATCTGCTGTCGTTCATCAGTCCCACCATGCTGATGCTTTCCATAAGCCTGTTCAGCATAGGGATAAACAAAATCAGCTCCCATACGCTGAATACAAGCGCATATGTCAGCCGCATCGTGGGCTGTGCAAGTACAGATGAATTCCAAATTCCTATGGCTGCGCTGATTAGGAATTTAATTAACGTGACCCACATGAGCCGGGATGCGTAAAGTTTGGCTTCCCGCGCAGGCTCGCTGATGTAAGACCACTGTTTCAGGCCTCGTATCAACAGCAGATAACCGATAAAATCAGGCAGCAGATCATCGATATTTACGACAGGATTGCAGAGAAAAATTACGCCGGCGATTAGATATCCGATTCCCATGAAAAACACCTGTCCTCTCACTACGCAGAATCTGCGTTTCATTTATGATGTAAATACGGAAAACCACACAAAATATAGATACATTCAGTTCAGCCCGTGCGGGCTGACACCAAAGATCATCCGCCAAAAACTGCGGCTTCAATTTTTTTGAAGCTGCGGCACATGCCGCATGCATATTTTAAGATGCGTATTGCAGCTGGATCGCTGTGTACAGTATACACCGGCGCCGTGCCTTTTATAAACAAGGATTTCCTGCCTTTCACAGCGCCTAAAAATATATTTTCATGCTGACGGACGCCAGTCGCACGTTTACTTCTTCGTCTTTCCTTTCCCTCTCTTTTTTTTCTTAGTGCGTTCCTCCTGCCGGCGCTTCATTTCTGCGTCATACTCTCTTCGCTGCTTCTCCTCCAGCGCTTTTAACTCCTCAGGTGTCGGCTCGTCTGTTTTTTTTCGGCGGTACCAGGGCAGGCTTTCCGTTATATCCTCCTGTCCCGGCAAACAAATCCACATATAACAGGAATAGATCTGTATGGTATTTAAAACAATCCATAAAACGCCAAACAGCGCAAGCAGCGGATTCAGATACATAAGATAGGGGAATCTTTCAGTCAATCCTGCATATCCAGTCATAATACCGATAAGCGTAAGCACATAGTATAAAATGGTGAGAATCCAGTTTCGTTTGACCTTCCGGGCAATTTTGGGCAGTTCTACTTCCTGTGCCAGCGCACGGATACCGAACAGCAGGTAATAATGGTAAACAAAGATGATGAAAGCCAGGAATAGCTCCAGCGCAGGGAGAAGCACATTGAGCGTCCAGTCCACCGCCCCGCCCTGTAGATACCCGAGACGACTCAGGCAAGAAACAATTTGAATCGCCAGAGTGAGAGTTCCGAGCGGCATTAAAGCCGCTGCAATATATTTTGCCACACGAAAAAACTTATGATACAAAGAGAGCTTCCGAAGTGCCGCCCACATGAGTATATAGCCCAAAAGATCCGGAAACACGTCGATTCCATATATAGGAAAGTTAAAAAGCATGATATAACCGATAACCAGCAGACCAAACCCCATAGATCCCAACCTCTTCCCGCCGCTTTTTAGCGGCATCATTCAAGCATTAAAATGTTCGTCCGCTTCTACTCGGGCAGGCAGCCAAATCTTCTCCGACCCCTGCAACGTCTTTTTCGAACCTTCTGCCTTCTTGTGCCCAATCGGCAGAACAACACCCCGCGTGGTACCGATCAAAGAAGGGGGCCAAAAATGAGGATCCGTCTGCGCACACGGATGCGTACCGCAGCTCTATAGAGCCTGCCGCCCGCATCTACCAAACTTTTCCCCACATAGAGCAGTTCTGACCATAAAATCGAAAGACTTAAATTTCGACCCTTCCGGACAAGCCGCTGGCTGCGGCCTATGAAAGTAGTTTTTTATTCGCAGGTATCTCGAGCACCACACGCCCGTCTTCATTCGAATGCCTCACTTTCAGCCCAAACAACGTCACATTCTCAGACTTTATGCCTCACTTTCAGATTCTAAAAATAAAAAGCTCCGCCCCTTATGCGTTCAAATTCAGACGGCAGCATTTGCCTGAGAATTTCCAGCATCTGCACACACGGAATTTTTTTGATACTGCCTAAGCGAACGAAAGAACGAATGACGGAACCGCAACAGAACCCGCGCCTAAACGAGCGGCTTCCATCTCAACTTTAAACATTTTTCATTCAGCGCCGTTCGGAATGGAAGATAAGCTTTTTCTTCACAATTCATCCGTTCGTCCGATATTTATGATGTTAGGATTATTATATATTAAATTGAAAAAAAAGTCTATAGGAGCGCAAAAAATTAATATCGTGTATAAAATTTACAAAATTTTATTTCATTTTCTGAAAGAGTATCATATAATAATAACATTGCAACTTGGACACCCGGCAAACGGGGTACAGAAAGGATACCAAGAATATGGGATTTCTGGATAAAATCATAGGGACATACAGTGAGCGTCAGGTCAAAAAGCTGATGCATACCGTTCGCGCCATCGACGCGATGTCTGAAACATACAAAGCCATGAGTGATGAGGAACTGCGCGCTATGACGCCGAAGCTGAAGGACAGGCTGGCAGCCGGCGAAAGCCTCGACGACATCCTGCCCGACGCCTTTGCAACCGTCCGGGAAGCCGCTGACCGCGTGCTTGGCAAGCGTCCTTTCAACGTGCAGCTGCTCGGAGGCATTGTCATTCACCAGGGGCGTATTGCCGAAATGAAAACCGGTGAGGGTAAAACGCTCGTGGCTACACTTCCCGCATATTTGAACGCGTTGAGCGGCGAAGGTGTGCATATCGTCACCGTCAATGACTATCTGGCAAAAGTCGGCAGCGAGGAAATGGGCCGAGTATACGCATTTCTCGGCTTGACGACCGGTTTGGTTGTACACGGCATGACGCGCGCGGAAAAGATCAAAGCATACAAAAGCGACATTACTTACGGAACAAACAATGAATTTGGTTTCGATTATCTGCGTGACAATATGGTCATCTACAAGGAACAAATGGTGCAGAGAGGCCATCATTTCGCTATCGTCGACGAGGTGGACTCTATTTTGATCGACGAAGCGCGTACACCGCTCATCATCTCCGGTGCCGGAGAAAAATCGACGCAGCTTTATGATCTCGCCGACCGTTTTGTTCGGACACTGACAGCCTTTAAAATTAAGGAAATGGACGATAAATCCAACATGGAGGAAGTGGAAGAGGATTACATCATCGACGAAAAGGCGCGTACAACCGTCCTCACCTCCCACGGTATTAAAAAGGCTGAAGAATACTTCCACGTGGACAACCTCTCAGACTCGGAGAACGCTACGCTTGCTCACCATATCAATCAGGCCGTCCGCGCACACGGCGTTATGCACCTTGATGACGACTATGTCGTCAAAGATGGCGAAGTCATTATCGTAGATTCCTTCACGGGACGCCTCATGTACGGCAGACGCTACTCTGATGGGCTCCATCAGGCAATCGAAGCCAAAGAAAAGGTTAAAATTGAAAGGGAAACCAAAACCCTTGCAACCATAACTTTCCAGAATTACTTCCGGCTTTATAACAAGCTTTCCGGCATGACCGGAACCGCGCTGACGGAAGAAGCGGAGTTCCGGGAAATCTACAATCTGGACGTTGTGGTCATCCCCACGAACATGCCGATGATCCGGCAGGACCACTCTGATGTCGTGTACAAAAATGTCAAGGGCAAATACCGAGCCATCATCAATCAAATCAAGGCTTGCCACGATAAAGGGCAGCCCGTGCTGGTCGGCACTGTTTCCATTGACAAATCCGAGCTGCTCTCCGCCATGCTCAAGCGTGAGGGCGTGCCGCATACGGTACTGAATGCGAAGCATCACGAAAAAGAAGCGGAAATCGTCGCGCAGGCAGGTAAGCTCGGCGCAGTCACCATCTCCACCAACATGGCCGGACGCGGCACAGATATCATGCTGGGCGGCAACCCTGAATTTCTCGCAAAAGCAGAAATGCGCAAGCTCGGATATGAGGAAGACATCATCGCAGATGCGACGGGCTCGTCGGTCTCCGTCAGCGAGGAAGCACTTGCTGCGCGGGAAGTTTTCCGTGAGCTGTATAAAAAATATAAGGAAGAGATTCGTCCGGCAGCAGAAAAGATTTGCGAACTCGGGGGACTGTTTATCGTCGGTACGGAGCGCCATGAAAGCCGCCGCATTGACAACCAGCTCCGCGGGCGTTCAGGCAGACAGGGAGACCCTGGAGAGTCACGTTTCTATCTATCCCTTGAGGATGATTTAATGCGTCTGTTCCTGCCGGAAAACGTCTTGAATATGATGGAGCGTCTCGGACTGGAGGAGGATCAGCCAATCGACTCTAAAACGCTGTCCAACTCCATTGAAGGCGCACAAAAGCGTCTGGAGAGTCAGAACTTTAACCGCAGAAAGAACGTTTTGACCTATGACGACGTCATGAACCAGCAGCGTCAGGTGATCTATCAGCAACGCAGAGAGGTCTTGGATGGTGCGGATCTCAAGGAAAAAATCCACTCCATGCTGATCCAGACCGTAGAACAAGCCGTGGACAGCTATACTACAGGGGAAACGCCGGCGGAATGGAATCTGGACGGTCTTCGCACCTATTTCTATGGAACCCTTTGTCATGATAATGATTTTAAGCTCGATGCAGAAGCACTCAGTGAGCTGACGCGAGAGGAGCTGAAGCGGGACCTGCTTGAGCGGGCCGAAAATCTGTATGCAGAAAAGGAAAAGCTGTTCGGTACGGAGCAAATGCGCGAAGTAGAACGCGTTGTTCTACTGAAAAATGTTGATATGAAGTGGATGGACCATTTGGACGCCATGGATGATCTGAAAGGAAGCATCGGACTTCAAGCCTATGCACAGAGAAATCCGATCACCGAATACAGACTTCAAAGCGCAGATATGTTTGACGAAATGTCCGCCGCCATTCGCGAGGATACCATTCGCATGCTGCTTTCCGCCGCACCGCGCGAAGAGGAAGTCAAGCGCGTAGAGGTTGCAAAGCCTACGACCGAGGGCTTTGCAGGCGGACCTTCCGTTGCCAAAACGCCTGTACGTAAAAAGGCGGCGGAAAAGGTCGGCCGTAATGATCCTTGTCCTTGTGGAAGTGGTAAAAAATATAAAAAATGCTGCGGCTTCCAGGAGAACGAAAAAGAGGATTAATTCTTTGGGCCTGGATGTCAAAGGGACAGGCGAAATCTATCACCGAAGGAACCGCGTTTCGGCAGATACAGCAAGAAACGGGAAGATTTATTCAAATACAACGATTTATTTTTGGGAAGCACGAAAACGTGCTTCCCAAAGGTATGGTCCGATGCATGATTGGATTATGAAAAATGAAACAGATATAGACCGCAGTGCACTGCCTTTTATCAGAAAGCATGGGATTTAAATTTTGCAGCCGACCCTTGTGAGAAAACGGTGGGGAGACATTTTCGATCTCCAAGCGTTAGGAAAGCACGCCAATTGCATACGAGGAATAAGCATGGACATCAATATTGCACTCATCGAACCGGAAATCCCGCAAAATACGGGAAACATCGCGCGGACCTGTGCAGCGGTCGGCGCGTCGCTCCACCTAGTCAAACCGCTTGGCTTTGAAATAGACGACAAAAAGCTCAAACGAGCCGGGCTTGACTACTGGCATGCGCTCGACATTACGTATTATGAAAGCCTCGAGGATTTTCTTTGCATAAACCAAAAGGAGCCCATGTTTTTTTACACGACAAAGGCTGCGCACAATTTTACAACGGTAACTTATCCGCAGCGTGTTTTTCTCGTGTTTGGAAAGGAAACAAAAGGACTTCCGGAAGAGCTCCTTGCAGCTCACCCGGAGCAGTGTGTACGCATCCCCATGCGCCAGGACCTCCGGAGTCTCAACCTCTCCAATGCGGTGGCTGTGGGCGTATTTGAAGTGCTTAGGCAAAGAGATTTTGCAGGACTTTGCGAAACCGGAGCATTGACACATTGCCAATGGCAGCATTAGAATGCGGCAGAGGATTGCGCACGTAAAAATCAAAAAGTTCTAAGCTTTTAAAGGTTCAGCACGGCTTCAGCGCCCAGCATTCCAATAAGACATTCGTTTCTTTTTCGAGGAAGCGCTGTACGAATCCCCCGTACTGAATACAGGAAACTTCCAGGCAGATTTCGCGCGTCCATACAGGGGGGCTTGGGCAGTCGGAGATTTTTAAAGCTCCTGTATACTTTTTTTCCAGCGATATTCTTTCGTTTTCGGTCGCCCGATATTTTCTGCAAAGCTGTCAGATATATCATAAAGTCTGTGTAAAGCCGCAGTTGGCGTGAAAAAATTTTTCCCTTTGTTTTCATGGATTCAGGGCTTATGCTAAAGCCAAATCATATTGAATCGGTCAAGGAAAGGAAGGCTCAAAATGCAAAACTGTATTTTCTGCAAAATCATCCGGGGAGATATACCTTCACACAAAGTCTTTGAGGATGATAAAATCTGCGCATTTTTGGATATCAATCCGCAGGCTCCCGTCCATATCGTAGTAATACCAAAGGAGCATATAGAAAGTATGGACAGTATAGATACCTCAAACAGCGTCTTTGTCTCCTATATTTTTGAGAAAATACCTCAGATTGCAAAATCTGCCGAACTAAGCGGCGGTTACCGCGTGATCTCCAACTGTGGACCGGATGCCTGTCAGACGGTAAAGCATCTGCATTTTCATATATTGGGCGGCAAACAGCTTTCAGAACGGCTGGATTAATTGCGGTGAAACATCATTCGTCAGACGGCTGAGCAGTATAAGAATCTCCGGCAAAGTCGAGACGTTCGGATACCCGATACACAGAGCCCCAAACGCTATAGGCGCTTTATAATATGACCGTGGCCAAGCTGAGGCATAAACAAGGAATATCAAACAGCCCGTATGATGAGCTTTGCGGCAGAAGACGCGCAAGCCGGACGCCGTAGATCGAGGGAAAGATTATCCCCTCACTCGATCGGCGGAAAATTTTTAAATGTATATTTATTCGAATTTTAGAATAGGATAAACAAGCATTCCGCCGGCATCGATGCCTTCGGTGTTGATGCTGTATGTCAGGTGAATCTTTTGCACATCTCCGCTCATAAAATCAGGTTACACAAGCAGACCTCAATGTTTTCTAGGCAGGATCTCCCTATCGTGTCGCGGAATATTGCAGGACACCATCTGTCCCGCTGTCCCCCTTTCGCCCACATACAAATAGAAATCGGTCATTTCAGTGTCTGAAAGAAAGGATACCGTCATGAATATCGCCATGTTTATTGAGGTTTATCATCCGTTTATTAACGGTGTCGTCACACACGTCTCCATGCTCCGCGACAGTCTGATCCGTCAAGGACACAAGGTGCTCATTGTCACGGCTGACCCCGACCTCAGACATCACCGCATCCGGGATGGCATCTTGTGGTGCCCTGCCGTATCTATTAAAAAAATTTACGGTTATGGACTTGCCGCGCCGCTCAGCAGTCACCGCATGCAGCTTCTTCGGGCCTTTAAACCCGACATCATTCACATTCACAATGAATTCGGCGTGTCGCTTTTCGGCGTATACGCCGCGCACAAGCTTCATCTGCCGCTGGTCTATACCCTGCACACCATGTATGACGAATATTTTCACTATATGGTTAAAGGGAAAATGACCCCGGTCGCCAAGCAAACCTTCTATAAGTATATCCGTTTTTTGGCAAACCGGTCTGATGTGATCATCAGTCCCTCTAAAAAGGCTGTGAAATTTTTCGAGGAATGCCGCGTCAAAAAGCCGGTAGAAATCATTCCCAATACAATAGATATCCATACCTTCGATCCTCAGCGCTTCAGTCTTGAGGAAATTGCGGCTAAGCGTGCGGAATGGAACGTGGCACCGACTGATCTGCTCGGCGTCTTTGTAGGCAGACTCGGCCAGGAGAAATCTGTAGATTATTTGATAGAACACTGGAATCTGTATTTTCAAAAGGAACCGCGCTACAAATTGCTGATCGTAGGAGACGGCCCTCAACGAAAGACGCTGGAAGCTCTGGCGGAATCATACGGACTTTCTTCGCGTATTCTGTTCTCCGGCAAAATCGAACACGCGGAGGTTCCGCTTTATTTTGCAAGCTGCGATTACTTTATCAGCGCATCTCTCACGGAGATGATGTCCATCTCCATGCTGGAGGCACAGGCCATGGGCCTTCCAGCCATTCTGCGTTACGACCCGCAGAATGATCAACAGATTCGCGAGGGTATCAACGGCCATCTGTTCCACGACGGTGAGGAGATGGCGCAGACCATACGGAAGCTTGGCGGTCTTTCCAGAGACGAGATCCGCACATTGCATGAAAGGGTTCGCACCTCCATGCTGCATGCGGGAACAGATGAGAACGTCTCCTTTATTCTGTCGCTTTATGAGCGTGCTAAAGAAAATTACCATACACGGCATCCCTCTGAATGAAATGCTGTTTAGAAATATAAAAACCAGGAGGTAACCTATGCATTTTCAATATACAAATGCCAGAGACCCCCAGATCCTTCCGGCAGATAAACTCAAAGCCGCTTTTCAAGCCGATCTCTTTTCCGGCGAAACCGACGCGGAATTTCTCTCGTGTACCGGTGAATCCGTAGTCGGCGTAACAGGCCTTCCCCTTTGGGTGCCCATCTGTCTGTCCCTTATGGGCTCAACAGACTTCCTTTCGTATCTCGATTCTTTTTCAGATACCCTCCACCTTTTCCGGCTCGAGGGTGAGTTCGTACGCCATTTTACAGCTAAGGGTGAGCAGCCGCTTCCGGGAACGATACAAAAGACGATCGCCTCCGCTTGGGCAAAGCTGCTCAGAAGTCCCGGAACGCTGAATGAAAACGGCGAGCATATCATCGATTTAAAAAGCCCGCAGATTGCCACGCATTTTAACATCAATCTGCTGATAGGCAACAGAATAGGCTGTGAAAATCCATTATTGACGACACCGAAGAGCGCGCTTGACGCTTTCGGCCGTGGATCCTTCCGTGCTAGCGCCGCAGAACAGGTTTTAGCCACGCGCTGTGTCTTAAATCAGGATGAAAATGGTGAGCCTGCAAACCGGCAATTCTATCTGATCGAAAACAACCGTCAAATCTTCTATTCCGCAAATGCAGAGGAGAATGTCAAATCCGCGTTCTGTCGGCATGCTCCCAATCATTCCGTGATTACATATGAAACCGAATGCGGTCTCCGTATTACAAGAACTCTTTTCATCCTGCCGCAGATGGATGGTATGCCGCAGGCAACAGAGGTCCAGCGCGTAAAAATTGAGAATTTGAGCGGGCGCAGGAGAAACATACGCATTGTCATGACAGGTGTGTTCGGCATTTTTCCTGCTGATGCGCTGGCCAATGATATCGTTTACGTCAATATTGTACATGAAAGCGGGCTGGTCAAGCGCGATGGCCGTGTTTGTGCGATTGCGCCGCACGATTATCCCCGCTACCGCCGTTTCCATAGACGTTTTGCCGCTCTGCTTTCCGACGGAGAACCCATGGATTCCTTCTGTGTAAATTATCCGGAATTCATAGGCACCGGAACCATTGAGCATCCGGAGCACGTTCTTCATCTGAGATCCGCCCAGGCGCGAAAAAATGCCTCCTTCTTTGCTATGGGCAAGGATCTGACTCTCGAGCCGGATAAAACGAAAACCGTAGATGAATTTGTCGGTATGGTCTACGAGAAGGAAGACGTCTCGCAATCCTTCGACAGCCGCCTTTTCCGCCTTCTGGAAACCTTCCATGCACCGGAAGCGCTCGAGGAAGCGCTGTGCTCGGTTAAAAATTTTTATAGTCGTTACGCTTCGTATATTTCTCTCCATACCACAGATACAGCGCTCGACGCCTACGTCAACAACAATCTGCCATTCCAGGTATATTATCAATCCTTTGTCTCCCGCTCCTTTGCCTGGACACAGAAGGCGCATCGGCAGATAGGCTTCCGGGAGATTCAAGACATGTACGCCTCCATGTATTATATGACGGCAATGGGAAACAGCGCGCTTGCACGTGATATGATCAGTCAATGGGCAAAAAATGTCTACAAAATGGGTTACGCCAACCACAACTTTTTCTGGGAGGGAAAGGAGCCCGGTCAGTGCTCGGATGATCAGCTTTGGCTGGCACAGGCCGTATATCGCTACATTTCCCTGACGGATGATTATGAATTTCTGGATGAAGAACTCCCGATTGCCGGCAGTACGGAGAAACGTTCCCTCTTTGAAACGCTGCTCGCAGCCATTCAATACAGCGGAAAAATTTCCGTTGGCAGGCACGGTCTACCGCTTTTGGACAATGCCGACTGGAACGATTGTCTGAAGCTCGATGCGGACAGCATCAACGGTCCGGAAAAAGAACGCCGTTACCGTGAGCAGCTCGAGCGGACAGGCCAGCCTTACGGCGTCGCATTTGAAAATCATTTCTGCGAAAGCGTCATGAACGCTTTTCTGCTGAAAATCGCAGTGGACGAAGTCTGTGAGCTCGCAGCGGCGAGTGGAAGAAATACGGATGCCGCCGATTTAAAAAAGATGAGTGATGAGCTCTATGAAAAGATACAGACCCACTGCTGGAAAGAGAACTTCTTTGCGCGGGCAATGATCAACAGTGAGCGCGTGGGGGGATATACCTATGTAGGCGCCAAAGGGGACCGTCTGAGCGCAGATCCCTCAATTGACGGGTCCTATTTTTTAAATAGTTTCAGTTGGTCCGTGCTTTCCGATGTTGCGACTGAAGATCAGATTTCCGTTATGCTCGGCATCATCAAAAAAAATCTTGTCACAGAAGCCGGACTGAAGCTCTGCTCCCCGTGTGATCTGGATAAAATTTCGACACAGACGGCAACGGAGCATTACTTTCCAGGCGACCGTGAGAACGGCGCGGTCTTCAAGCACGCTGCCATGATGTCGACAGCCGCTATGTTCAAAGCCTGTAAGGAAGTAAAAAGCGAGGCGTTGGCTGAAGAACTGGCGTCGCTTGCGTTCTGGATGCTGAACAAGGTCTTCCCTTTCCAGACAATGAAAACGCCTTTCATCACCAAGGGAAATCCCAGGTTCTGCACGCAGTATAACAACAGCGAAACGCTGGAGAACATTGGCCCCATGCTGTCCGGCACTGCAAGCTGGCTGTCGCTGACGATTTTTTCGTTTTTGGGTATCCAGCATGCACCGGATAAGGGCATCCGTCTGACGCCGGTTCTTCCGCCGGAAATGGAAAGTGCGGCCTATACTTTGCGCGTTGACGAGACGGAATTCCACATTACAGTTGAAAAGGGAAAGGGCTTCAAACGCCCATCAGAGCATTCAGAATATTATTTTGATGGCAGCTGCTGCGACGGTTGGATTCCTAATTCCAAGGACGGAAAAGTACATGAGGTGCGTGTACTGGTATAAGTGTAGAAGTCGCTTCCGGTTGTACCTTTTCTTGTGGCAGAGAAAAATATATAGCCTTTCGAAAGGTGATGCAGATACAATGATGCTGTTCAATCGAACAGCATCATTTTTTCAACACGCCACCCCAGCGCCTGGGGTTTGTGCTCCTCTATCATGCTCTTTCATCCCGTCTAATGGTATTGGGGACGATTTCCGTCCGGTGCCGGTGGATTGCATTTCGGCAACTAAATAAATATGTACAGACCTTTTCACTACCTTCATGAATACAGCATGTTTGCCATATGAGGCATACTTCAAATTGTCGTGTGCATTGCTTGACAAAACTTTACAGGTCAGATATAATAACCTCACGAACTGTTTCCCGAATCATAGATTCGGACAGTTCGGAGAACATTGTCCGACTGAAAGGCAAAATGCCTCGTCATTTTGCTCGCGGCTTCGCCGCTTCCCTGTGCCCCACACTGGCTTTTTAATGGAATCAACAGAATCCCTCAAATAACGACCGAAATTGATAAGGAGGGCTCACGCTATGCCTATTATACAGCCGCGTCCCGAATACCCGCGCCCGCAGTTTGTCCGTAAGGAATGGATTAATTTAAATGGCTTATGGGGATTTGAAATGGATCCCGCCATGAGCGGCAAAGAAAGGGGGCTTTTGAAAAAAAATATATTTGATCAAAAAATTCTGGTCCCTTTTTGTCCCGAGAGTGTATTGTCTGGAATCGGTCATACGGATTTTATGAATGCCGTATGGTATAAAAAAACATTTGAGCTTCCAAGCACCTGGAAGCAAGGAAAAACGCTTCTGCACATAGGCGCCTGCGATTATGAAACCGAAGTTTGGGTCAACGGAACTTTGGCAGGTACACATATCGGCGGATACACACCCTTTTCGCTGGATATCACAAAGTATCTGGAGGCGATGAACGCAATTGTGATCTGTGCAAAGGACGACGTGCGTTCAGCCAATCAGCCGGCAGGCAAGCAATCCGCACAGTACGCATCTCATGGATGTATGTATACCCGAACGACCGGCATTTGGCAGACAGTCTGGCTGGAGCATGTGCCGGTCGCCTATATCAAACAGGTAAAGTATACTCCGGATATCGATACGGCGACATTATATATCGAAGCAGAATGCGAATGTTCAGACGGAATGACGCTTTCCGCCGAATCTTTCTTTGAGGACTATCCAACAGGAAGAGCAACCGCTGTTGTACACGGCAGTCTGGCTATGCTTGCCCTGAAGCTCAGCGATCTCCGACTTTGGGATATAGGCTCCCCGAATCTGTACACACTGAAGCTAAGCCTTGGCGACGACCACGCGGAGAGCTATTTCGGTATGCGTTCCGTCTCCTTTCATGATAAAAAATTTTATTTGAATCACAGAAGCGTATTTCAACGTCTGGTGCTTGATCAGGGCTTCTACCCAGACGGTATTTACACTGCCGCATCGGATGAGATTCTGAAACGCGATATCGAACTTTCCATGGCCATGGGCTTCAACGGCGCCCGTCTGCATCAAAAGGTATTCGAACCGAGATTTTTATATTACTGCGATCTCTACGGTTACATGGTTTGGGACGAAATGGGAAACTGGGGACTGGATATGACCAGACCTGCGGCCACACGTGCCTATACCTCGGAATGGCTGGAGGTTTTACTGCGAGATTATAACCATCCCGCGATCATCGGCTGGTGTCCCTTCAACGAAACCCCCGCACAGCAGGATGCCGTTCTCATCCGGACCATTTATCACATAACAAAGGCATATGACAAAATGAGACCGGTCATTGACTGCAGCGGCTGGCACCATATCATAACAGACATCGTAGATGGACATGACTATGAACAGAATCCTGAAATCGTCAAAAATCGCCTAAAACCCTTGATAGAGGATAAACCGCTGACAGAACCCTTTTATCTGGGAGACGTCGATTCGGCGGAGCTTTGCTTCATGAGCGAATATGGCGGTACACACTGGAAACCGTCATCTGATAGTCCAAATGCAGGAGGGGCCGCAACGAATCCGTTTAATGGTGAAAATATTTGGGGATACGGCACGACGCCGGACTCTATAGAAGCCTTTATAGAGCGGTTCCGCGGACTCACCACCTGTTTGCTCGAGCACCCGCGAATGTGCGGGTTCTGCTATACACAGCTCACAGATGTGGAGCAGGAACAAAACGGTCTGTATACCTATCACAGAGAGGCAAAGTTCTCTCCCGATATCATTCGAGCCATTGTCACACAAAAGGCAGCAGCAGAAGATTAACCCGATATCCAACAGAAAGGATGAAATAAAACAGACGGGATGGCCATGAAAAATAAAATGTCGCGCAGCAGGGCGCATAGCACGCGCTGGCTTGGCGTTGTTGCAGCAGGCATAGCTATCTTAGCGCTTGCCTTTCACACACTGTTTGAGGAAAAACGAACCGGAGCAAATTTTGATGCTTCGATAACGGTACACTACATTGATGTGGGGCAGGGCGACAGCATTCTTATCACACTTTCAAGCGGTGAAAACATGTTGATCGATGCAGGTCCAAATGCGTCGGAAGAAATACTGGAGGCATATCTGAGGAAACAAAAAGTCGACAGCTTTCTGTACGTCATATTTACACATCCGCATGAGGATCATATCGGCGGAGGTGACAGGGTGATTCAGGAATACGATACAGAAAATATCATCATGCCGTATGTTCAGACCAACACGGCTACCTATGAACGGCTGCTGAACGCCATCGACAGCAAACATCTGAGCGTAAACAAAGCGATTTCAGGCGATACCTATACAATTGGCGAGGCGGAGTTTCAGATCTTAGGACCGAATAGCGACACCTACAGCAATACGAACAATTACAGTGTCGTCGTGCGTCTCGAATACGGTGATCGGGCATTCCTGTTCATGGGAGACGCCGAAAAGGAAGCTGAAGCAGAAATCCTTTCCAGATATACGGAAACAGATTTATGGGCAGATGTATTAAAACTCGGACACCACGGTTCGTCTACCTCCACAAGCGAAGATTTTCTAAAAATGGTACGGCCTCTTTACGGTATCATAAGCTGCGGCAGCGGAAATAGCTATGGCCACCCCCACAGCGAGACGCTGACAAAGCTGGCAGCATTGGATGCAGAGGTATACCGCACAGATATGAACGGTACGGTTCGTGTCATAACAGACGGCCATGACCTGGTTATAGACACCGAACAAGAGTCATAAATCTGTTTTCTTCTGCATAAAATCCGATGGCGATTTAAAACGCTGTCGGATTTTTTTAACAGAAAATGGCTTAAATTGAAACCACTCTTCTGTATGCATCATTAACCGTCGACAAAGCGCAAGCAATTTCCGTTTGTCCCGTCGCAGACCAAACTCAAAAGGAAAGGAACCCCTTGTGTCGCAAGGGGAGGGTATTATCATGAAATACATTGCATCTGCACAAATCAAATACTTTTTATCACTCATGCGCCAGCCTCCGCAGACATTTGCTTCTGTTAAAGGAAGTACAGATTATCCTTCCGTTATTGGCACTGTCAGCTTTTTTGAGAGTCGATATGGTATCCTGATCATGGCGGACATCGGCGGTTTACCTAAAGGAAGCACTTGTCAGAAAAACATCTTTGGATTTCACATACACGAAGGAGATTCTTGCACGGGAAATGCCGAAGATCCCTTTGCTGATACAAAAATGCATTTGAATCCGGAACAGTGCCCGCATCCGTATCACGCAGGAGATTTGCCGCCCCTTTTCGAAAATAATGGATATGCCTTTTCGGTAACATTGAGCAATCGGATAATGCTGAACGAAATCATAGGTAAAACGGTTGTCATACACCGCAATCCTGACGATTTCACCACACAGCCGTCGGGAAATTCCGGGAGTAAAATCGCCTGTGGGGTCATTCGCAGTTTATAGGAATTCGTCCCGTTACGGCTCCGCTTTGTATTATCCCTCTACCGAAATACTTGCAAGCATATCCGAATCCCTGGAACCCGTTATCCGCAGGGAAACGGATTTGTCCAGGCAGGCTCAATGAAAATCGTCGTCTGCAATACCATGCCGATGCAAGCTCAGTCACTTTTCAAAATACATTTTAACTGATGTGATAGAAATCATTTCTGAATTCGTGAACGATTTATATGTAAAACACAAAAAAACAGACGCCTGAGAAGCAATATGCTTTCTCAGGCGTCTGTCAGCTTATCCGAAACCCTCAGAAACCGATTCGATTCGTTTCAACGCTTCGGTGATTATCAAGCTCAGTTCTTTTCTTTTACGACTTAAGCCTCAAGAGCTCTGACGAAATTGGTTATCAGCGTGGCAACCTCAGCTCTGGAAGCCGTTCCCTTAGGATTGAACGTTCCGTCGCCAGGGCCCTGAACAAGACCAGCTCCTGCGCAGAATTCTACCGCTTCCTCGGCCCAGTCGGCAATCTGATCTGCATCTGTGAACGAAACCTCTTCATCAGATACATCCAGGGTAATTTCCTTGTGCTCCATGTAATTGACCAGCATGAGACACATCTGTTCACGTGTAATTTCATCGCCGGGGTTGAAAGTCGTTTCGGAGGTTCCAAGCACGACGTTGTTTTCGTATGCCCATGCAACAGCCGTTCCGTACCAAGAATCCATCTCTACATCCGTAAACGGCAGTTCAGCATCCTCATACTGTGTGAAATCAACGCCTTCATAATTTGCCAGCAGTCTGACAAACATAGCGCGGGTCATAACTGTTCCAGGCTCAAAGGTTGTATCAGAGGTTCCAAGGAACAGGTTGTTTTTGTATACGTACTCTACGTACTCATAATACCAAGCGTCCTCATCTACATCGACGAAAGGCAGCTCGGTAGGCTCAAGCTTCGGAATGGCCTCCGTCTCCAGAACAGTTTTGCAAACTGTGCATTCCTTGTGCTGAGATCCCTCTTCCTCTTCGGTCGCTTCCTTATCCACGATCCAATCAGAAGGCGTGTGATCGATCATTTCAATCGCTTCCGTCTCCAGCGTCTCGCCGCAGACTGTGCATTCCTTGTGCTGAGAACCCGCTGCTGTGCAAGTAGCCTCTGTATCTACGATCCACTCTGAAGCAATGTGCTCAACGGAATACGCTACGATCTCAAATGCGTCGCAAGAAGCGCAGCGCACAACTTTTTCACCGTTTGTTCCCTCGCCCGCGCAGGACGCTTCTTTGAGAATCAGGATCTCCTCTGTCATTTCATGATCGTCGGGATGTACAACGTTCTGCGGATTTGTCGGATCATAAGACCCGTCCGCAATAATGCAGTTCTGCATCAGATGCTTGCTGTTACCGAACATCAGCAATTGGAAGCCTTTCCCTTCTGTCTGATCGGTATAGCTCTCATAATTCGCGGTATGAACCAGCTGCTGATCCACATAAACCTTAACCGTGGCGGGGCCAGCGTCGCTGATAGAAACGGCTAAAGCCAGCGTATGCCATTCGGCGTTCTCACCGATTGCCCACTCCACATCCATCGAATATTCGTCAGCGCCGTTAAAGGCACCATACGTCACTTTACCTGCGCCGGGTTTATACTGCAGGATTTTTGCCCCATTATTGCTGTTAAGCCACAAGCCTCTGTATGCGCCCTCTTCATATTCCGCCTCGTTCATCTTCAGCGTGGTGGATACGACAAAATCCTTTGCTGTAATAAAGATATCCTGCTGACCCGCACCGGTTGTCGGACCAGGAGCTACAACGGAAGAATTCATCCAGTAAGTTCCGTCGTCAAGACGGGCCCAACCGGCGTCTTTCTCCGTTCCGGCCATGAACACCTTCATGAATTCGTCAGTCACTTCGGAGTTCTCGTCCAGATAGAAAAGGTACTCCGGAATTTCAACCGTCTCGTTCAGCTCGTAAACAGCAAAGCTCTTTACGAGGATCTGGCTCAGGCCATCCTTCCAGAGAATCGGAACCAAGCCGGTCTGCTTGGAAATATCGAAACTCGGAATCTGATAGGTGATAACGCATTCGCCGTCGGCATAGCAACGCAGCGTTCCGTCCGCCTCCACAATCAAGGCAAGCTTATGGAAAACGGAATCCGCGCCTGAAGCCCAATCGACCTCAACAGATTCAATCTCTCCTGATGGTCCCTCAAGCGTGAGCTTCTGAGCGATCGGATAATAGCGGAAGCTGTGCGTCTGCTCATCGTTCATGTTCAGCCAAAGCTGAACATTGTGTCCTTCCTCTCTTGCCATTTGTCCGCTGATTTCTGCTGTAATAATCATCGGCGCGGAATATCGAGCTATCTGCTTCCAAGGAGATGAAGTCACAGCGCCGGTCAAAAAGAAATCTTCGCCCTCTACCAATTCTGTATTACCGGCTGTAAAACTATCAATGACCCATTTCGGAGAATTTGCATCCACATAGTATGCCTGATCACGGTTCCGCGCAGCCGCATAGGCAGGCAGGTTCGCCAAATCATAGCTCGGGGTTGTAATCGCGAAATACGCGATATCAAACGGCTTTGAGCCCTGATTCCAAACAATCGGCATTTTCTCAGTCCAAACAGGATCACTCAACGTCGTCTCGAAAACCTGTTCGCCGTCCGCGTAGCAGTTCACCGTGCCGTCTTCCGCCATATCCATCGTCAGCACATGGAAAACAGCCTCCGAACCGGTCGCCCAGTCATTCACCTCATACGGCTCTCCGACTATAGCGTCACCGATATACAGCGCCAGAATGTTCTGCATCGGATAATACCGGAACTGGACACTGTCATCAACGGCATTGTGCCAGAGCGCAATGTAATCGCCCGAGGATCTGGTCGTGTCTGTTACGCGCAGTGAAATGGAAAGCTGCACAACCTCACTAATTGAAACCTGCTGTCCGAAAGGAGCGGGCAGGAATGCATTCGTTGTGAAATAGCTGCCGTCCTCAGCAACCGTAAACTGGTTATTGCAGAACGATCCGATCCATGAAGCGCGGGACTGGCCGTCAACGTAATACAGCACCTCGCCTGCTCCAGCGGCTTCATCGCCTTCAACCGCAGCAGCCGGCATAATCCACATGCCGAGCAGCATACTGATAAGCAATACCACTGATAAAACTTTCTTCATGATTTACTTTTCCCTCCTAAAAAATTTTTATATATATACCCTGATATATATATAACAATCTCCGATCCCCGTCTATAATTTATGGGGTTTTCTGTATTAAAACACTGTGATAAGGTTTCCTTGCACTTCACTTGGCCCTTATGCAATTTGTCTGATTTTATCTTATCACAGCTTTGTAATTTTGTCAACAGTCATTTACAGATATTTCACAAAATAATGTAGTATTCCGCACACCACATATTATTTTTCCTGTTTTTTTATCAAAATTCGTGTTTTTTTGCATATATTTTTTGATAACTGCTTTCGTGTATTATCATATATGCCTATTGGATATTTTTCCTGCAAATGCGGTCCGCCTTTTTTTAATAAAAATTGAAGACCCGACGCTTTTAGAAAGCAACGGGTCTTACACGGTTTCTTACTTCGACTTATTCCGCATCAGCCGCATAAACGCTGACGCGCTTCTTATTGCCGGCATATCTTTCAAACTTCACGGTGCCGCTGATCAACGCGAACAGCGTATCATCAGAGCCGATGCCGACATTCTTGCCGGGATGCACATTGGTTCCGCGCTGTCTGACAATAATATTGCCTGCAACCACGGCCTGTCCGTCCGCTTTTTTGACGCCCAGCCGCTGTGCGTTACTGTCGCGTCCGTTCTTTGTCGAACCGACACCTTTTTTATGTGCAAAAAACTGCAGGTTTAACTTCAACATGTCTCTCCACCTCCAAAATTACCATCAACGCACCGCTTGTGCAGCCGTTTACGGTTCGCGCTCCTCGATATCCACATCGAGAAAATCATAATAATCTTCCAGCATGTCGCTAAGCTGAAGATAGTAGCTGTAAATCAGCCCGGAAACGGCGTATTGCTTCTTTTCGTCTCGCTCCTGCGACGGTAGGGCCGACAGCGCCGTCACCGTAATATCCGTTGTCTTCTCATCAATTTCATATGTCACGGAGCTGGCGTAGGCTACCTCCACCGTGTTAATCAACAGCATGGTCATGGCCGACAGCGCAGCGCAAAGGACATCATTGCCTGCGTCCCCGTATCCGCTGTGCCCCTGCTCCTCGAAACCGTAAAGCACGCCTTCTGCCTTGAAGAAAACAATTTTGACCATTTCAGATATCCTATCTTTAGATGTTTTCCGGTTTAGATGTTTTCCGGCCCTGAGTTGGGCGCTTACAGCCGTTCAAACGCTGATCTTCTCAACCTGTACCTTGGTATAGGGCTGACGATGTCCGAGCTTTTTCTTTTCATTTTTCTTGGCCTTATATTTCAAAACGTAAATTTTCTTGCCCTTGCCCTGCTTGACAACGGAAGCCGTTACGCTTGCGCCTTCCACAGTCGGCATTCCAGTCTTAAAGCCGCTGTCTGCGGATACCGCGAGCACACGGTCAAACGTTACCTTTTCACCGGTCTCTGCCTCAAGCTTTTCTACAAAGAGGACATCGCCCTCCTGAACCTTGTACTGCTTTCCGCCCGTTTCGATTACAGCAAACACGAAAAGCACCTCACTTTCGTTTATGACTCGCTAATGCAGGCAGCAGCCGTCTGCGACGGACCGCATTTTTCTAGCCTGACTTTAAGCGGCAGATTATTATACCATGATTTGGTCCGCATGTCAACTGCCTGCGTTTTTGAAAACGCGTTCTGCCGTGCTGAATATGTGAATTTTATGTAAATTTAAATTCTTCTAACAAATTTACACGGTATCTGCAAACCGTTCAGCCGATGTCAGCGTATTTTTCAGCAGCATCGTTATGGTCATCGGACCGACGCCGCCTGGAACAGGCGTCAGCCAGCCTGCTATAGGTTCTACAGACGCTGCGTCGACATCTCCGGTCAGCTTGCCGTCGCTCCTCCTGTTCATCCCTACATCGATTACAGCAGCCCCGGGTTTTACCATATCGCCTGTAATAAAATCCGCACGTCCGACTGCCACGACAAGAATATCGGCCCGACGGCAGACATCCGCCAGATTTTTCGTGCGGGAATGGCAGACGGTTACCGTTCCGTTTTGGTGAAGCAGAAGCATCGCCTGGGGCTTGCCGACAATATTGCTCCTTCCGACCACAACGCATTCCTTGCCGCAGACATCAATACCCGATTTTTCGAGCAGTACCATCACGCCGGCCGGTGTGCAGGGGACAAAATCAAATGTACCGATCATGATTTTCCCAACGTTTACGGGATGAAAGGCGTCCACATCCTTGTCCGGACGGATGGTATTGATCACCTCGTTTTCATCCAAGTGGTGCGGCAGCGGCAGTTGAACCAAGATACCGTGGATGTCGGATCTCTCATTCAGTGCGCGAACCTGCGCAATTAGCTCTTCCTGTGTCGTCGTTTCCGGCAGCGCTATAACCTCAGAGTAAAATCCGGCCTCTGTGCATGCCTTTGCCTTGTTGCGTACATAGACCTGTGAGGCAGGGTTTTCGCCCACAATGATAACCGCCAGTCCCGGAACCACCCCGGTCTTCTCTTTCAGCCTCGCCGCCTGTTCGGCGATTTCACCCCGTACCTCAGCGGCAATCCTTTTGCCGTCAATGACCTTTGCCATATTTATAATCATCCTTTCTTTTTTCAGCACCGATTCATCCAAAACCTTTCATGCATCGGAAAATCCGTTCTTAATGCAGATCATCCGTAAAAAGCCGTTTTCCCTCTCCAACACGCGCGATTACCCAAAAGTCGGAAGGGAAGGCTTTTGTCAAAGGTATCTGAACAGGTTTCAGCACTTCCCTGTCCGCCAAAGAAAATATTAAAACTAATTTATTGCCATATGATATGCACTACTGCTGGCAAGTCAAAAACGCATACCCTTCACGCCCGCCATCCCTTTTGACAGTGATCCGCTCACGACAGACCGGCGGAGAATTAACGCATCAGTTTTCTTTTTCTTCTTTCGTTGCTTCCGCTTCTGCATCGTCTGTAGCCATGTCTTCCGTCCGCCGCCATTTTTCGTCTTCCGTCTGATTTTCACTGTGCTCCGTATATGTCTGCTCCACTGACTGCTGTGCGGTGTCGGCTTCCGTCCCTTCTTCTGCCGAAGCCGCAGGCACAGCCGATGACTCCGCTTCCGACGCACATACCGGGCAGTCCGCCGCGTCCGCTGCTTTCAAGTCATCGCATGTGCATTTTTCGGGACCTTCCGCCGCCTGAGGTACTGCCTGCATCTCCCGCTTCAAAGGATGTGTTTTTGCAAAACGACGCCCGACGATCAAAAGGATGGTGCCGAAGATAACGCATGCAAGAGCAAGAAGCTGAGAGATGCGGACATTTCCCACATATAGGCTGTCGGTCCGGAAGCCCTCGATGAACATTCGGCCCAGTCCATACCATACAGCATACATTAGAACAATCTGACCGTTGAATTTCTTGTGTTTGTAATACAGGCTCAGCAGTATAAAGCCCATTAACGTCCAAAGAGACTCATATAAAAAGGTGGGATGTACGTAAAGAGGTGCGGAAGTCGCCGTCGACTGTATGCCCATAACCCAGGGCAGATCTGCGGCATTCGGTGTTTGTACGACATGCCCGAGAAAATCGAATTCCTTGAGCGTTCCATAAGCCTCCGCATTGACGAAATTCCCCCAGCGGCCGATAGCCTGGCCCAGTAATACGCCCGGCGCGGCCATATCCAGAATCTTGCGGCAATCGATTTTTTTCACACAGGAGACAATCAGAATGGCGAGAATGCCGCCGATGAGACCGCCATAGATCGCCAATCCACCTTCCCATATAGCAATGACATCGTAGAAGGATTTATAATTTCCTGTGTCGAGCGTCGTCAGAACATAATAGGCGCGCGCACCGATAATCGCGCTGAAAATGCTGAAGATGGCATAATCCAGAATGTCGTCGGTGGAAATTCCTTCCTGTTTTCTTCTGTACAGTACGCACACTACGGCAAGAATAATGCCCAATGTGATGATAACCCCGTACCAAGTGATGCGGAAATTCCCGAATTCCAGCGCATTTTGGGTCACGCGAAACGGGTCAATGCCTAAGTTTGGAAAAGAAATATAATGCATTTGCTCTCCCTCCGGTATTATATTTTCCGGCCGCCGCTCCATTTTGCTCCTGCGGCCGTTTTGAATCGTTTTTGCAGTACAGACAGCTCGAAAGGCACCGGATTTTTCGCTGCCGTTCCGCTGTCGCATAAGCGTTGCCTATCTGTCTGCCGAATCGAAAAAACAATATCCGTGCGCTCCAGAAGCCGCCCCAGCGCCTAAATAACTATGACTCCCGAAAAGCAACCTCAGAACTCTAAAGACCGCAGAAAACGGCCGCTCCCGCTGCACAGTATTTCACAGACCGTATATGTAACACCACTACAGCATAACTGAGCGGCTTCTCTAACCGCCCATGCCAAACCGGGGCTCTTCCGGGGACGCGGCACGCCATTCTGCCGCACCCCGGATCCGTTTAGGAGCAACTCGAAATCACTTCAAGGGCTCCACAACGCTTACCGCGAAGCATTCGGGTCTGAACAGGGACTGCATCACACGCTGCGCATCCTCGGCGGTCAGTGTCGGAACCGTGTCGACTGCGTCAAGCAGATCTCTGCCATCAAATACATATTCCATATAACTGTTCGCAATATCCTCCGTGTTTTCAAACATCATAACCAGACCCGAATACAGGACCCTGCGGCAACGCTCGAAGGTCTCCTCAGATATGGGTTTTGCCGCCGCCTCAAGTGCACATTCCTTCACGCGTCGATAGACTTCAAGAGGCTGGTCAGTTTCAGCCGACAGTTCCAGAAAGGAAAAACTCTTATTATGCGCGAAGGAACCGCCGAATTTTCGGTTGATCAGTCCACCCTCATAGAGCTGCTCATACAAATCGCTTGTCCGGCCGAACAGCATATCGTTGACAATGGAAGCCGTCAGCGCTTTTTTCATGCGCGTCTGCGGATCTGTGGATATCTCGGTATCCTTAACGCCGATGCAGACAAGAGGCCGCGCCACCTGAGCGGACGCCGTCACCGTTTCTTCCTTCACTGACGCTGCTTCCTCTGGATACCCGCGGATGATTTCCAGCGGCGCCTCAGCTTTGCTCGGCAGGACACGGTCAGCCGCTTCCAGCACTTCCTCCAGCGCGACATCGCCGCTGACAAACAGTCCCATATTCGACAGATGGTAGAAAGTCCGGTAACAGCGGTACAGGATATCCGCCGTGATGCCGGAAATGGATTCGACCGTACCGCCGATGTTGATACGAACGGGATGCGATGCATACATAGCCTTCAGCATATTATAGAAAACGGTCTGGCCCGGGTCGTCCTCATACATGCGCAGCTCCTGCCCAATGATGCCCTGTTCTTTCAGAACGGTTTCCGGCGTAAAATAAGGCTGGGTCACAAAGTCAAGGAGAATTTCAAGAGACGGCACGAAGTTTTCCGTACATGAAAACAGATACGCTGTAAGATCAAAGGAGGTGTATGCGTTTGCATTGGCGCCGGTCCTGGCAAACCGCGCAAAGGTATCCTCGCCGTTTTCGTTTTCAAACATCTTGTGCTCAAGGAAATGTGCGATGCCGTCCGGAACCCTGGTAAAGGTGTCCTCTCCCGCAAGCCGGAAACAGTTGTCGATAGAGCCGTAACGCGTGCCAAGCACCGCGTAAGAGGTGGACATTTTTTTAGGCACCACATAGATCGGCAGCCCGCTTGCGTGCCTCATAGTGTAGCATCGCTCATGAATCAGTCTGCTCTCCTTTAAATGCATTTGACCTAAAAGACTGTTTTTCTGTATATTTTCCATACACCTGCTCCTTTAATTTACATTTCAGCTCAGATGGAGTGTACCGGTATCCTTTCACCTACGTCTCCCTCCGGCCCCGCGCCGTCATCCGTCGTTCAAACGCGGTATGCCGATATCACGCGTCCCGTGCACTGGGCTGCGCTTCTGTAAGCGTTCCCTTCAAGAAATATATCGTATCAAGCTTCAGCCGCCGTGCCGCGTCCACAACCTGCTCCTTTGTCACGCTCATCACCTGATCGGCAGTTTCCTCAGGCGTTGTGGAAATGCCGGAGAGCAGCCGGTTCAGGTACCAATTGCCCAGTGCGCTCGCGCTGTCGCGGAGCTCGCGGTAACCGTTGACTAAAGATTTTTTGGCCGCATCCATTTCCTCCTGCGAAATCTCGCCGCGTCTGATCGCCTCGAGTTGAGCCAGTATTTCCCGAATCGTTTCGTCTTTTTTATCCACCTCAATACCGCTTGCAACCAGCATCAGCCCCTTCTGTGCCTCCGAGATACACCTGCAGTAATAGCACAGACTCAGCTTTTCCCGCACATTCATAAACAGCTTGCTTGAAGGAGAGCCGCCGTACAGCTCACTGAACAGCGAAAAGATAAAATAATCCCCGTCCGAGAGTACGCTGCCCGTCCGAAATCCCAGCGTCAGCTTGCCCTGACGGACAGGCTGCTCCTCCGTCACGATTCTAACATCAGCCATTGGTGTGCGTATAACCTCTGTCGGAGACGAGACTACCGCGCCCCGCGGTCTTCCCCGGAACATCTCCCGCAGCCTCGGCACAATCTGCTCCGGTCTGCCGTTCCCAACATAAAAAATTTCCACCGCCGCAGTTTTTAAAACCGTCAGATATCTATGATACAGCGCCTCGGGTGTAATGCCCTCCACATCCTCTATTCGCCCGGTGTCAGGCACCCCGTATTTCTCTCCCGCGCACATTTCCTCGAAGCATCGGGAAACCGCGTAGGCATTTTTATTATTGATCTTTGCGCGAATGGCATCCGTGAGATTTCGCTTTTCACTTTCGACATAATCGGCTATAAAGCAGCCGTTTTCTGTTACGGGCTCGAAAAGCGCTTCCTCAAATACCTTCAGCAGTTCACCGAATGCATCCGTTCCGTCCGGAATACAATCTGCATTCAAAACGCTCGCCGAGAATGTGATGACCTGAGCTTCTCCGCGTTTCCCTGTGTGACCGCTGAGATGCGCGTCATACAGCGAGGCCAGCCTGCGCTGTATAGCTGAAAGATTCGGGTACGTCCGCGTTCCTCTTAAAAGAACGGCGGGCAGCAGCGCGTCAGGCGCCGCAGTGTCTCTTGCGAGGGGTACAATAAAATTCACGGTCAGCTCCCTGGATTTAAAAGAATCCGATGGTACCATGTTGAAAAAAATCCCTTCGCCGATCGCTTCTCTGATTACAGACATCAACAATCCCCTTTCCAATGGCAGCCGCGCAGGGCAGCAGCCTCTTCTGTTCCGGCAGACAGACGCCGGCCTTCAAACATTGACGGTCGACATGAGGAACCTTCGCTGCAGAGCATGGCTCCGCACCGCCAGCGTCTCTGTGTTCTTATTATTTTACACCAGATCTTCCTATATTTCAATCACAAATTTCCAAATTAGTAAAATTTAACATCTTTCCTCCATTCCGTATAGCAGCCTTTTCATTCGGCATCACGCTCTCCTTGGCAAACGCAGAGACAAAAGCGTTTCCCTGCCGTCTCTCTTTCAGGCAAGTACAAATATTTCGTAAAGATAACGGACTTCATTGCGCTTTTTTTCAAAAAACGGGCCCTTTCTATGACCAGAATCGGAAGCCGTACAGCGTCCGGAGCGGTACGGCGGACATTGGGGCCGCCCTGCGCTCTGCCTTGACAAATATCAGAAAACATGGGATAATATTCAATGTTCAAACCTCAAAGCACCTGAATACTTTTTTGTACGATATACGGCAGAAACGGCGTCTCATCTGTCAAAGGCGCCTGCTGCCTGTTGTTGACGGAAGGGATAAAAAATGAATGAAAAGATCAATATACGCGGCGTACCGATCGACAACGTAACCCTCGACGAGGCGCTTGCCGTCGTAAAAACGTTTCTGGACGAAGGCGGCCCCCACGCAGTTTACACGCCGAACGCAGAGATTATCCAGGCATGTATTGAGCAGCCGGTGCTGCGGGAAGTGGTCAGCGGTGCGGAGCTGATTATACCGGATGGTGCGGGTGTTGTCCTGGCGTCCCGTATTCTCGGAACGCCGCTGAAAGGCAAAGCGCCCGGCATTGACCTCGGGGAGCGGCTTGTGGCGCTCTCCGCGGAAAGCGGCTGCCGCATATTTTTTCTCGGAGGCAAGCCGCAGGTGGCTGAGCTTGCAAGAGAGAAACTGCTAAAAAAATATCCGGGCGCTCAGATCGTAGGGACACACGATGGATATTTTCAGAAAGACGGTCCCGAAAACGATGAGGTTATCCGGTTGGTAAACGAAGCCACCCCCGATATTCTATTTGTATGCTTCGGCGTACCCGCGCAGGAAAACTGGATCGCTTCTTATCGAAGCCGAATGCCGTCCGTCAAGGTTTTTGCAGGTTTGGGCGGAAGCCTCGACGGCTATGCCGGAGTCGTAAAAAGAGCGCCGTCCTTCTTTATCAAGTGCAACCTGGAGTGGTTTTACCGGCTGATAAAGGAACCCCGCCGTATCGGCCGTATGATGAAGCTCCCGAAGTTTATCTGCGGTACGGTTATCTGCCGCCTGACAGGACGCGACCGCTTCAAGGGCTAAGGCTCCAGCCCAACTTCAAGAGCAGGAACCCTTTGGATCCAGAACCGTTCGGCGTTTTTCCCGACACAGCTCCCAAGCCCAGCAGAGGGAGATCCGTCCGCAAGGACTGAATAGGTCAAGAGGCGGTCTCCCTTTCCCTGCTCAGAGGATGGGCTGCTGAACGCCGTGCCGTCTGTGAAGCATTTCCTGCCTTGGCGACCCCAAAGTGTGACAGCAGACTTCCGACCGCAGAAAAATATCCTCCGGCATTCTTCCCCCTTTTGACTGATTCCGCTGCAATGCCGGATGTGCTTTTTTATATTTACCGCGGCATATACGGTATTCTGCTGTTTCAGATGCAGTTCATCCGTTTTGAAACGGGACAGAAAGGAGCATCACCATGCAGATACTCGCCAAAAACGAGGTTTACCGGACCGAAATTACGGATATCAACAATATGGGCTATGGCATTGCCAGAGTAAAGGGTATAGTGGTTTTCGTGACTCACGGTGTCACTGGGGACCTTGCAGATATAAAAATCATCAAGGCCGCGTCCGGTTATGCGATCGCTGTTATTGTCGATCTGATCACGCCTTCTCCATTCCGGCTGAAAGCGCCCTTGTGCACGGCAGCACGTAGGTGCGGCGGCTGTCAATACCAGCATATTACCTATGCACACGAATGCAGCCTCAAGCAGAATTACGTCCGCCAAGCGCTGATAAAGGCGGGGCTGCCTCACATTCCTGTAGCGGATATTCTTACATCAGGCGTCACGGAGGGATACCGGAACAAAGCGCAGATCCCTTGTGGAAAAGACAAACAGGGGAATCTGTGTGCAGGATACTATGCCCCCCGCAGTCACCAAATCGTTCCGGCAGAAAATTGTCTCCTTCAGCCGCCCCTTTTTTCAGAAATAACGGCTTTTATCATAGACTTTGCCCAAAAACACGGTATTTCGGCATACAGCGAGACCGAGCACACGGGACTTCTCCGGCATATTTATATACGCGGTGCAAGGAACGGAGCCGCTATGGTATGTCTTGTTTTGAACGGGGATGCGCTGCCCGCAGAAGACGAGCTGGTGCAGCGCCTCTGCTGCCGTTTTCCCATGGTCACCGGCATCCTCTACAACATCAATCGGGAACGGACCAACGTTATCTGCGGCCGCCGCTGCCGCCTGCTTTTCGGCAGCCCCTATCTCACAGATGTTTTGTGCGGTCTGACCTTCCGTATCTCTCCACTTGCTTTCTATCAGGTTCACCACGACGCAGCGGAGCTACTATATCAAAAGGCTGCTGAGCTGTTGTCGCTGACAGGCGGCGAAACGCTCCTTGACCTATACTGCGGAATCGGTACCATCGGGCTGACCATGGCCCGCCGAGCTGGGGAACTGATTGGCATTGAGGTTGTCGAAGAAGCCGTAAAAAATGCCCGCGAAAACGCGGAAATCAACGGTATTTCAAACGCCTCCTTTTATTGCGGAGATACCGGAAGCGTTTTGAATACCCTTGCCACACGCAGCCCGGACGCCGTGGTTGTCGACCCGCCGCGCAAGGGCCTTTTGCCCGGCGCGCTGAAATCCCTTCTGGACATATCCCCCGAAAAGCTCTTATATATCTCATGTAATCCGGATACGCTTGCACGAGATATCGCGCATCTGGAGGCCAGCGGCTATACATGCGGTCCCGTCACACCGGTGGACCTGTTTCCGAGAACCGGTCATGTGGAGACAATAGTACTGCTACAAAGAGAAGCCTTATAGAAATCCTTAGATTTAGGCACTTTTCCCGCCATTTGGTGTTTGACATAGAAGGTGATAAATTTCGGAATAAGCGTATTGAGGACTACAGCACCGTGCCGTAGTCATTGATATAGAGTGTGGAAACACAGGAAAATCCATTGACGTATAGAAACAGCATTGTATCAACGGTGCTGTTTCTTTTTGTATAGCTGCAAGCTGCAAAAGGTTAGCGGCTTTTTATGCCTAAAATGTTACGCAAAAGAGCCCTCAATAAGCCTTGATTTATGCGGCTTGACGGGCAAAAATTTGCAGAGGCATGAATTTTATACCCGAACCCTTTCAATCGCGTTTCTACTGCTTAACAAATTTACGATAAAGAGACAAGGTCAAGCGGCTATGAACAACTTGCTATATTGGATTACCCTACATTGGATTTTCCAACGCAATTAAAAAGATACATTAAATAAAGATCCATCAATTACTGATGTATCAATTATCCATTCCATTCCTATCCTTTCCTGTGATTTAAAAAATTGCTTACCCCATTTCTTTGGACGAGAGCACAACAGACGATCCGAACGGAATGGAACGGAAGCGAAAACCAACAGCGCAGTAGGCTACAAGATCATCAAGAGCTATATCTGTCAGGGTACTCCATTGCAAAAAGTGTTTGCTGCTCTTCTGTTAGCGAGGCTTCATCTTCGCTGGCAAAAAATTGTGCCCGCGTGATGCCGAATGCCTGACATACGGCCTCTAAGGTCAGCAGCGTAGGAGCGTGATTCCTGTAAACATTTTTTATGACTGTGGAGTGGGAAAGGTTGGCCTCCTTTGAGGAATATTTATTTGAGCGATTGGCTCGTGAACGTGGAATTACTGTGAAAGAGATGAGTGCAATCATTTCTGCGCGGATTGAGAAAGGCTGGAATGATCTTAATTCAAAAAAAGCGCACAGCGGAGAAGGATTCCCTGTGTGGGAGATGTTCCAACGCCGGAAGAACGGTTGCGGTATGCGGATGACAAAATTAAAGAAGATGGTTACGAAGAATTGTCAGAAATATTTTGATAACCGACAGTTCACTAAAAAATGGCAGAAGCATTAAAAGTGTGCTTCTGCCATTTTCAGATACATCATGATTAATTTGTTAATAATCAAAGGCGGTTCTTATCTCCCCACTCGCACATCCCGTCCAGAATGGGAATGAGGGATTTCCCTCTTTCTGTCAAACTATACTCTACTTTCGGCGGAATCTGCGGATATTCCTCCCGATGGACAAGCTGGTCGGCTTCCAACTCTTTTAAAGTAGAGCTGAGGGTCTTGTAAGATATTTCTCCAATATACTTTTTCATTTCGTTGAAACGAACCACGCCGAACTCCATCAAGGTATAGAGGATGGTCATTTTATATTTCCCATTGATAAGCGACAGCGTATAGCTGAATCCTGTGGAACTAAGACATTCGTTTGATATACATCTTTCTGCCATTTTTTACGCTCTCCTTTAGGTAAGTATCGTACCTCAATGTGCGTACTTGTTTTCCTTCCCTTTCTGGCTATAATTATAATATAGGCAATTAAAAAAGTCAATCCTACAGGAAAAGGAGGAGGTATTTCATGCAGAGTTATGAACATCTGGGTAAGCCGGTGCAAATCGGCAGCCTGACAATCAAAAACAGGTTTTGTATGGCCCCCATCGGCGGAGGGCAGCATCACCTTCCGGGCGGTGGGTTAAAGGACGAAACCATACAGTATCTTGTAGAACGGGCAAAGGGCGGCTTCGGACTGATCTTCACCGGCGCTTTGGGGGCAGACGGTACAGTTGACCCTTACTCCGGTGTTGGGCCTACTATTTTGCAGAACCCGGACGCTTTCAAGTTTACTGCTTGTGAGCTAAACGAACGGGCGGGAGCTTACGGGGCGAAGATATTCGCCCAGATCACAATGGGACTGGGGCGCAACTATCCGGGGCTTCCAGCGCCTTCCTCTGTTCAGGTGTTTCATCATCCGGGAGAGGTCTCCCCGGAACTGACCCGTGACCAGATCAAATCAAAGATTGAATCGGTCGTCAAATCAGCAAAAATTGCGAAGGACTCCGGTTTCGCCGGCGTAGAGGTGCACTCCATCCATTGGGGCTATCTGCTGGATCAGTTCGCCCTTTCCATGATGAACCACCGCAGCGATGAGTACGGCGGCAGCCTGGAAAACCGGCTGCGGGCGGCGAAAGAAATTCTGGAAGGAATCAAGCAGGAGTGCGGCAGCCATTTCCCTGTCAGTATGCGGCTGGGACTGAAAACCTTTGTGAAAGACTTTGAAAAGGCAACTCTTACCGGCGAAGATGAAGCCGGAAGGACGCTGGAAGAAGGTATCCAAATTGCGAAGTTGCTGGAATCTTATGGCTATGACTGCCTGAGCGTGGATACCGGCACTTATGATTCCTTCTACTATGCCTGCCCGCCCATGTATATGCCGAAAGGCTATCTTGTGGAAATGGCCGCTAAAGCAAAGGAAGTAGTCCATATCCCCATCCTGGCCGGAGGCCGAATGAATGACCCGGATATTGCGGAGGCAGCCATTCGGGACGGAAAAATCGACGCTGTGGTGATGGGGCGGGCTGCGCTGGCTGACCCGGAATATCCGAACAAGGTATTGACTGGACACACAGAACGTATCCGCCCTTGTATCGCCTGCAATCAGGGCTGTATCACACGGCTTCAGCAGGGCAAGCAGCCCACCTGCGCGGTCAATCCTGCCGCCATGCGTGAAAACCGTTTTGCCCTGCGGCCAAATGTGCATCCGAAGAAAGTAGTCGTTGTGGGCGGCGGCGTGTCCGGTATGGAAACGGCGCGTGTTGCCGCCATGCGGGGACACAAAGTTTCTCTGTACGAGAAGAATGATAAACTGGGCGGCAATCTGATTCCCGGCGGTTCCCACCGTTTCAAAAAGGAAGTACGGGAACTGAATGTATGGTATCAGAATGAGCTGAATCGTCTGTCGGTGGAGATCCATACCGGCGAGGCCGTAACTGCTGCGCAGCTAAAAAGCATGGGGGCTGACGTGATCGTGCTGGCAACCGGCTCTGTCCCGATCATGCCGAATGTACCGGGCATCGACGACGCAAAGGTCATCGGCTGCATGGACGCCTTTGCGCATCCTGAACAGATTGGCCAAAAGGTCATCGTGATCGGCGGCGGACTGGTGGGCTGTGAGATGGCTCTGGACTATGCTCAGGAGGGTAAGGAAGTCACGGTGGTGGAGGCCCTGCCAAAGATCCTCTCCGCAGGAATCCCGTCCCCCATTCCCAACGGGCAGATGATCCCGGATCTGTTTGAGTACCACCATGTGAATGTCCTGGAGGGACACAAGCTGGCCGCTGTGGAACATGGAAAAGCAATTCTGGAATGTGATGGTCAGAAGAAAGAACTGGACGCAGATTCCATTGTTATCGCCGTGGGATTCCGTCCGGCCCCGTCTATGGCACGGGAGCTTGCAGACTGTGGCGCTGTTGTCTACGAAATCGGTGACGGGCAACAGGTCAGCACGATTCTACACGCCGTATGGGACGGCTATGAGATTGGGAACAATATTTAATTAAGATATAAGGCGATAGCTTTATATAAATTTTTCAAGGAGGAAATCATTATGAGATCAGAAATCAAAGAATACCAGGCCGTGGAAGAAGCGGCGATGAAGTTTGTCAAGAGCGTGGCCGAGGGCAACAGCAAGTATGCCAAGGAGCTGTTTATCGATGAAGCGGTACTGTTCGGTTACCTGGACGGTGAGCTGGAGCATGGCTCTATCGAGCAATTTTACCACAACGTGGATACCATACCCGGCGGAGACAACTTCAAAGCCCGTGTGGATGTGCTGCTGGTGGAGGAATCCCTGGCTGTGGTCCGCGTCCTAGAGGAAGGCTGGGGCAACCGCATTGACTTCACCGACGTGCTGCTCCTGCTGAAGATGAACGGCGAGTGGAAGTGCGTAGCGAAAGCCTACAATCAGAATTCCGATACGATTCAGAAGTAAAAGTGCAGGCGGTCAGCAGTCCTGGCTAATCGCCGATTCATAGGAGGACTTGTTATGAGCAGGAAAATTGTAGTGATTACCGGAAGCCCCCGAAAAAACGGGAACAGCTTTGCCATGACGGATGCGTTTATCAAAGCTGCGGAGGAAAAGGGTCACAGCGTAACACGTTTTGATGCGGATATGATGAATCTTGGCGGCTGCCACGCCTGCGAGACCTGCTATAAGACCGGGAAAGCCTGTTCCTTTGACGATGATTTCAACACCATCGCCCGGGCCATCTTGGAGGCGGACACCGTTGTCTTCACCATGCCGGTATATTGGTACTCCATCCCTGCGCAGATTAAAGCCGTGATCGACAAGCTGTATTCTTTCTGCATGGCAGGAAAGGATATTGCCGGAAAAGGCTACGGTCTGATCTGCTGCTGTGAGGAAGACGATATGTCTGTGATGGACGGAGTGCGTATTCCGATTGAACGCTCCGCCGCCCTGCTGAAATGGCACATGGTGGGCGAGGTGCTGATCCCCGGTGTGCTAAACGCTGGCGACATTGCTAAAACCGATGGCTGTAAACAGGCGGCTGCGCTGGCAGACAAAATCTGATCTGGGAGGGAAACGGTTATGAGCAAGAAAATCATGATCTTAAACGGCAGTCCCCGCCGGAAGGGGAACACCTCCGCTCTGGTGAAAGCGTTTACCGAGGGCGCGGAAAGTGCGGGCAATACCGTGGCGGAGTTTTTCCTGGATTCCATGAACATCCACGGTTGTAAGCGGTCACAGCGGCCTGGACTGTCCCTGTATCCAAAAGGACGATATGTCTCAAATTTATCCGGCAGTAAAAGAATGTGACGTGGTAGTGCTGGCCACACCGCTCTACTACTGGAACATGAGCGGCCAGATTCGGACGGCCATTGACCGACTCTTTGCCTTGGAGGAAGGGGACGGAAATCTACTTCGTGGGCATGACAGAGCTTCTGCCCTTTTAATGGCGGCGGAGGGTCACGGCTTTGAGGATGTTGTTACATACTACGATCATCTCATGGAGCATCTGCGCTGGAAGAATCTCGGCCATGTTTTGGCTGGAGGTAATGGAGACGTAGGCGACATTGACGGTAAGCCGGAACTGCAGAAAGCTCGCGAGCTGGGCAAATCTATTCAATAATTTTTATGGAAAGGAAGTAATTGTAATGAATAAGATCAATTTGGCTCAGGCCTCAAGACTGACCTCACCGAACCCGGTAACGGTGGTATGCACTCAGAAACCGGACGGCTCCACGAACCTGGCAACGGTATCCTGGTGGACGTACCTTTCCTTCAATCCCAGCATGATCGCCTACGCCATGGCCAAGACCTCTTACAGCGGCGAGATGGTGCGGGAAAACCGGAAGGTGATCGTCACAATTCCCGGTGCCGGGATTGCCGATGCCGTGATGGGCTGCGGCAGTACAACGGGGCGCAATACCGACAAGGTATCAAAATTTAACATCGAACTGGCGAATGTGGAAGGAAGCACGATTCAGATTCCGAAGCACAGCCGTGTGGCTATCGTCTGCACACTGAAAGAATACCATGAAGTGGGCGATCACTATCTGTACATCTGTGATGTGGAGCAGGTTTACGGGGGCGAGTCGGAGGAGGCGCTGTTTGCCTGGAATGGCTACTCCCAGCTTCGCCCGGCAAAGTAAAGGAGGAATGCGAAATGGACTTTTTACAGCTTGCGGCTGACCGCTATTCTGTCCGTTCCTTCTCAGACCGCCCCATTGAGCGGGAAAAAATGGATCGGATCTTGAAAGCCGGGCAGCTTGCGCCGACAGCGGTCAATTTCCAGCCGCAGAAAATTTACATCCTGAAAAGCAGAGAGGCCACCCAAAAAATTCGCTCTCTCACGCAATTTGCTTATAACGCTCCGGTGGTTCTGCTTTTCTGCACGGATACCACAAAGGTATGGAGAAGCCCTGTGGAGCATGGCTATGACACCGGGGAGATGGATGTAAGCATCGTATGCACACACATGATGCTGGAGGCCTGGGAGCTGGGGATCGGCTCCGTGTGGGTGCGGGGCTTTGATTCCCGGAAGGTCGCGGAAGCTTTTGATCTGCCGAAACAGATCAAACCTGTCTGCCTGCTTCCGATCGGCTATCCCAGCGAAATGTCTGTCCCCTATGCGGAGTGGCACAATACCTACCGCCCACTAAGCGAAATGGTGGAGGAGCGATAAAGACTGTGGTTGAAAAGCCACAGAACACGATAAAAATCTCAAAAATAAGAATCCGAGGTGACAGCATGGAAATTACAAAACAGACAACAATGGGAGAAATGCTTGCCTATGACAAGGCATAGCTTATGCTCTGATTCAGTCTGGAATGCACTGTATCGGCTGCCCAACTTCCATTGGGGAATCGTTGGAACAGACTTGCATAGTGCATGGGCTTGATTCTGACCAAGTATTACAGTCAATTACCAAATATTTCTCTGAAAAAAAGACGACTGTGTAATCCATAAGGAACGACAGAGGGATTGGCTTTTTCGCCAATCCCTCTGTCGGTATCTAAAAGGTTTGGACGCGATGGGATGTAACGTGGGAGAAGCAATCACAGGTACGCAAGTAACAAAGCTTGAAGATTTCCAACGGCTGATTAACGATTGTATGAATGGCGACATTGCTTTAATCGTTACAAAATCTATTTCCGGATTTGCAAGAAATACCCTTGATACGTTGTAGTATGTGCGTATGCTCGAAAAAAAAGGTATTGCCGTATTCTTTGAGAAAGAAAATCTAAATACGCTGACTATGGACGGTGAATTGTTGCTTGTTATTTTTAGTTCTGTCGCACAGCAGGAAGTTGAAAAATCTTTCTGCTAATGTAAAAAGGGCTTGAATATGCAGCGCGGCGAATTGGTAGGATTTTAAGGCCGTTAGGTATATGAATCTCCCCCAGTGGACAAAACGATTACCGTCAATGAAGAAACCGAGATTGTGCGCTATATCTTCAAGCGTTACATTGAGGGGCGGGCGGTTCTGTAATAGCACAAGAATTACAGAATTTTGGCTATATAACCATATGCGGCAGTACTACGTGGACTGAAACTACGGTAATTGGTATTATCAAAAACGAAAAATACAAAGGTAATATTTTGATGGGGAAAACCTTTACACTAAACCCTATTTCAAAACGTTGTTTAGATAACTTTGGTGAGGAAGCTCAATTCTATATCCGCGACCATCATGAGCGATTATTTCCGACAAAAATTTTGACGCTGCACAAGAGAAACTGAAACGTCGAGCAAAGCCGCGCCGTTTAAGTACTGACGGTAAACATGAAAAATTCAGTCGAAAATATGCGTTTAGCTGTTTGCTTGAATATGGTTTTTGCGGCGGTACTCTCACAAGGCGAAGCTGGTACAGCTGATCACAATATAAAAATTATTTGGCAATGTGTAACAGCTAGCAAGAAAGGCAAAAAATTATGTCCCGACAGCAAGGGCATAGCAGATGCAATGTAGAACAAGCCTTTATTGAGTCCTATCGTCTGCTTTGTCAAAATAATAAAGACGTACTGGACGAGTTTATCTTTCGGACAGAAGAAGCCTTATCGGCCGGAAACGCCGGGAAGCGGTTAGCAAAAACTAAAAAGGACATTAAGGCTCTTGAAGCAAAACTGGCAAAACTTGTTGATATGCAACCAGATGAAATCATTGACAAGGCAACATATGAAGCAAAATACCTCACGTTATCAGAGCAGATAGAGCAGTTAAAAGATACCCGGCGAGGATTAGATGAAGCGTCGGAAACCGAAAGCACTATGAAGCGCCGCATTTCTGAATGTTAGAAAGACACTTGAACAAAATGAAGTGCTTAACACATTTGATCGATATGTTTTTGAAAGCATAGTTGAAAAAGTTATTGTAGAAGGGTATAATGAAGATAGCAACAATGCCCCTGCTTTACTAACCCTTATCTACAAAACAGGCTTTAAGAATAGCGTTGACGGTACGGCTCATAAGCCGCCGTGGAAAGAACAGCAAGGCAGCAAAATAAAGCGCCGGTTTGTGTTCCCATACAACCGGCAGGGCAAAATTAATACGTTTACATTATAGCAACAGCCTATGTGGAGTACGTTGTGTTGATGGCACGGGCCGGAAAGCTAATAAAATTTATATCATACATAGGAGGTTTTTATGGACTGGAGAACACTGTTTAACATTGCAAAAGAGAAATTGAAGCCCAGAACGATCTCTCCTTTTATCGACGCTGGAGGCGTTGCCGCCGCCATTCTGACCGAAAAGGAAAATGTATACACAGGTGTCTGTATCGATACATCGTGTACCCTGGGAATGTGTGCGGAAAGAAATGCTATCGCCAACATGATTACAAACGGCGAAAGTAAAATCGTCAAGCTGGTCTGTGTTATGACAGATGGCCATGTTGGTTCTCCCTGCGGCGCTTGCCGCGAATTTTTAATGCAGCTTGATAAAGACAGTCCGCAGATGGAGATATTAGTCGATCAGGACACCGGCAGGGCAGTTCGGTTAAAGGAACTGATGCCCGATTGGTGGGGCACGCAGGCGTTCAAGGAAAACGGAACCCTATCATAAGTTAAAGACGCATCGAACCCCGCAAGAAATTTAATGCATTTTTGATAATAAAATCCCCGTATGCAGACGACAAATATTCAACGGTCAGGAGAATAATAAAATACCGTTTAGGAGAAGGAGGCTTCCCATGGAAATAGAAACAAACCGATTGGTCATGCGGGAGATGACAGAAAAGGATTTACCTGCACTGGCTGAGATCCTGCAGGATAAGGATGTCATGTACGCATATGAGCATGCATTTTCCGATTCGGAGGTTCGGGAGTGGTTCGACAGGCAGACCCAGCGGTATCGCGAATATGACCATAAATTCGGGCTGTGGGCCGTTGATCTAAAGGAAACCGGCCAAATGATCGGTCAATGCGGGTTAACCTTACAGGAATACAAAGGAGAGAAGGTTTTGGAAATCGGTTATCTTTTACAGAAAGCCTTTTGGCACCGCGGATACGCGACGGAAGCGGCAGAAGCCTGTAAACAGTATGCCTTTGAAATTTTGAACCGTGACGAGGTATGCTCTATCATACGCGATACAAACATAGCCTCTCAAAATGTAGCGAGACGCATCGGCATGACCAAAAAAGGCGGCTTTGTAAAGCATTATTACAATATGGACATGCCGCACTGGCTGTTTTCAGTAAGCAAAGCCTAAGGCGGCTTTCATAATGGATACGACCCGTTGACTTGAATTACGTTGCGATAGCACAGCCGTCTTCAGATGCGCCAAACACACATTGTATGCAGGTCCAAAAAGGTTCACAATTTCAAACATTCGGCGGCAGCGACAAATGTTTTTCATAAACTGCATTCATTTATGTGCTTTATCTCCTTTAGGCGCCTGTTTTCTATAATATACGCAGACTTCGCAGAAAACGCACTGTAAAAAACGAATCGATTTGCATTCCGACTAAAACAGCGTGGCGCCGGCCGGTGCGTGCATCGTCACGCATCGGCCGGCGCCCTCAAAGATAAATCTGCGATTTTTTACTGAACAGCGCTTCTGTTTTTTTGGATCTCAAAGATACCCGCACAAACAGATACCGGCTCAAAGGTTACCGACGCCCCCGACGGAACGCGCAGCGTGTCTGCCGTAAAGTAAAACTCCTCCGCATCCCATCGGTCGGAAAACAGCCGTCTGCACCTTTCCATTGCGCTATGATCCGTAAACGCCACATCACCGATATACAGAGCTCCATCCGGTGCCAGGATGCGGAGCAGTTCCGTGATAAAGACTTCCTTTTGGCTGTCGTTCAGATGATGGAGCGCATACGTGCTGAGGATGCAGTCAAATTCCCGGTCCCCTATTTCCTGCGGCAGACCGCGGGAAAAATCATGGACAAACAGAGTAGCCTCAGGCATCTTTTTCTTTGCGGTTTCCGCCATCTTTTCGGAAAAGTCGATCCCCGTAATTTGATAGCCACGCTGATATAATTTGGATGTCAGCACAGCCGTACCAAATCCGATATCCAGTACGCGGCTATGCTCAGGATACCGGCAGATTTTGCGGTATATCCGGTTTTGAACCTCGCTGTAACCGGCGAAAGGGTAGGTATTGTCCCTTTCACTGGACGCCACAAAACCGTCATATTGTCCGGCCCACTCGTCAAAGCCCTTCTGATCTCTCATAAAGCCCCTTACCTCTTCGGCCTCCGTTTCCGGAGGATGATTATTTAGCCTTTGTTTCTATTTCCTCAACGACGCGGCGCAGGAAAAGGTCCGGCTCCAGGACCCCCTCGTCTCCATTCCTTCGCGAGCGCACGGAGACTGTCCCGGCAGCCGCCTCCTTTTCGCCAATCACAAGCATATATGGGATTTTCTGCAATTGGGCCTCGCGGATTTTATATCCGATCTTTTCATTGCGGCCGTCCACTTCAACCCGAATGCCGAGAGCAGTGCAGCGGTCGGCAAGCGCCTTGGCGGCATCAAGCTGGTTATCCCCGATCGGCAGAATCCGAATCTGCGTGGGCGCCATCCACAGCGGCAGTGCGCCCGCGTATTTTTCAAGCAGCAGTGCAAGCGTGCGTTCGTAGCAGCCGAGAGAGGAACGGTGTATGATATACGGCGTTGCGGGGGTTCCGTCGCGGTCCGTGTATTCCATACCGAACTTTTTGGCCAGCAGCATGTCGATCTGCAGCGTGATCAGCGTATCCTCCTTGCCGTGGACGTTTTTGATCTGAATATCGAGCTTAGGACCATAGAACGCCGCCTCGTCGATACCGATTTTATAAGGTATGCCCAGCTTATCCAGCAGGTTGCCCATAATGGTCTGCGCCTCATCCCATTGTTCCGGCGTGCCCTCGTATTTATCCGTCCGTGCAGGATCCCACTGAGAGAAGCGATAGGAGCAATCCTCCTCCAGACCAAGCGTTTCCAGCATATATTTCGCGAGTTCCAGACAGCCCTTGAACTCCTCCTCGAGCTGGTCCGGGCGTATGATCAGATGCCCTTCCGCAAGCGTGAACTGTCTGACCCGAATAAGACCATGCATCTCACCGGAATCTTCGTTGCGGAACAGCGTAGAGGTTTCGGCAAGCCGCATGGGCAGCTCCCGATAGGAACGCTTTTTATTCAGGAACACCTGGTACTGAAACGGGCAAGTCATGGGTCTCAGCGCAAATACCTCCGCGTTTTCATCGTCCGGGTCTCCGAGAATAAACATGCCGTCCCTGTAATGATCCCAATGTCCGGATATTTTATAGAGCTCCCGCTTAGCCATAAAGGGTGTTTTCGTCAGCAAATAGCCCCTGCGCTGCTCCTCGTCCTCCACAAACCTCTGGAGGAGCTGAATGACGCGCGCGCCCTTGGGCAGCAGTATCGGAAGCCCCTGACCGATAACATCCGCGGTGGTAAAATACTCCAGTTCTCTGCCGATTTTGTTGTGGTCGCGCTTCTTTGCTTCCTCGACAGCCGTCAGATATGCCTCTAGCTGATCCTTCTGCGGATAAGCGGCGCCGTAGATGCGCTGCAGCATTTTATTTTTTTGGTCACCTTTCCAGTATGCGCCTGTACAGGCGGTTAGCCTAAAGGCTTTTACAGCGCCTGTCGAGAACAGATGCGGTCCGGCGCACAGATCTATATATTCCCCCTGGCGGTAAAAGGAGATCGTCGCCCCCTCCGGCAGCTCCTCAATAAGCTGCACCTTGTAGGGCTCATTGCGTTCGCTCATAAACGCAATCGCCTCGTCGCGCGGAAGCTCAAAACGCTCCAGCTTCAAATTTTCCTTGACGATTTTCTTCATTTCCGCTTCCAATCTGGTCAGCGCCTCGGGCGTAAACGGCGTTTCACAGTCGAAATCATAATAAAAGCCGTTGTCGATAGCCGGTCCGATGCCCAGCTTCGCATCCGGATACAGGCGCTTGACAGCCTGCGCGAGAATATGGGACGCTGTATGACGGAATATCTTTTTTCCCTCCTCATCCTCAAAGGTCAGCAAACGGACCTCTGCATCAGCGTCGACGGTGTGCGTCAGTTCCGTCACTGCCCCGCCGCATATCGCGCCAATGACGTCGCGGGTCATCAGCCCCGCCTCACGCGCGGCGTCGTAAATGGTCAGCGGTCCCTTACATACGAGCGGTTCTGCTCCATAAAATAAAATTTTAAACATTATATTTCCCTCTTTTCTGTATTATTTCGAACAATAAAGTATAAAATCGCCGGCATACAGCGCCTACGAAGAACAGCGTCCCGCCATAAAAGAAAAAAATAGTAACCCGCCGCCGGGTGAGACAGCTTTCTGCGTTATAAAGCCTCTTCAAGAGCATCTATCTGCTTCTTTATTTCTTCAAGCTCAGCGTCCGTAACGGTAAATACGCGGGGATCGGCCGCCGCACTCTGTCATTTTCAATGTACGGAGCTTCCCTTCCCCGACCGATCAGTTTACCTCCGAATTGTCTGTCCGGCCCAGCAGGTAATCCACAGAGCAGTCGAGGTAATCAGCTGTGCGGGCAATTTTATCACACGCAGGAAGCACAGACTTCTTTTCCAAATCATATATTGTATTTCTCTCCTATCGCATTTTTACAGCAGCACTTTTACAGGAATGGCTTTTTCTTTGCACCGTTCTTTAATTTTATTAGATAATAGGTAATTTAGTACAAAATCAGCCCCC
>DXYE01000020.1 GCA_019415985.1 Clostridiales bacterium
TCACTATATAATACTATATAATAAAAGGAAGAAATTTGCGTGGGGAAGATGAACATACTCGATAAAATAGCTGAAAGAACCCGGGAAAGAATTCGGCAAGAAAAACAGCGGCATCCACTCTTCGGGCTCCGTGAAGAAGCGGAGCGCCTGGCCGCGGATGAAAGAAAATATCAGACAGACGGAATTCCCTTTTTTGAGAAGGCTTTGAGGCGCGGCTCCGCGGGGGACAATCCGGCGTTTATCTGCGAGGTAAAACGGGCTTCGCCGTCTAAGGGACTTCTTTCGGAGGATTATCCATATATAGAAATCGCCGGTGCGTATGCATCAGCAGGCGCTTCTGCTGTTTCCTGCCTGACAGAGCCCTTTTGGTTCCGCGGGGATGACAGCCACCTGTCTGCTCTTACACAGGCCCTATCTATACCGGTGCTTCGCAAGGATTTTACGGTGGATCCATACATGATTTATCAGGCGAAGATGCTCGGCGCCTCCGCGGTTCTCCTGATCTGTACCCTTCTGGAGAAGGACGAGCTGAAGACCTATCTGACTCTGATAGCGTCGCTAGGAATGACGGCGTTGACAGAGGTACATGATGAAAGGGAACTGGAGACTGCGCTTACCTGCGGCGCTGCCGTGGTCGGCGTCAACAACAGAAATTTAAGGGATTTCTCTGTAGATCTCGGCACAAGCATACGACTGTCAAAGCTGATGCCCAAAGAGGTCCTGTTTGTATCGGAAAGCGGCATTCGGACAAGAGAGGACGTGGCACTGCTTCGAGGTCACCGGGTCGACGCGGTGCTTGTCGGAGAGACGCTGATGCGTGCGCCGGATAAGAAAAGTGTCTTGGACTTACTTCGCGGGCTCTGCGCCCAAGGGTGAAAAACAAAGCGGGCAATCCGGAAAAGATTTTGCACAGCTTTCCAGTCACACATCGCCGTTTCCGCAGGACAGCTCCAAAAACGGAAAGAACTTTTTTGAGACAGTTTAATGAAGCCTTGCCTGCGGCAGCATTCGAGACGCGGGTGGATAAAATTTACGTCCGGAATAGGGAGGAACGCCCATGAATCAAACAAAAATTAAAATCTGCGGCTTGACATGCGACCGCGATGTAGAGATTGTCAATACTGCGCGGCCAGATTTCTGTGGTTTTGTCATCGATGTCCCGCAAAGCGAGAGAAATGTAACCGTCGAGCAGGCTGCCCGGCTTGCGGCGGGGCTTTCGGGCGTTACTGCCGTAGGCGTTTTCGTGGACGCGGATCCGGGCCTGATCCGTCGAGCAATAGAGTTGGGCGCCGCCAAGGCGGTACAACTGCATGGAAACGAAAGCGCAGAGGACATTATCGATCTGAAGGCAAAGACAGGCGTACCGATTATCAAGGCCTTTGTCGTCTGCGACGCCGAAGACGTTACAAGGGCGGAGCAAAGTCCGGCAGACCTCATTCTACTGGACAGCGGCCGGGGTTCGGGAAAACCTTTTGACTGGACACAGCTGAAAGGACTCCGCAGACCGTATTTTTTAGCCGGAGGCCTGAATCCGGACAATCTGCCGCAGGTCCTGAATCAGCTCCATCCGTGGGGCGTGGACCTGAGCAGCGGTGTAGAAGCCGGAACGAAGCAACCCGGCATTCAAAACAAAGATCGGGGAAAGGTATTGGCAGCGGTTGCGGAGGTGAGATCCGCGTGTCTCCGATCAAACACGGCAGTGGGTCCCGCCGCCGAGGACAGAAGGAAGCTGCGAATGGAGTGGTAATGAATATAATCGTATCCCACTTTTCTAATATCGTCTTCATGAACATATGACCGCGTGCGGGAGGCTTTTATAGCTGATTTTTTCAAATTCGTTCGCGTTTTTTGCCGTCCGGCCAGGATCCGCTATGCAGGTATGAAATGAAAAACCAAGAACAAAGAGGAAAGGCAGGGGTTTGCTTTGAGTCAAGATACACAGAAAAAAGGAGGATTCGGTCCTCACGGCGGGCAGTATATTCCTGAGACGCTGATGAACGCTGTTATTGAGCTTGAAGAAGCTTATCGGTATTACAAGGAGGAATCCGAATTCCGTACGGAGCTTGCGGAACTGTTGAACCGTTACGCCGGCCGACCGTCGCTTCTCTACGAAGCCAAACGGATGACTGAAGATTTGGGCGGCGCAAAAATCTATTTGAAACGCGAGGATTTGAACCACACAGGTTCCCACAAAATCAATAATGTGCTGGGTCAGACGCTTCTCGCCAAACGGATGGGGAAGAGCCGCATTATCGCGGAAACCGGCGCCGGTCAGCACGGGGTGGCAACCGCAACGGCCGCCGCGCTAATGGGCATGTCCTGTGAAATTTTTATGGGACGAGAGGATATGGAGAGGCAGGCTCTGAATGTGTACCGAATGCGGCTGCTCGGCGCAGAGGTTCATCCCGTCGAGACCGGAACCGCGACACTGAAGGACGCCGTATCGGAGACCATGCGGGAATGGACGCGGCGTCTGGAAGATACGCATTATGTGCTTGGTTCCTGTATGGGGCCGCATCCCTTCCCTATGATTGTACGCGATTTCCAGTCCGTAATCTCGGAAGAGATCAAGCGTCAGTTCCTGGAAGCGGAGGGGAAGCTTCCGGACGCTGTGCTCGCCTGCGTCGGCGGAGGTTCCAACGCCATAGGCGCCTTCTACAACTTTCTTTCAGACACTTCTGTTAGGCTGATCGGCTGTGAGGCGGCGGGCAGAGGGATCCACACAAAGGAAACGGCCGCAACCGTGGCTACCGGAAAGATCGGTATTTTTCACGGCATGAAATCCTATTTCTGTCAAGACGAGGATGGGCAGATTGCGCCGGTTTACTCAATATCTGCGGGGCTTGATTATCCGGGGATCGGACCGGAGCACGCGTTCCTGCATGATACGGGCCGCGCGGAGTATGTAGCGGTAACGGATGAGGAGGCAGTCAGCGCATTTGAATATCTTTCACGGATCGAGGGGATTATACCCGCTGTGGAAAGTGCGCATGCGGTAGCCTACGCGCGGACACTTGCACCGCAGATGGGCCGAAAGCAATGTATCGTGGTCAACCTGTCGGGCAGGGGAGATAAGGATTGTGCGGCCATCGCACGCTACAGGGGGGAGAATCTGTATGAATAGAATTGATGAAGCCTTTAAACGGAGCACTGTCTTCATACCGTTTATTACCTGCGGCGACCCGACGCTTGAGGTGACGGAGGCGTTGGTATATGCGCTGGAGGATGCGGGGGCTGGCATCATTGAGCTCGGTATACCTTTCTCCGATCCGACGGCAGAAGGACCGGTCATCCAATCAGCCAACATGCGGGCACTCGCCGGCGGCGTGACCGTTTCGGGTATATTAAAAATGGTGGAAAGAATCAGAAGACGCAGCGGCATCCCGTTAATCTTTATGACCTATGCCAACGTGGTATTTTCTCACGGAACCGAACGGTTCGTGAAAGACATGGCTGGGGCCGGGCTGGACGGTCTGATTCTCCCGGACGTTCCTCTCGAGGAAAGGGAGGAGTTTTCGGAGCCGTGCAAGCAGAACGGAATCGTCTTTCCGCCCCTGATCGCCCCTACGTCCCGTGAGCGCATCTCGAGGATCGCAGAGGCGGCGGAAGGTTTTGTCTATTGCGTCTCCTCTCTCGGTGTGACAGGCATGCGTTCACGGCTCTCATCGGATATACGCGGCATGATACAGGCTGTGAAAAAAAAGAAGGATATTCCGTGTGCAATAGGCTTCGGCATATCTACCCCGGAGCAGGCCCGCGAAATGGCCGGTATAGGCGACGGGGTGATCGTAGGGAGCGCCATTGTGAAGCTGTGCGGAGAATTTCGAGAACAATGCATTCCGTCTGTTTCGGTTTATGCGCGGCAGATGGCCTCGGCTGTTCAGAGCATACACAGATAAAGACAAAAGACGTTGTATTTTTGCCCGGCAGAATGGGCGATCGATACAAACTCCCTCGGCAAACTCTATTTGTCATACTATTTTTTGATTAAGCACTCATAAAAAGCGTCCGCCCGATGTTTTATATGTGTATGAACTGTGTAAGGCTAAACCTTGAAAAAACGGGGAACACGGCCGGTATGGACAGATCGAAGACTATCCATACCGGCCGTGCGCTGATGGATCTGTATGCGTTGGAATGCCTTCAGGAGGCTTTTTTCTGAGCTCAGGCGTCAGACGTTGACTTCTGATTCGCACAAATTGCAAAAAATATGCAAAATATCCTGTAAAATCAGGTGTTTTCCGCTTTTCCGCTATTGACAACGTCAAAGTTGTTGAGGTATAATTTCTATAGATGAATTTTGTCGGATTTTATGCGATGAGGACAGACATTTACAGTAAGGCGCCAAGCGCCGTCATGGGGCGATTCGGTGGTGGATTGTACCGCCACCGAAAAAAGCCAGTGGAACCCGCCGCCTTAGAGGCCGGGGACATCTTGCTTTTAGTTATATGGCATTGCGCGTTGTTCAACGTTCTGGCGCTCGCTCCTATTACTCCATGAATTCGACGCTCCTCTAAAGAAGGAGATCCATCTGATGAAATAAAATTTAAATTGCAGGATATACTTTCAAGAATGATCGTCCAAAGCCGCAAGACGCAAGAAAGAGGTCAAAAAATGCAGAACAACAAGTTTCAGAATCAGCCTCATCGGAAAATAACCACAACGTTGCTAAACCATAGCGATACGTCCCCGACTCCTGCAAAGCATAGAAATACTGCCGGCCGCCGAAAACGCATTTCGTTCGGACGCTGTGTAGCGCTTGTATCTGCCATTCTTCTGGTTCTCGCTATTTGCGGTACCACGGCAGGTCTTTTTTACTCTATGCTCACCTTTTCGGACGCCCCTGCGGATTCCGGGGCCGATTCAGCGGTGTTGCCTCCGTCTGAACAGGCGAACCGGCCGACCGAAGAACCGGCTGAAAAGCCGGAGATCCTGACACGCGAGAACGGGTCGGCATATCGGTCTTATACGGATGATGCATACAGAATCACGGCATTCTATCCTGAAACGGGAAACACAGAGACAGACCGACTGATTCAGGAAAAAATCGATGCTTTGGTCAGCGAAAGTCGGTCAAACCGTACGAACCGCAGCGGAGGCGATACCTCTGTGCTGATTGATTTTAAAGTTTTCAGATATCAAACGCTGGATAGCTGTATTTTAATACGCGTACAGGACGGACCGGAAAGCTGCCTGGAGAGTCTGTCCAGCCTCCTGTATAACAGGTCATCCTCGGCACTGTACCATCCACTTGATGCGTATGACAAATCTCCTGCGTTTTATCAGAAATTGGCGGAGTTGGCAAACAGCGCGCTGAAGCGGCAGAGCGGTGAAAGCAGCGCTGTTTCGGGAACGGTTTTTCACGCTAACGCCGAAAGCTTTTTGCATGCTGCGGTTTCTGCTGATGGATTTCATTTCTTCGGCATTCTTGCTGAAACGGATGGAAGCTGTGTAGTGGAGGCTGTTGTCGACCCGGCGGAGCTTGAGGTTTTTTTGCCCACGGATGAGGAGAAGCCGGAACCAATCGATTATACCAAAGAAAAGGTCGTGGCCATTACCTTTGACGACGGGCCAAGCCGGACGTATCTTCCGAAAATTCTCGATAAATTGGAAGAGATCGGCGGAGCAGCCACATTTTTCACAGTGACTGATTTTTTGACGCCGGAAACCGGTGAGATGTACCGTCGAGCCATCGATCTGGGCTGTGAAATCGGCACCCATACAACTGATCACAGCAATCTGACTAAGCTCACGCCGGAGGAGCTCGATACTGTTATATACGATTCCGCAGATAAAATAGAAGCGCTGACGGGAAAACGTCCCACGCTGCTGCGCCCGCCGTACGGTGCGGTCAACCGCGATATTGCAAAACAATATCCTTTTTCGTTCATTCTTTGGAACGTTGATCCATACGATTGGAAATACCGGGATCGCGATATTGTTGCCGACCACATTCTCAGCCATGTGCAGAGCGGCGATATCGTTCTTCTGCATGAGCTTTATGAATCCTCCTATGAAGCCTTCTGCGAGGTGGCTGACCGGCTGACGGAGGAAGGATACCGGTTTGTCACCGTAAGTGAGCTGTATGGACTGGATGGAAAAACCTTTGACGGTTCCCTTTACTATTCAGCGGGACAGGTGAAGTAAGAATATTTAAGAGCAGATGCTGAGAAATCTTTGCAATCGATCATATGAGCCGATCCTTTATTATATAATATATATAATAATGGAAGGAAAACGTCGTTGAGCTGAAGTTGATAGAAATTTTGAAGTTTTTTGCCGCGGGAGCGTGTTTTAGCGAAAGGAGAAGGCTCTAAGATGTGAAACGGTTCCTTTATGTGCCGTAAGACCTGAGGGTAAAGCGCGCGTGGAATTTGTTGTCAATTAAATTGCTAACCGGCCTGTGTAAAACAAAGTCGTTCGAATAGAAAGTTGCGAAGCGTTCTTCGTAGAATCCGCGCAACATACCTGTTATGAAACGCTTTCACGAAGCTGAGCCGGTTTACAAAATATAAGTGCTGACGATGCACACTGCGCAGGAAGACGCACATGATGGATGTGCGGAAAGCGCCAAGCCATATCTGCTTTCATCGGCAGGATGGCAAAAGACGCCAGTCACCTGCAATGGTTTATTGCCCATACTCTGCGGCATGTTCTCGCTGAAGCAGGTGTATGGGTATTTTTATGGAGTGATAAATTCAAAATATGGAATATGCAGACGAAATTGCAGCTATTCAATTAAAGCGCTCATTTTTTTACACGGCATGAAGTCTGCCTGAGCCACGATTGAAGCGGTTCGTCAGCGGACGGAGGATGAAAGGAAGGGGATGCTGCAAAAGTTTCATTTTGCAGCATCCCCCTTTTCATTTGCGGCGAGCTGTGTTAAATAAAGCGGCAACAGATAAATGGTCAGGCCGTCGAATTTATTTTTGGATCGATTCTATTCGAATCTGTGTCAGTGCAACGATAACCGGCGCCATTTCCCCGGTGATTGATACGATTGGTCGGCAAGCAACCGGCTTCGTTCATCTGCAAGACGAAAAATATTCATATTTATCGGTCAAATCTTACGCAAATTTTGATTTGAAGGAAAATGAAATATTTACTATAAAATCAGATATTTATGGACTAAAAAATAAGCCATACTAAATATGGACAAATGGCAGTGCCGAGATCAGTTTTTGGGATACTGAATGTGTTTCAGCGCTCTGTCGTGGATCCGGTGAAGCTGAGTCATTGTATAAGACATGTTTGCAGCAATCTGTTCCCAAGTCAGGCCGTTGATATATCGAAGCCGCAAAAGCAGCCTTTCGTCCCGGTCGTCTAGCGAGTCGACCGTTCTCCGGATTTCTTCCCGCTTGGAAACCAGAACACGTATTTCACGGCGGAGTGCAGCCTCGGGATCCACTGTATCGTGATTTTCTGCGGTACCTGTGCTGCAGGAAAGTCCGTTATACAACGGCGGCTCTTTGCTGTCTGCCGAAAAGCCTTCAGTCCAGCTCCGTATTTGCTGCAGCTCATTCATTGCACTGGCAATGAGTGCGTTTATACGACGAGCCTGTTGTAAATATTGCCTTGGTGTCATATATCAAACCTCCTCGATGTAGATTTTGCTCATCAATTTGGAGCTGCGTATTTTATCACGACGAGCGTGAGACCACACGGAGCCGCATCATCGCACGTCCGCGCCGATCCCTGTTACGCCCTGTTATCCGGAGAACCCGCACGGAAGCAGCCTCCCAAAAGAATCAGGAGGCCGAATGACCGCAAAACGAACCAATGAGGCCCGAACTGTTTAAGGGGTACTCGTCTAAAGCCTATATTGAGTAAAAAACGTTTTAAATCATATGTGATTCTGCCGCGTCATATTGGACGCCTGCTGTCTTTTACCTCCGAGTGTGGGATTCGACCAAAAAATACGCGTTTCGCCAACTTTCGCCGTTATTATATCAGCGATTCGCCAACTTGTCAATATCTCAAGGGAGAATTTATTGACAGACAGAAAAAATCATGGTAATATGCCTTTTAAGCGAGGTGACGAAATGAGTTTCTCCGAGCAATTAAAAATGGCTCGCCTCCGTAAAAGAATGACACAGCAGGAAGTGGCGGAGGCTATGTGTATCACAAAAAGTACCTATTGCGGTTATGAAACTGGAAAACGCAGGCCGGACGTGGAAAAACTGAAGCGTCTTGCGGAAATTTTAGAGACGTCTGTTGATTGGCTGCTGGAAATGAGTCCTGCTGTGACGGCAGCCGAGACGTCGAGCATGCAAAATACGAGCGCTAATTCTGAGGATGGAACAGGCCGCGCAGCCGTGCCCGGAAAGGCCAAAATTACGATCGTTGGTTCACAGGGTGAGGAAGAGCTGTTTATTTCCCATGAGGTTAACGAGAAAGACGCGGAAATGATTCGGAGAGTCATACGAACTACGAATCGTGACAGAAAGAAAAATCCGTAAATATGCGAAAACAACTGAATCGCAGAGCGTTTTTCATTCTCGTGCCAATATTTACGGCCGTTTCCTTTCGCAGGGGAAGGGCTTTCGCTTTCTGTTTCAAGCGCCGTTTTGTTTCGTCATACAGACAGGGATCGGTTTTCTTTGCCAAAGTCTTTGCGGCAGAAAGGTTCTTACCGTTTTTTCAAGCGTTAAAAGGTGTACAGCGCTTGTGTAAGGACTTCCTTGGCCCAAATATGCATAATACAGCCAAAGAAGCCGGAAGCCGGCTTATTTTTAAAATCAGGGGCATTCTGGCTTCGGTAAGAAAACCGGACCGGCTATAAGTATCTGCTGTACAGAGGAGCCCGGAAGACAATGGAGCGAGAACGGTGCGCCCTGCGGCGGAGATGGGCTGTCGACGTTCAGAAACACAACGTTTAGATTACTGGGCGCGCAAAGCTTTTTATGGATTTTTAAGCGAAAACGTTTTGATCTCGGGCTGCGGCATTCACCGCCGGGAGACGTAGATTCAACTGAACAACATCCGTAATTGTACACCAAAGTCAGGGGTGTATTTTGGATTAAAATGGAAGCAGAAGATGCTGGATTCTGCAGCCGGAAAAGCATGCAGTATTGCCTGTATATGCGCAGTCGTTTGTCTATAAATAAGCCATGCTCATGGAAATGCCGCATAACAGACGCCTATTCTCCATACGGGAAGGGTTTGCAAAACGGAATACGTTATCTGGCCGTTTTTCTTTGCCACAGCAGTCGAAAGCAGATCACGCCCCCTTCTAAGTATCTCTGCTTCTCTTTTGGCGTTATAAGGGCAATTGTAAGGCCGGCTAATAGATAATTCCCTGTTCTTGAGCCGGACTTGTGTATAGGGGGATCGAAAATTACCTGCTCCTGTTGAACAGAGGGGTCGGAAACTTTTTCTCATCAGGGAAATCCGTCACGGTATTTTTGCGAAAAACCGTCGTATCTGTCGAACAAAACACAGCGGACAAGAAGAGGGATGTCTGCGTCTAAAATATCCTGCGGGCCATGTATGCGGCCCGCAGTTTGTGTTTTATGGGTAAAAAACGCAGCTTTTGGGGTCTGCAGCATTTTATTTCGTACGAGGAGCATTCTATGCAGTCTTGCGAAAAAGGATAAACTTTATTGCAGGAAAATATTATCTTTTTATCGACAACAACTGTCCATCTATTTCAGAAATGAGACAATAAATGCATTCTGGAAACAAAAAGTTAAAAAAACGGTTTTTTCTAAAATGTGAACAAAAGATCCGTTTTTGATCGAAATATGCTTCATAGGGACCTGGACCGCGTGATGCGGTACATGTTCTGTAACCGAGACATCATACGGGATGAGACAGTCAATGGCGAACATTACGAAAAACATGTCGCATCTCCAATAAATGACACGCTTACGGTGCATGGAAAAACTAAAGTTCTGTGCAATCATATCATCCAGCATGATAAGATATCAAAAAAGATGCAAATCAAACATTTTGCTCGATTTGATTTCTCTGCGTATATGTTGTCGGAGCCCAGCTATAAATCCTCAAATTGCTGCATAATATTTTATTTATAACTTGACAAATTATGCAGAAAACGTTATACTTTATTATGCTTATAAAATATAAATTGGAAGGAGATAACAATGAAGAAACTATTAGCACTTTTGCTCGTATTATTAATGGCTTTTTCACTTTTGCTTGCCGGTTGTGACGGTGACGAAAAGGTGGACAATGATGACGATGAAGCCAAGGTAGAGGACAAAGATGACGACGACGGAAACAGCGATGACGATGAAAACAACGACGAGGATAAGAGAAACGAAGAGCAGGACGACGAAAAAGTAGATGATGACGAAAAGGTGAACGATGACGAAAAGGTGGACGATGACGAAAAGGTGGACGATGACGCGGAAACCGATGAACCCAAAAGGCCGAGCAGCAGCGGCAGCATCATAGGCGAATGGCAATGGGAGTTCGACATGCTGAACATAATGGCCGAGGAACTCGGAATGGATACGGATGATCTCGGACTTGACAGCATGTCCGTTTTCCTCATTTTAGATTTCAACAGAGATGGCTCCTGCACAGTTAGCTTGGACGAGGACGCTTTGGAAGAAATGCTGGATGACGATTTTTATGATGCAATGGTAGAGATTGCATACGATGCCGCCGTCGCCGAGCTCGAGGCCCAAATTGACGCCGGAGAGATCGAGGGAACAGTGAGAGAAAACATACAGGCTGTTGAAGAGGAGCTTGACATGCCTCTGCGGACTTATCTGCGCTCAATGCTCGAGGAAGAGCTGTCCATGGATAACATAATAGATCTGATGGGCTACTCCGGCACTGAGGAGGGTGAGTATGAGATTGATGAAGATACGCTGATCCTTGAAGGAGCAGAGTTTACCTTTGAGGTGGACGGCGACGAACTGATACTTGACTGTGACGACGTGCCCGATGAAATAAGTATGTTCATGTCTTTTCCGGTGACGCTTACCAGACCATAAGTATGCAAAAGACATTCATGTTTGAAAAAGGCCGTTTTCGGGTATTGCCCGGCAGGTCGGAGATACGGAATCGTATCTCCGATTTTTTCATCCTCTTATATTTTCGCATACGATTCTCGCGTTTCAATTCATCGGGAATGAAAAGGGACAGCCGTTGGTAAATTGGCGATTCAGCTTTTTCAGTTTCCAATTTCCAAGCTCAGCCATGTCGTATTTGTGCGCAGAAAAGGGATGATGCTTTTCGGGCACCATCCCCTGGAAGCTGCAAGACGGACCTGTAGCTGCGGGCAGAGTTTTACTTATGCAGTCATACCGCCGCTGTACAGAACCTCAAGTCTTGGCATGCCTTTATTTTTTTTCGTTCAGTAGCTTTAGCAGTCGAATCTTTTGTCCCTCCATAAGCTCCTCCGCGGCTTCCATGGTCGAAGATTCCGTGACAATTCGAATAGCTGCGGTCTTTCGAGGAATGATGCGCACGCAGCCGCTGTCTCCGCAGCGGATTTGAATACCTTCCCTTACCGTGCGATCCTCCTGGCCGCCGGCTTCTTCTGAAATCCGATTGAGCAGCCATGTTTTCTTGTCATACGGCGCCTGTATATCCACAGCGCTTCGGTAAAGTACGGGAAGCTCTGTGAGCAGTGCGGAGAGGGATTCGCCGCTCTCGTGCAGATACACAGCAGATGCAGCCGCGAGGAACAGACGGTTTGAAATCCATAACTGCTGACTTGCCAGACGTCGGTTCTGGCTGATCTCCCCGCTGTCAGTAGCCGGGCAGTGCGTATAGCGCTTCAGCTCGGTTCCCGTCTGACGGGCAAGCTGTTCCAGATAAGCAGGCGCGTCGTCCGGAACTGCGGCCGTCTTTGGACTTCTGCGGCGCAGTAGGAGAGCCGTCAGCATATATCGGTCGGCTACGATGCCGTTCTCACGGAGGAAGAGACCGTCGTTGCCTGTAAAACAGAACATTTTCGGCGCGTTTTTTCGGAACGCTGCGCCCGCCCGCTCCAGAAGCTGCCGCAGCAGAACGGCGGAAGGACTGTTGTCCGTTGAAAATTCAAAGCCGCGCAGCGGCAGTTGAATCATTTCCTGTACGGCGGCGGAAAGCAGGAGTCTGGTACCAGTTACGGCCGTGGGGAAGACGGCGGCGGATGATCCCGCGGTAACATTTCCGGCACACAGACCGCTCTCAAAGCTTCTCTCGAAGCTTCTGGAAGGATAGAGGCCGTTATCATCCAAAAAGAACAGAGAAAGTCTTCCGTTTTCCTCCGTAATGAACATCGTCAGCTTTATGCCGTAACGAACCGCAGCGAAAGCAGCCTCATCATACGTGCCGGCGCCGAATGCCATACAGCGCATCCCTTGCGCACCAATGCTTTCTGCAATCATATGCGCGGCGAGTGAAGCGGGGACGCTACCATCGTGCATGATGCCGGCTCGTCCCGCAATTTTTTTCAAATATCCTGCGGCTGCGGAGCCGACCCGCACGCAAAGCTGGCCGTCCGGCGCACTCGTTTGCCCCAAATACAGTCCATCGTCGTGGAAATAAGAGCGTATACTTTGACATCCGTCGAAGACGACGTCCCTTTCGCCATCCGTTCCCGGAACTGTAACTGCGACCGTCATGGGGGCGACGCGTGTCCGTGCTTCCAGATGCAAACCGTCGCCGATCACCGCGCCCTCACCGATCACACATCCCTTTTCAATGACCGTATTCCGGCCGATTTTAACATTTGTACAGAGGATGGAGCCGTCGATGACGGAGCCGCTGCCGACTCGTACACCGTCAAAAAGAATGGAACGGTTGATACGGCAGGTAGCGGGCAGAAAACAGCCCCGGCCGACAACTGCATGTGTGATATGGGAAAATTCTCTGCGTACTTTCATGGAAATGCCGTCTATTTTGCCGTCTGCGGCGTCAAAGTTGCAGTGGTACAATGCGTCCAGCGTTCCAATGTCACACCAGTAGGCATCGCTGATATAACCATAAAGCCTTGCGCCCTCTGCCAGCACGCGGGCAAAGAGATCCTTACCGAAATCATACGGCACGCCCTCGGGAATGCGCCGTACCATGTCCGCAGATAAAATATAAATACCGGTATTTACAGTATCCGTATGCGCCTCGGCATCCGAAGGCTTTTCGATAAAGCCACGGATCTGACCATCTCCGCCGCACACTACGACGCCGAATTCGGAAGGGGATTCAGCGTGCGCAAGAATGAGCGTAGCTTCCGCACCGTGTTCGCTGTGAAACGCAATGGCTTCCGATAGGTCGGCGGAACATACCGCGTCTCCGCTGATAACCAGAATATCTTCCTCCGCTTTTCCTGCTGCGTTTCTGACGCTGCCCGCTGTTCCGAGCGGTTCGTTTTCATAAAAGTAGGAGAGCCTGAGGCCGTGCGCCTCGCTGCCGTAATATTTTTCAATATCCTCGCCTTTGTACCGCAGCGTGACGGCGGCGCTTTCGAAGCCATGCCGTGCGAGCAGGCGGATAATATGCGTCATCGCAGGTTCACCCGCAACCGGAACCAGCGGCTTGGGGATACTTTCTGTAATTGGCCGCAGCCTTTGTCCCTCGCCGCCCGCCATAATGATCGCATGTTTTATTTTTGTTTGCATAAAATCACCGTTTTACCTTTATCTATTGTTCGGCCGCATAAACGGCCGCTTGTTTTTTTATCGTCCAAGCTTATTATATCGGTTACCTTTGTTTTTTATGCATTTTGACGTGGAAACGACAGAAAGTGTATGCAGTCTGATTCAGTTTGGATTGGAAAAGACTTATGTTTCAAGGCTTTTGAAATCGGAAGCTGCTTTACAGAAAAGAAGCGCTCATTTTTCATCCATGTCATGCGCATCGCATAAGAGATTAACGGCTTGATGACAGAATCCATGGAGGATGCATCAGAGGAGCATTCCGAAATCAATGCAATTCTTGCGAATCGATAAGGGAAATTCCGCCGCGTATCAATTTATAAAATTTCCGAATGCCGGCGGTCGTAATCTAACGGTTTCTAATGAAATAAATTGCATGGATAAAATGACCGGACCGAAGCGCGCGGTGTCAACATGATCAGGTTAGAGGTTTTCCAAAATGGATACTGGAGCGCAGCATGATAGAGTTTTTTACTCCTATTCACCATTGAACAGTACTCATACCATCCTGCAGGACTAAGCTTTGCATTTGGAATAAAAACGCATAAAGAGTCAATCAAAAGCACATTTGTGTTGATGATTGACTCTTTTCATCTTGTGTAAAGAAGTGTTTGCGGCGATCAACCTGCAATTTGGGCAGATATTTTAAATAGTCTATATGCGATTCGGTAACGCACGCGGCCTTGAAGCGGCACTTTTCAAGGGCGCAGGAACCGGTACGGACCGTTTCTGCTTTACTGATACGGTATCAGCGGACAGCGTTCGGCCAGATAGATAACTGAGCCTTTTTATGAAAAAGCCGCCGTAGGCGTATTACGGCCTGCGTGATCAATTTAAAGGGATCGGACACAATTGGAAATTTGCCGCCAGCTTCAGTTAGGCGGGCGAATATGGGAGAGGATCTGCCGCAGAAAGCATTCCGGAGGAGCATATCCGGTTCACAGTTCAGGATGATTTCTCAGTGCGCGGTATTCTGTTGCGGTAATACCGTTGTACTTTTTAAAAAGCCTGCTCAGGTAGTTTGGATCATCAATACCGACACTCGCGGCGGCATCCTGGATGCTCACCTGGCGTACGGAGAGCAGCTCCTTGACGCGGTTCAGCTTCAGCCGATTGATGTAATCGATGACCCCCATGCCCAGTGTATCGCGGAAGAGCTTGCTCAGGTAGCCCGTACTGACACCTGCAGCTCTGGCAACATCGGATACACTGATCGACTCCTCTATGTTTTCTGATATAAACCGGACAGCCTGCCTGCAACGGACATTTCCTGCATAGCGTACGGCGCCGTCGGTTTCCCGGACAGCGAGCCGGAGCGCTGCCTGCGTAACCTCGTGCAGCATTTCCACAAGGAGCGAGACAGCCTGAAGCTCCCGCGTAAAGTCTGTTGAGGCGCGGACGCGAATGATTTTTTTGATCAGACGTTCTATCGCGCCGCTTGAACCGTCCTCCGGCAGCATAAAGGGCAGAAAAGCGGTCATCGCGCCGATGTCCTCAGACGGCTGATGTGCCAGAGAACCTGCGGATGCCGGATCTTTAAAAAATTGTTTTTCAAAGACGGCTCTCTGAAGACACAACATTTCGGTTCCCCCGCATATTTCGGCTTCACCGCCAGCCGTAAACCCCACGGTGAAATGCTCGTGTTCCTCGCCGGATCGCAGGGATACCTGCGTATACGGGCCAAGGCAGCATAGGACAGGCGGTGTAAGCAAAAGACTGTTTCCGTCCGGAAACGTCTCCTCCACCGCGCCCCGCTCCATATAGCAGATCTCATAGACGTCCTTCTGAGCGCAGTAAGATGTGCGATAGCTTGCGGTACGATATCCGTGCGCAAACAGAATACGCGGGAGCTGTCGAAGTTTCAGCTTCATGGCCTGCATCATAAGCACCATGCCTTTGACGAGCAAAAGACTTTTGCTCGCCAAAAATTCCTTTCATTGCGTTAAGGCATCCATCCAAGCCTTTCAATTCGGTTTTAGAACGCCTGCTTCAACCGGTCTGACAATATCCGGTGATATTGAAATGACATCCAAGCAGTTTTGCATAAACGAGAGACAGACTCTTTTCAGAAGCCTACAGACCTTACCGCCTGCCCGCGTTTTTATCCGATTCGTTTTTTTCGCCGCTTTCCTCATCTCTGTCGGAACGTCCATAGAATCGCTGCATGGCAGATAGTGTAATACGGGCAGCGTCTGCCGAAATATTGTCTTTCGGAACCGATGCCGGAAGTCGATGAAACTATATAAATATTATATGAGATTTGTCCAGATTCGTCAAGATCATACAGATACATTTTCCGGTGTCTGTGCTACAATATATTATAGGATAAAATGTCCGCTGCCTCCCGTAAGGCTTCTGGCTATCCGGGGAGGAGAATGTATCGGCCTTAGTCAGGATACGCTTTTATCCCACACCAAGGCAGCACATCTGACCGGACAGCAGCACGGATGTTACCACTGCTCTGACAGCGGCGGCCTGATTTTGTTAGAAGAATATACGCCGCATCACAGTTCTGCGGTCTTCCTTGGCTGAGCGTCGTTTTCCATGAGAAAAAGATCGGTGATAAACTGGAAAGGATCGCTGTCCATGCGGCCTTCTGCGCTGTCTGATTCGGAAAGAACTCCGGCCGACACGGTGATGAAGCTTGGACTGCACGGGTCTGTCCCGTGCAGTACGGAAAGGATGGATTTTAAATGTCACAACTGGAAAATTTGCGTCAAGAGATCAGAGCCGGCAAACCGGGACGTCTGGCGCGGGATATTTTCTATGCAGATGGTTTTCTTGCGCACAGAGATGAGGAAAATGTCATTGCACGCGCATATGCCTGTGCTTCGGTGTTCAGACTGCACGAAAAGCATATCTATGATAGCGATATGATTGCCGGTTCCATAAGGGGATTGTTCTCAGATGATTGGACAGAAGACGACCACCGATTTGCCGGCAAAATATTGTCCTCATACGGATTCCGCGGATTTTGGGAAAACGCCGACCATTTTGCACCGGATTATGCCGGCTTTCTGAAAAACGGCGTAGGCGGAACGCTGCGCAATATTGAGGATTCCATGACTCAGCACCGGCAGGATGCGGACGCCGTGGATAAGTTGAATTTTCTTCGCGCAGCGAAAATCACAATGAAGGCCTTCAGCGCCATGATCCAAGCATATGCCGACGCCGCCGCTGAAAAGGCTGGACAGACAGCGAATACCTCAATCCGCTCCAGACTTCTCGAGGTTGCGGAGACCTGCCGCGCGGTCACAGAGGACGCCCCGAAAACATTCCGTCAGGCGCTGCAGCTTGTCTGGCTTTGCCATGTGAGCTTCGTATGCGAGGGCCGGTACGCTATGGCGCTCGGTCGCATGGATCAGTACCTGTATCCCTATTTCCGGGCGGATATTGAATCGGGCAGCATTACGCATGCGCAGGCGCTGGAATGGATCGAATGCACACTGCTAAAAATTCATGAGCTTGCCGCATTTGCGGGCGGGGACGACGTCGTGAATATCGCAATCGGCGGAGTAAAACCTGAAAACGGAGAAGATGCGGTAAACGACTTGAGTTACCTGATCCTTCAGGCGGTCGGCCGCTGCAATGTGCCGGGACCGAATCTGTCCGCCCGTCTGCACAGCGGTATATCCTCTGATTTTCTGGACGCATGTCTTCAGGTGATTGGCACTGGACTCGGCTACCCGGCGCTGATGAACGACGATGTCAATATACCGGCGCTAAACAGATACGGGTATGCGCTCGAGGACTGCCGCAATTACTGCATGGTCGGCTGTATCGAAAATTTCATACAGGGAATGCAGCCGCCGTGGTCTGACGGAAGATATAACACACCCAAGTATCTGGAGCTTGCACTCAACAACGGCTATTGCATGATGACCGGAGAACGGCGGGGACCGCAGACCGGTGAACCCTCGGCCTTTCAGACAATGGACCAATTCATGGAAGCGCTGGAGGAGCAGATGCGGTTCGGCGCGTCGGAATATATGATGCTGTTCCGTAATGCAAACGAACGGCCGAATCCACTCAACTATCAGCAACCCTATCTATCCTGCTATTGCCGTGACTGCATTGCACGCGGTCTTGATATCAACCGCGGCGGCGCAAAATATCCATCGGTCCACGGTGCCTGCGGTATGGGTATTGCGACCATGGCGGATTCTCTTGCGGCCATTGAAAAGCTAGTCTACGAGGATCAGGTTATGACGCTTACCGAAATGCGGAATATCCTGCGCGACAATTTTGAAGGACATGAGACGGAGCGCGTTCAGATGCTGAAAGCCCCTAAATACGGGAACAACAACGATTATGCCGACAAATATGCAGTTTGGTTTGTAAATAAACAGGAAGAGATCTTCTCAGCCTACCGGACCCATGACGGCGGACGCATTTACACCCTTATCGCATCCAACGTTGCCAATATCCCGGCAGGACAGGAAATTGCAGCAACGCCGGACGGCAGAGGCAAAGGAGAACCGGTAAGTGACGCCGCCTCTCCCATGCACGGAATGGATACGCACGGACCGACTGCTGCCGCACTCTCGCTTGCTAAGCCTGATTATACGCTTGCTGCCGGCGGAACCGTGGTCAACCAGAAATACAGCCCGGAAATGTTCCGGGAGCCGGAAAAACGCAAAAAGCTGGCCGCGATGATCCGAACCTATTTCGAAATGGGCGGACAAGAGGTACAGATCAACAGCGTTTCGCGCGGCGTTTTAAAGGATGCTATGGTTCACCCCGAAAATTATAAAAATCTCGTGGTGCGCGTTTCCGGCTTTAGCGCGTACTACACGCTGCTCAACCGCGCTGTACAGGAGGATATTCTAAAAAGAACGGAGCATGAATAAAATTAAATTCTGTTCTGCGTGGCGTCGGCTGTGCCTGAATCCCCGCTGCCGACGCCGTCCGCTTTGTAAAGGTTTGAGTTTCAAGCGTAAATCTGAATATCTCACGCAGCTTCTTACAGCGGACGCCTTCACTTTTCGCAGCGAAGCTACAATTTCTCGCTGAAAACGCCCCCTGACTGGGCTTTTGCCTTTTTTAACAATTAAAAACGAAAAAATTAACAAGTGAAAGGAAATTGGATTATGACAAATCAAAATGTTGAGAAAGCTCAGGCCGCCGTTTTTGTCGGCGTAGACAAACCCTTTGAACTCCGCACATACCCTTTGACCCCCGCGCCGACCGGAATGGCGCGGCTTAGGCTCGCCGCCAGCGGCGTCTGCGGTACAGATATACATATACACCGCGGAAAGCTGGCCATGCAGAGTCCCATGATCATCGGACATGAATTCGTCGGACAGGTGGAGGAGATTTCGGAGGCTGATAGCGCGGCGTCCGGCATTTGTGCGGGGGATTATGCAATCGTCGATATCGCGACCCCCTGTGGAACCTGCAAACTGTGCCGCGATGGAGACGATGCAAACTGTATCAATATGGTGTGTTCGAATGTAGGCGACCCCGACGCGGCGCCGCATTTTTGGGGAGGCTATGCTGAATACAATTATTCTCCGATTCGAAATCTGGTAAAGATTCCGGAGGGCTTGGACCCGAAGATGGTCTGTGTCTATGCCTGTGCCGGGCCGACTGCCCTTCACGCCTTCCGTCTTGCACGCGAGGCCAATTTTATGGCCGAGAGTGCAAAGGTTGCCGTTGTACAGGGGCTTGGTCCTGTCGGAACATTTGCGGTGGCCTATCTCGCATCGCTCGGTATTCCACATATTGTCGCGCTGACGGCCGGCGATAACCCGGCGCGGGAAGAAACGGCGCGTTCTCTTGGCGCAACAGAAATTTTTAATCTTGACAGAATGGAAGCGGATGACATCATCCAAAAAATTCGCGCGCTCGGGGACGGTATAGGCGCGGATCTGGTGTTCGAGGCGAGCGGTAACCCTCAGGCAGTTCCCCAGGGAATGCGCATGCTTCGCAACCGCGGCGTTTATTTGATTCCAGGGCAGTATTCCAACAGCGGCAGCGTTGAGATCCAGCCGCAGCTCATCACCTTCAATGCTTTAAGGCTCATCGGTTCTTCCCAGTATTCCCTGTGCGACGTCGCTGATTATCTGGATTTTCTGAAGGCAAACACCCACCTGCATGCGAAAATCAGCGCCTTGACGACATCTTACACGGTATCCGAAGTAAATAAGGCGTTTGAGGATGCCAAAGCGGGGAAAAACGTAAAGACGGTGCTGGTTTATAAAAAATAATTTTCCGCAACTTGACGGTTTGATGGCGGTTGAATATCCGAAGAAATACGCAGCGCATGCATGTAAGCAAGAATCAGGTGCCGGGGAAGGTTGAAGCCTTCTCCGACGCCCGTCCCTGTTCTAAGCGGCGTCCGCATCTTTTAAGTACAGCGAAAATTATGAACAGGTTTCGGTGGAATCCCCGGGGCAAGACAAATATCGTTTGGTAACGAAATTTTTTCACTGTTTTATTTAAGGATTCTTGCCCGGCAAGGATAAGGGATGTGAAGCATTCGTCGGCTCCGTGCGGCGCAAAGGTATCCCTGCCAGTCTCCAGGGTGTGTGAAAAGGGTTTGCGCTGCCGCCGAAAGCTGCAAACGTCCCGCGTCTAAAAGACGCGGGACGTTCGCTTTCCGCTATCATTCGCTGCAAGGTATTGAAAAATCCACCCTGTTCCTATTTTCGTTAGTATGATCCGTCTGTACTGTTATGCCGCAGACGTATCCGAGTTGTCGGCGGATGTATCTGAACTGTCAGTGGAGTTCTCTTCTGGCTCAGATGTGTCTGATTGACTGTCAGCCGCCTGCGTGTCTGAATTCTCGGAGGTATCTTCCGTTTCGATCTCTACAGCCTCCTCCGTCAAAAGCTGGAGCACCTTTTCCTGCTGAAGACCTAATTCGAGCGTTTCGCGGCCTGCCTTTTCGATGGCGTCGTCCGTGCTTTCCAAATTGTTGCTTTCCGCAAATTCCGTTACATACGCGTTGAACTCCTCCTCTGTATAGGAGAGACCTTCAGCCTTATAAATCAACAGCATTGTCACATCCGAAACAGCCTGCATGAGCGACTGGTTAGCGAGGCTTTTCAAGAAAGAGGATTCGTCTTGGCCGTACATCATGGAGACATAGGTTGCAAGGTCCAGACCATAACCCTGTGCCGCGCTTTCGTAATACTCTACCTGTGTATTGTAATATTGTTCAGCTTCCTCTTCCGGATAATCTAAAATTTCAATATTAGCCATGACCGCGTCCCATACCGCTATTTCCTTTTCTTCCAGACGCAGCGCCGCTTCATAATCCGCAACCGTCGTATATTTTCCGTTGGACCGGCTTTCCGCAATTTCATCCGTCATCTCCTCCGGCGTTATGGTTTGGGATATTTTGTTAAGGGTGATGGAGATCTGCGCGGTCTGGCCGTTTATATCGGTTTCAGTGGTGGAAAAGTCGTCCGGCAGAACGACATCAATGCTTTTGGTTTCACCTTTGTTCATACCAACGACAGCGTCCTCAATATCACTGATTTTTATAGTATCGCTGCCGAGCGTCACATCATAATTTGTAGCGCTGCTGCCCTCGAAGGATTCACCGTTGACGGTCGCGGTATAATCGATATTGGCCTTGTCTCCGTCTTCCGCCGCGCGGTCCGTTATCTCTTCGTCGTAGGCACTTGCCTTCAGGTCGGCCGCAATCGTGTCCGCCACAGCCTTTTCAATATCCGTTTTGCTGACCTCAACACCTTTATAAGTCCCGAGCGTTACATATTTGCTCAATTCAAGGTCATACATTTTTTCATCTTTTTTACCGCACGCGGTACAGGCCATCAGCATAACCGCCGACAGCGCCAATGCTATCCATTTCTTCATCTTTCTACGTTCCTTTCCGTATGTCTGGCATTTTTACATTCTTATAATTTATACCATACTTTTTCGAAAAAGTAAAGATATATTTTACAAATTTCAGTTTACCGTCACATTTTCAGCGTTTTTCCGGGACAAGAGCTTCAAATACGGTCCTGCACCCGGAGGAGTGCGGAATGAGGAGAGCGAGCAGGAAAAATACAGAGGCGCCCGCAGCGCCGGCGAGCAGATCCGTCATGGTATCAACGAGGCCGATATCAATATATCCCGGCCAGGGAGCGCCGTTAACCGTTATGCTGTCGATGCGAATCCTAGTGATTTCGGCATTGCTGCCAAGCAGCCGCGTGGAGACGATGGGCATTAGGGTATCTCTCTGCATGTCGGCGCCGAAAAGACGGTCGCATGCAAATTCGGTGAATTCCCATAAAAGACTGGAGGAAAGTGAAAGTGAAAAGGCGGAGGCGGCTGGGATGATGCCCGTGGAAGGCTGTAAACGGTAGACCGGAACAGCTCCGATAACGGCAAACAGAAATCCGGATAAAAAGTGGACGCCGAGGTCCCAAATACTGAAACGGGTGTAGAAATCTAAAATTTCTCCGCAGAGAATGCTGGAAAGGAGGAATATGTCCCACAGAATCCACACGGCGGGGGGGATGGTTCTGCACCATTTTATCAGGAGAAAGGGAAGCTGGGCCAGCACGATGGCTGACACCGCAGCCCAGATCGCACGTGCCTCTGCAGAGAACGCACAGATGATCAGGGTGCATAGAAATATAAGGCCGGTCAGAATGTGAATGAGGACTGCGGCTGCTGAAGCGCCTTGGATCGGTTTGCGTTTGAACTGCATGAACGAAAGTTTCATTTTACAAGGTTCCTTTCTGCGATGATAGAGAGGGACAGGATAAAGAAGCATCAGGAGCGGCTTCCGCAGGGCATGCCGCGCGGTATTTCGATAGCTCCTTTTAGCCCATTTCAACGATTAATATATAAGGAAATAAAAGTCCGGTATCGTTTGGCGCTTCGCCGATATGGATGCGGCAGCTTACTGATATTTTGATTTTTGCCCGAAAATTTGGATGTCATGCAATTGTCTGCCTGACAGACTGCATTCGCTTCTCGGGGACGGTAAATAGCTTTTAGACGGCTGTGAAAATAAGGGGACCGAAGATGGCGGATGGTAATATAAATGCTGTTTCGATATTTTTATTTAAAATTTTATCGGTATATGAAAAACCTAATTTATGAAAAATGAATCAAAGTTCATTAAATATTTTTTCTTTTCAGCAACAAAATATAGAAAAACAAAATTTGATTAATTTTATTTGTTTTTAATATTGATATTTCATAAATGTTGTGTTAATATATTTTCTGGGGTTGCCTCAGAATTTGCATGTAATTCATCCGTCGAACAAAAAGCATAGAAAAGTTTTCATAAATAGGAATAATTAGCAGAACGTCTTCATACAATTTCATAATGGGGGAACTTTTTCGTTAGAAGAGCGAAATTTATTCAAAGCTATTTTCCCTCTGTCAATGTTAAGGAGGATGTTCTATGCAAAGGCTAAAAAAAAGATCCTGTTGTTTTCTCTTGGTTTGTCTGATGATTTTTACGCAGATTCCCTTTATGGCAAATGCGGCAATCTATCCGGATACGGCAAACCACTGGGCGTGCAGCTACATAGACTTTGTGACCAACAAGTTTATAATGACCAGCCCGGACGGTACATATTTTTATCCCTCTGAACCCCTGACACGCATCGACGCAGTGAAAGCCGCGGCAAAGCTCGTGGGAGCAACGATTACCCATACGAGCAGTTCGAATTACCTGGACATCATGGGGCATTACGAATATGCGGGTTATGTGAACTGGGCGGACGATATCGGCATCATCGACGAATATTCCCGAGACATCTTCGGTCCGGAATTTGAAATCGACAGGGAAACCTTCTGCACCATGCTTTACAGACTTTACAATGCCTACGATTATCCGCTTTTGTACAAGAGATCGTATGTTTCCTTTAATGATCAGTCCAGCATCAGCTCCTGGGCGACGGAGGCCATCAATCGTCTGTACCGCGCTGAGGTCATCAACGGCGGCGATACCGGAAACTTTGAACCGCAGCGCGATATCACACGAGCAGAGGCTGCTGTGGCTCTGAAAAATATTTTTATTGATGTCCGTGACGCTACGCTGACTGCGGTGCTGGATTCCTCGGCTCCCGTCGCATTGGATAATTATATGTCGAGCGCACGTTCAAACTTGATTTCCAGGGGATATACTCCGACGAAAATCGGGAGCATGCCCTCTGTAACGGCAACACAGTTTAACGACTATATCATCCGGTCAAAAATCTTTGTCTTCCACGGGCACGGTTCGCCTACTTCACTTCCAATGACCAGCGGAGCAAATTATACCACCTCGTATCTCAATGCGCTTCCCTCAAACGGGCTCGGTATTTCGGATTTGATTATTTTCATGGGCTGTGAAACAGCGGGTACCAATCAGCAGTACTCTTCGACTTCACTAACCGGAAAGGCATATGCAAAGGGAGCGGCGCACGTTGTGGGCTTTACGGACGAAATTTTGTCAAACCAGTCTGACACTTGGCTCCGCAGCTTTATTGCAAGTCTATGCAGCGGCAGTACCTTTAGTATATCAGGCTATATAGCGGATCAGGCTGTCCGTACCGACTATCCGAACGCTTCTCAATATATCAGCGATGCAAACCGGAAAATGCTGGGTTCTTCTACAGACAGACTTGAACCGTAGATTTCAAACAGTCCACAATTAAAAAGGTTCTCATAACAAATCAAATAAAATCAACATTGAAGGAGGAAGACTATGAAACAGAGAAAGTTTATGAAAAAAGCCCTGGTTTGCCTGCTTTGCCTGCTTTGTATTGCCCTTTCAGCCTGTGCGAATGCCCAGAGGCCGGCATATAAGGTGCGGATTGCAGATGCAAGTCTGGTGGGAGATCCTGTAATGGACGAACTGCTTTTAGCAAATATGGGGGAGCTTCCGGTTGAGTATCAAGACACAGCGGCTCCTGCCGAAAAAACAGCAACGATTGAGGGTACAACGTGGACAGCGGAATATCAAGAGACAAAATCGATCGCGGCTGTGAACCATTTGGTGGATTATTATCTGGATACCGAAAGTCAGGCTGAACTGCGCTATAACCATGATACAGGCGCTTTGATCGGATACAGGGCACCGGTACAGCAGTATGAAGCATCTGTTGCAAGCCTGACAGCCCTGTCAAAGACGGAGTTGGACGCGCGTGCCCGGAGCTTCGCGGCATCGCAGATGTCTATTGAGGGATTTACTGAGCAGTGCGACGTCTCTACGTATGAGAAAATGACACTGGCTCAGGAAGATGTCACAGTATATTACTATTCTTTTTCCAGAGAAGTAGCGGGTTACACGTCCGCAGAACGCGTTTTGGTTACGCTCGACGAGTTCGGCAGATTGTTTAGCTACTCTGTTTATATGCCGGGCCTGTTTGACGACTTCGAGATGCCGACGATTGACCTTGATGCCTGCAACGAGGCGATTGAGGATTATTTGGATTCGATTTTCTGCGACGATGACAGTCCGTACGTCACGGCTTCTTATGACATATCCGAAGATTACAACATTGGATTGACGGCTGAGGGTAACATTGAACTGTCCTGTTCTGTTCATGTTGACGCCGTAGGACCCGCAAATGACAGCACCGGCTACTCTTGTCCGCTATATGTTTCTGTAGAGATACCGGCATAAGCATCATAGCTTCATGAACCTCCAGTCACCGGAATGACAATGTCAGTACACTTTGACGCCCCAGCTTCTTCAAGCCCTAGCGGTTCTCAAACTGCTGGGGCTTTTTTATATATGGATTTGCGATGTACTGCTATATGTGTTCTTTAGGAGCAAAGATCATAATGCGGTAAGAAATATTGGCAGTTTCCACAACATAGATTATGATTTTTTGTTCAAATATATCATTGACATCAAAAATACAATATGTTAATATTTATATGGTTTAAAAAATATTTATATATATTTCATTATTGTAAAATAAACACAACAAAATTTAATAATATCAAAACAACTTGGCCTGCATAAGTATATATTAATTATGATGGAAACATTTTTCATAGGAGGTGATTCTATTACGCTTTTCTTCCATCGGAAAATGTATGAAGAAGGATGTCAATGAAAAGGTTGAGAAAAAGGTCTTGTTGTTTGTTTTTAATTGTTCTAATGGTATTTACGCAGATTCCCTTTACAGCAAATGCGGCAATCTACCCGGATACGGCAAACCACTGGGCGTGCAGCTACATAGACTTTGTGACCAACAAGTTTATAATGACCAGCCCGGACGGTACATATTTTTATCCCTCTGAACCCCTGACACGCATCGACGCAGTGAAAGCCGCGGCAAAGCTCGTGGGAGCAACGATTACCCATACGAGCAGTTCGAATTACCTGGACATCATGGGGCATTACGAATATGCGGGTTATGTGAACTGGGCGGACGATATCGGCATCATCGACGAATATTCCCGAGACATCTTCGGGCCTGAATTTGAAATCGACAGGAAACCTTCTGCACCATGCTTTACAGACTTTACAATGCCTACGATTATCCGCTGCTATATTTACGGAGCTACGATGCCTATTTTCAAGATCAGTCCAGCATCAGTTCCTGGGCGACCGAGGCAATCAAGCGCTTGTACTGTGCGGAGGTTATTAACGGCGGTACCGACGGCAAATTTGATCCGAAACGCGATATCACACGCGCAGAAGCTTGCGTGGCTCTAAGAAATATTTATTTCGATCTGCTCGACGCATCACTTACATCCGTTGACCTCAACGATGGTCATGCGCCCCACAACGAATATGCTTCCACGTTGAAATCCTATTTGGTTAACAGCGGGTATAGCAGCTCTAAAATTAAAATGAAGTCCTATATGACAAAGGATACTTTCCTTGAAGCCCTGGCCTATTCCAAGATATTTGTCTATAAGGGACATGGCAGTGAAACGTTTCTCCCCACATCAGACGATGATATGTTCGGTTTCACTCATTTTCATAAAATCCCTCAAAACAACGGAATGGCCATAGCAGATTTGGTTATTTTCAGCGGCTGTAATACGGCCGGTTCTAATAAGGTATATACTTCCAATAGCTTTACAGGTCAGGCATATGAGTTCTGTAGTGAATCATCCGATAGATGAATATATCGAGGTTTCTAAGGAAGCGGTATACAGATTTAATCATGAGACAGGCGCATTAATCGGATTTGCTGCAGTAGAGGATTATTATGAGGAGCCAGACAGCACAATGCAGCCACTGACAGAGGAACAAAGATCCACACATATGCGTGAAATCGCATCCAAATATGTTTCGTTAGAGGATTTGACAAGGATCAGCGACGAAAGAACGACAAGCAATGAAGAATCAGGATTGATTTTATATTCAAGGGGGTATAAGAAAGAAGTATCAGGTGTTGTTACCACAGAAGGTATTAACATTACTATAGATCAATATGGGCGTTTGCGGAACATGTTTATCTACACGCCGGGACTGTTTGACAACATCGAGGTGCCGGAAATCGACTTTGATGCCTGTGAGACTGCAATAGATCAGACTCTCAATATACTGTACGACAGCGAAAAGAGCCAATTTGAGGATCTGACTTATGAGAGGACTGGAGATTGGCAAATCGGCATTAACCTAAACGGCGATCCGGTACTGAACTGCAGCATAAGGGCAAAATATAAAAACAAAGACACCGGTGCGGACTGCCACAACAATCTTACACTGCAAATCGATCTTTGATAAAGCGGCTGAAAGACGGCCGGAAAGAAAAATTGCCGATACCTTTTTCAATTCCGAGCGCCAATGCTTATCTCTATCGTTTTCTTATCATTTTACCGTATATCATGAGCGGCCGACCGCCAAACGCGCAAGGCAGTGCTGGCCGGATTCAGCGGCGGACGATAGCGGCAATTCAACGCGTCAGACTTCAATCGGAAAGCATAAGCAGTGGTGCAATTCGGATAAAAATGTCGATGTCGTGACCAGCACAAAAAACACAGCACGCAGATTGGCAGAGAAAAACAGCCGCAAGAGCGGCTGTTTTTCTCTGCCTTCTTTTCCAGTCGGGTGTATGGGGGACCTGAACCTGTTTTTTTGCTATCATATGCTGTGCTGAGTGTCAACACAGTTGGCCGTCGGCATTCTCATGGTTCTTGCCGCCGGGCGAGTCTTTCGGCCGTTTCTCTGACTGCGTGCAGGGCTTCCTGTGGATCCGATATCTGTGCTACAGCCAGCTCCATGGGGCAGGGACCGGAGCCGGATCGATTGACGATGGTTTGCACACATTGATTGCAGGATGCAGAAATCTCATGCTTCCTGAACGCTTCTATAGCCCCGGCGCTCATGACCGGTGCAAAAACTTCCTTGACCTCCGCCAAGACAAAAAGCATGGCGGCCGCCTTGCCTACAATTCTATCCGCAGCCGAAAATCCCTTTAGCGACGTTCCCTCTGACAAAAACTGTAAAAGCGGCCGTATACCGCGGAGCCGGCTCTTATAAACCTGATTTTCGCGGCACAGCGCACAGGTATAGTCGCTGTGACTGTCCAACAAGGCCTTAGCACGTTCGAGGTCAGACATGATTCTGCTCCCAATGGGAAATACGGAACATCAGAAGCGGAAGCAGACTCCACTGCAGAAGAAGTCCGGGCAGTCCGGTGACGAGCCCTGTCCAAACAGATGAAACAGGGACAGAGGTATTGCCAAGCGCATACACCGCGATACCAAGACCGGCCGCCTTGACGGCGCGCCCTGCAAGCTGTGCGATGAACAGCTTGGCAATGACCGGCAGGTTCCGATTCGCGAGCAGACCCGCTATAAGGCCATATACCGCAAGTTCCAGGGCCATAAAAGGAAGCCCTGTAAGCACAGGCATTCCGGATATGGCATAGCTCAGAAGAGGACTGACTGCGCCTGCTGCCAGGCCGGCCGCGGGTCCGGCCAACAGACCGACGAGCAGAACCGGTAGATGCATCGGCAGAAAGATCTGGCCAAGAGCTGTTCCCATACCGGTAACCGCTCCGAGCATGTGAAAAAGTTGGGGAAGCGCTATGGCTGCAATAACAGCCGCTAAAACAGCCAGCGTCCTTTGACGAGCTGTATGGAATACGGTTTTTCTTACTGTCATTTGCTGAGTCATATACACATCTCCTGTTCCTTATTATTATGGGCAGTCTGACAGATTGAACAGCTTTCCCTGCTTCTCGGCTTCTGCAGAGCTGCATCCGCCTATATGCCGGCAAAGTGAAAGCCCTACCTGTGACAGGCTGCCGTTTGTCTTTGGACCGAGCTGATGTCATTGTATCCGATTTGAGTGACCTCAGCCAGCAGAGACTTCTTTTCATATTATATCATACCACTGTTTGGGTCGGATGTCAATTCCCTTCTTTCGGTATTCACCTTGTATCTGCGAGGAACCCGTAGGGCTTAAAACGATATATAAATTTTCTGCCAGGGTATATTTATCGGTGTCCACTGCGGCAAAGGTATCGTTTTTCTCTCTCATAGCAAAAAACGGACATACGCCGAAAAACTGCGTATGTCCGCAAAAGAGTATGCTAAGGTATCCCTTAAAGCAGAGCTTTTCCGAGTGCCTTGCAAGCCGCAACCGCCTCGTTGTCCGGCGCCTCGTTGCAGATGACAAAGTCACAGGCGAGTACCGCGCCGTCATTTTTGCAGGTTTCCTCCCAATTACGCATCCACTCGCCGTCTCCCCAGCCATATGAGCCAAACAGCGCAATTTTGACACCGGAAAGCTTTGCTTCACAGGAAGCGAACATGGGGGCGAATTCACTGTCCTCGAGCTCTTCGGCACCCATTGATGGGCAGCCGAACGCTATGGCGTCGAAGGAATCGATCATAGATGCGTCAAATTCGGAGGCTGTTAGCAGTACCGCCTCCCCGCCGTTCTCCTTTATACCCTCCGAAACAGCCTCTGCCATGGCTTCTGTATTGCCCGTTCCGCTCCAATAAACGATTGCTACTTTGCTCATTGATGCATTCCATCCTTTCTGAAATAAGAATTTTTATATCAATCGGCTACGGTGAGCCGCTCGATAGACTTGCCTCTTTCGAGCTGTGCACAGCAAATATCTGTGCACCTTCTGTACCTTTCAAAGAGTTTACGCGCTTGGTCGACATCGCCGTATACCTTCCAGCAGCCCGTGCATTTACAGTTTTTTGCCTGATGCTCAATGAAGCCGCGGACATCCTCCGGCGGATAACCGAGAAACAGGCCGATTTCGTGCGGAAATTTTCCGCACTCCCCGATCCTTCTTCTGAGTTCTGTAATACAGCGTTCCGGCGTTTCCGTGGGATAGCCCAGCTCCTCCAGTATGCTTACAGCGCCGGCGCACTGCAGATCCTTTATAAGGCGCGCCGGACGGCATACATAGATCAATGCCCGATTTTCTTTTAGGCGCAAAGGAAAAATTCGGAGCCCTTTGTCTGCGAGCAATCGATTGAAGCGTCGGATGCTGCTTTTAAGAGATGTCCAATCGTCAAAGGCGCAGGAGAACATATTCCCGGTTTTGATGCCGGTGAGCGTCGGGGAGCAGTGCCGGACCATCGTTTCCTCCGACATTATGCTTCCCTCCCTGCGGTATGCTCTGTCAAAATATTTTTCAGCGCAGCCATTGAACTGGTGTGGGAACGTGCGATTTTGATCTTCTGCCCCTTGGCCTCGCTCAGCGCGCAGCGGATCATTTTGTGTGAAACGGTATTGGTAAAAAGTACAAGCAAATCCGGCGAGCCGATATTTTTAAGACTTCCAGTCATCTTAGGATATACTTTCGCTTTACAATTGTACGCATTGCATAGATCCTTATATTGGCGGATCATACATTCATTTCCGCCGACAATGACGATGCTCATAAAATCACCATGCCTTTGCACTGCAAAGGCTTCCTTTCTTCGTGCGCCTTTCTTTCGAAGATAGTTAGTTGCAACTAATTTATTTAAAAAGGCATTCATTTGGTAATGGAGACACGCCCCGTCTGATAAATTTTAAAGATATAGCTCTTATCCATGCAGATCGACTGCATCGGATGCAAATTTTCAAAGTCTTTCCAATGCCAATATAAAAGGACAGCCGACGCGGTTCATAATAAGTCCGACAGCTTGGGTTGACTGAACTTATTCAGTTTGTCGTCTATGCTTTGCTCAATGATACAAAACCAGCGGCGTTTGGATCACTTCCGCTGTGGCCTTTCACAAACGTCCTTCATTACCAGCATCACAGCTCAGGCACGGAGACAAGCCGGTATTCGGTGTTTCATGTAACCTGTATGCTGCCGTCGTGACTTTTCGGTACGAGGTTAAACTGCGGCCCGGAAGCAGGGCCGAACGACGATGAACCGTATGCGGACTGCGCCGACGGGAGATGTCCGAAGGAACAGAATTGATTTCTATAAAAAATCATGTGCTCCCTAAAACGAGATGTACTTTCGGCATCGCCGGATATAAACGGAGATACCGACAGGGGATTAAGAATAAATCCACAGAAATTTGAACTTTTGCTGAGGC
>DXYE01000200.1 GCA_019415985.1 Clostridiales bacterium
ATCAAGTCTCTTTTCAATTCTCGATTTAAAAATACCGTTCGGCATAAATATCCGAACGGTATTTTGGTTTTTGACGAACATACAGGAAGGGGCTATCTTCCATAAATTAATGGAGAATGCACCTTTCTGTGTCTTTATCAAAAATATGCATTCTCGATACATCCAAGGCCACTTTGATTGTATCGCCTGCCCGTGCTGTGGAGCGGGCCGAAACGCGTGCAACCATGTTCGTCTCATCTGAAACCAGATACAGATAAATTTCAGCACCCATAAGCTCCGTCACTTCTACATAAGTATCAATAACAGACTCAGACATTGAGCTCAAATACATCGGCTCATCATGAATACATTCAGGCCGGATTCCTACGATAACGTCCTTGCCTATATATTCCTTCAACTCCGGCTTGTTGGCCTTCTCCTTCGGCAGCTTCAGCGCATTTTCACCAAAAATCAAATATACATCCTCTTCTCTTTTTTCCAGATGACAGTTGATAAAGTTCATCTGTGGTGTGCCAATAAAGCCCGCTACGAACATGTTGCAGGGGTTGTCATACAGATTTTGAGGCGTATCAACCTGCTGAATCAAGCCGTCTTTCATAACGACGATTCTGGTTGCCATTGTCATAGCTTCCACCTGGTCATGCGTAACATAGACAAACGTCGTTCCCAGTTTTTTGTGGATTTTTGTCAACTCAGTTCTCATTGCCGCACGGAGCTTTGCGTCCAAGTTAGAAAGTGGTTCATCAAGAAGAAAGACTTTCGGATCGCGGACAATTGCACGTCCGAGCGCAACACGCTGTTTCTGACCACCGGACAGTGCTTTCGGCTTTCTGTCGAGCAGATGCGTGATATCAAGAATACGGGCTGCTTCATCAACCTTGCGTTTGATTTCCTCTTTTGGGGTCTTTCTAAGCTTCAGACCAAATGCCATGTTATCAAATACCGACATGTGCGGATATAGAGCATAGTTCTGGAACACCATTGCGATATCTCTGTCCTTAGGTGCGATATCGTTGACCAGCTTATCACCGATAAACAATTCTCCCTCTGTAATCTCCTCCAAGCCAGCGATCATACGCAGCGTTGTAGATTTTCCGCATCCGGAAGGACCAACGAAAATGATAAATTCCTTATCCTTCACATCCAGACAAAAGTCTGAAACCGCAGTTACACCGCCCGGGTATTTCTTATAGATGTGCTTTAAAGTAAGACTTGCCATTGTTTTCCTCCTGCATACATTTTGAATCATGCCGAACAATTGCGTCACAGTTGATAACGCATATTGTATTTATATTATATTGTAACAGAAAATACGAAGTTTTGAAAGAGAATAACCAAACAAATTTTTGCTGTAATCTTTGGATATATTGCACAACCAAAAACAAGTACTTTTTAATTTGCTCTAATTTCTTTAAAAATAAATTCTAATATATTAAAACCTCAATGAACTTTATATGCCCTTCAATGTCAATGCGATTCTCTTATGCGCTTTATCCACATCCAGCACACGAACTCTGATCCTGTCACCGACAGACAGAACCTCGGAAGGATGACGGATAAATTTGTCAGAGATTTGGGAAATGTGAAGCAAACCGTCCTGGTGAACCCCTATATCGACAAAAACGCCAAAATCAATGACATTGCGCACGGTTCCCTCCAGCAGCATTCCGGGATTTAAATCATCGATCTCAAGAATATTTTCGCGCAGAATAGGCGGCGGAAGCGTATCCCGGATGTCCCGTCCCGGCTTTTCCAACTCCGAAAGGATATCCAGAAGCGTCGGCTTCCCTGCTTCCAGCTCCCCGCACAGGCGATCAATACCATATGCCTCTGCCTTTTTTCTGATATTCTCCGGCAGGACGCCTGAAGGATAACCAAGCGTGTTTAAAAGCGCATTTGCTGTTTTGTAGGATTCCGGATGCACGCCGGTGCGGTCAAGCATTTCGTCAGATTCCGCTATCCGAAGAAACCCCGCACATTGTTCAAATGTTTTGGCGCCTATTTTCGGCACCTTTTTTAGTTCACTACGCTTTCTGAATTCACCGTTTTCCTCGCGGTATTTAACAATATTTTTCGCTGCAGCTACATTAACGCCGGCAATATAAGAAAGCAGCGCACAGGATGCGGTGTTGACATCCACACCGACAGCATTGACACAGCTTTCCACCACGCCGCCCAGCGCTTCGTCTAGACGGCTCGGCTTCATATCGTGCTGATACTGACCGACGCCAATAGATTTCGGGTCAATTTTTACAAGTTCGGCTAAAGGGTCCTGAAGACGTCTGGCAATGGAAACCGCCGAACGCTCCGTAACATCGAAATCCGGAAATTCTTCCGCTGCAGCCTCCGACGCGGAATATACGGAAGCGCCTGCCTCACTGACGATAATATATTTGACTTCAAGCTCTGCCTCGCGTATCAGCTTTGAAACAAATTTCTCGCTTTCAGCCGACGCAGTTCCATTCCCTATCGCAATCACATCGACCGAATATCTGGCAATGATCTGTTTCAGCACCGCCTTGGCTTCCTCGGTTCTTTCTTTGGGTTTGGTTGGGTATATAACTGCTGTTTGCAGAACTTTCCCAGTTTTATCCACGACGGCCAGTTTACAGCCCGTCCGAAAGCCGGGATCCCATCCCAAAACCGTTTTTCCCTTGAGCGGCGGCTGCATCAGCAATTGCTTCAAATTTTTTGAAAACAGAACAATTGCCCCTTCACATGCTTTGTCAAATAAATCTGAAAGGATTTCGCGCTCAATGGAGGGAGCGAGCAGACGTTCGTAACCATCGAGTATAGCTCGGGAAATATATGGAGCGGCTGGCGAGACGCTGCTGGTCTGAATTCTCGAAAACAACGTATTGAAGATGATATCACGGGATATTTCCAGAGAAATTTTCAGATATCCTTCCTTTTCCCCTCTGTGTACAGCGAGGATGCGGTGGCCCGGTATACTTTTGACCGGCTCACTGCGGTCATAATACATACGATATACAGAATCCTCATTCTTGGCCTGTTTTGTAACCAGCAGAGCATGCGTATGCGTCAGTATGCGTATCTCTTTTCGGACATCCGCATCATCAGATATATCCTCCGCTATAATGTCGCAGGCACCAGCCAACGCATCCTCCGGACTGTTCACCTCCTTTTCTGAATCGACATAAGCAGCGGCCAGTTCTTTCAACGGCATTTCATACGACGCCTTCTGTTCCAACAAGAGGCCTGCAAGGGGTTGAAGTCCGCGTGCTCTTGCCACAGAAGCACGCGTTTTCCGATGCTGCTTAAAGGGACGGTATATATCCTCCGCTTCGGTTATTGTTTCCGCCTTTTCCAACGCAGCCTCTATTTCAGCGGTCATACATTCCTGTGCAAGTATGGCATTCCGAATTTCTTCCTTTCGCTTCTCCAAATTTCTCAAATATTGCAGGCGTTCAAAGAGACGGCGCAGAATTGTATCATCAAGAGATCCTGTTACCTCTTTCCGATAACGTGCGATAAAGGGAATAGTGTTGCCGGCGTCGATCAGCTCCAGCGTTTTCTCTACCTGTTCCCTTTTTAGCTGAAATTCATCGGTTAATATGCGCACGATTTCCATTTGTTTCGTCCTTTCCGAAATCATTTTACATTATGAGAATACAATCCGGTTCAAGTAAATAATATTTTAAGAAGAATAATATATTTTAACACAAAAACGAAAGTAATTCAAGAACATTGAATGACAAAACGATACCGTATAGCGCGGCAGAGAAATTTATTATATAAAGCACAACAAACACCTTTGTCTTCATCATCGAAAATAAATATCCATGGATTTCAAAATTTACAGAATAAAGGTATAAAAAAG
>DXYE01000201.1 GCA_019415985.1 Clostridiales bacterium
GACGAGGAGTAATTTATACACTGTATTTTCATTATTTCAGCGTCTGCCGGGCAATCTAATTTTACCCTTTTTCATTTTTTTACCGTTTTGAGAGAATTGTTTCATAACTTTTTGCATCTGTTCAAACTGCTTCAGCAATCGATTTACATCCTCAACTTTCTGCCCGCATCCCAAAGCGATACGCCTCTTTCTGGAAGCGGAGATAATGGATGGCATTTCCCGTTCTGAAGGCGTCATGGATAAAATGATCGCTTCGACACGGTTAATTTGCTTTTCATCGATGTTGGCATTTTGAAGTTCCTTTGCCGGTATGCCGGGAAGCATACCAAGCAAATGTTCCAGAGAACCCATATGCTTGAGCTGTTTAAATTGATCCAAAAAATCATTCAGATCAAAGGTAGCCTCCCGCATTTTACGTTCTAAAATGGCAGCCTGCTTTTCATCATAGGACTGTTCTGCCTTTTCAATGAGGGAAAGCACGTCGCCCATTCCGAGAATCCGCGAGGCCATACGGTCGGGATGAAACGGCTCAATCATATCTAGCTTTTCGCCCGTACCGATGAATTTTATCGGTTTTCCGGTTACATGGCGAATCGAAAGGGCGGCGCCGCCTCGCGTGTCGCCATCCATCTTTGTCATGACAACGCCTGTAATTTCCAACAGTTCGTCAAAGGTTTTGGCAACGTTTACAGCGTCCTGACCGGTCATTGCGTCGACGACTAGGAGAATTTCCTTCGGTTCTACCGCTGCCTTAATATTTTGCAGCTCCTGCATCAGAGCTTCATCTACATGCAATCGGCCGGCAGTGTCGATAATAACCAGATCATGACCGTGCTTTAAGGCATGATCTCGTCCGGCCTTTGCAATGTCAACGGGCGACATCTTGTCCCCCAGTGAAAACACGGGGACATCAAGCTGTGCACCGACGACCTCGAGCTGTTTGATCGCAGCCGGACGATAAACGTCACAGGCTACGAGCAGCGGGCGTTTGCCCTGCTTTTTAAAAAGAGCGGCAATTTTCCCGCTGTGGGTAGTCTTACCAGCCCCCTGCAGGCCAACCATCATCAGAATAGTGGGCGGTCTGTTGGAAAACTCGATCCTCGCATTCTCGCCGCCCATTAAAGCGGTGAGCTCCTCGTTGACGATTTTTACAATTTGCTGAGCAGGGACGAGACTTTCCAATACCTCTGCGCCGACCGCACGTTCCTGGACTGTTTTGATGAAGTCTTTGACGACTTTGAAATTTACATCCGCTTCAAGCAATGCCAATTTGATTTCCCGCATACCAGCCTTTACATCGGCCTCGGTAAGCTGACCTTTATTCTTAAATTTTTTTAATGCTTCGGACATTTTTTCCATGAGTCCGGAAAATGTAGCCATCGACATCCCTCCCTTCTACTTTGATTCATCCAGTTTTTGTACAGTTTCCTTTAATTGCTGCAACAGAGCAGCGGCCTCTTCCTTATCCGAGACATTTTGCAGTTCGTTCAGAAGACGCAGCATATGCTCCTGAAGGCGCCTGTTTTGTATGGATTTTTCATATAGACCGAGCGTTTCCTCAAGAAATAGTAAATGCTCCTCCGCCCGGACGATGGAATCACGCACACCCTGTCTCGATATTCCGGCATGTTCTGCAATTTCCGATAGAGATAGGTCTTCGTTATAATACATTTCGATGACGTTTTTTTGTGTATCGGATAAAACGCTGCCGTAAAAATCATATAAAAGACTGATTTTTAAATTTTTCATACTAACAACCGTATAGCAGAACAAATAGATGGATCAACCGAGAAAACTGTAAAGTAAAATACTTTACACAGTATAGCATAGAAAATGACATAAGTCAAGTAAAATTTAAAATAAAATAAAGAGAGAATGATGCAGCCAGCGGAATGGTGTGACCCAATCGACTACCTCCTGTCTGTGCACAAAAATTTGTTCCAGAAAAAATAAAAAGAACTTGACAAACATGCTCAGACATGCTATAATATATTACATTAGAGTTCATATTGCGGAATTGTGTAAGGGTAGCACGACAGACTCTGACTCTGTTTGTGAGGGTTCGAATCCTTCTTCCGCAGCCAGTGGTTATATTGAAAGAAGTCTATTGCTGTGAAGGCGGTTGACTTCTTTTATTTTTTCGGTAAGATAGAAGCGAGATTATCTATATAATGTATGCACGGAGATTTGGAAAATGAAAGAGAAAAACAGATCGTTAATAGATCATTTTTGGCTTTTGTCCCCTTAGATTATCGGGGAATGGTAAATGATTAAACTGAATTTGCCGATAGTTTAGGCCATGCTCCGAAGAGGAATAAAGTAAGCTTTTTTCAATTGACTTTTCCTAAGAAAAACAAATCTTGAACAGCAGATATGTCCAATACTGTTTATATTCAATGCAGAACCATTCGCAGATCTTTAATAATCTCAAACGATACAATGATAAACAGATAATCCGATCCTGTGAATCTAAAGGAAGTGTTATAGGAACTATGGTGGAACTTAAAGGAATCACAAAAGAAAACATTGACGATGTTTTGCAGCTTAAGGTTTCCGAAACGCAAAAGGACTTTGTATCTTCTACAGCACACTCGTTGGCTCTAGCATACGTATATAGAAAGACAGCCTATCCTTTTGCAATATACGCAGATGATATTATAGTCGGATTTGTAATGTTAGGGTATTATAAGAAAAAGGCGCAATATACATTATGGAAATTTTTGATAGACGCACAGTATCAAAACAGAGGATATGGGAGAGAATCACTGAAGCTTGCGATCCATTATTTGGCTGAATATTTCAAGGTAAAAGAAGTCTTTACAGGGGTAGCCTTTCAGAATGCAGCAGCTAAACATTTGTACAGCTCTTTCGGATTCAAGGAAACCGGTGCGTTTGATGGGGCGCAATTGGAAATGAAATTAACACTTTAAGCCTGATTTTGAATTATGAGGATATTCCAAGCGGCATCTCTTTTTCAATTTTTGTGAAGTAAAAATGTCTAAGACAGCAGAGAGGCAAAAGATATCATGAAAAACATATCGAATGACGGCTCCTTGCCTATTCAATCGTCAGTTGAAAGAGTGTTGTTCAACTTATACTTGCTGTTGTACGGTCGTCAAAGGTGTTATAATAAAATTGACATCGAGGCAGATAATTATAGATAACACAGAAAACAGGGATCAATAACGAAAAGGAGGAGAACAATGTTTGATATGACTTGTGTGGGGCATAACATATGCATGTTGAGAAAATCCATTGGTATTACCCAGATGGAGCTTGCTGATCGATTAGGAATCAGTTTTCAGGCGGTTTCAAATTGGGAGAGAGGGATCAGCATGCCTGATATCTCTAAGCTAAACGAGTTGTCAGCGCTTTTTAATGTATCCATTGATGAAATTTTAGACAATAAGCGAGCCGGTACCATCACCAAAAATTTAATAAACAACCAGCCGATTGCCGATATCAATATAGAAGAGGTAAAGGAAATCGCTCCGATTTTAAATGAAAATCAAGTGGAGACTCTTCTTAGTTATGCAGACGAAAAAAGCATCAATATCGAAAGCATTGCAGCAATAGCGCCGTTTTTAAGTCAGAATTTTATTGACCGTTATGCAAAAGAAGCGATAGTAAAAAATCAATCCTTAAATGCGATTGCAGCCATTGCTCCGTTTGTCAGCACGTCATTTATAGATGAGATGGCCTTGAAAATTTTCGAACAAACAGGCGATTTAACAAGATTAGCCGGTGTTGTACCATTTATAAGTGATAATACAGTGAATGAATGCGCTATGAAAGCTTATGCTGCAAACGGTATAGCTTCCATTATGCCGATAG
>DXYE01000202.1 GCA_019415985.1 Clostridiales bacterium
ATATTATGTATATGAACTCAAATTTTAAAAGTATTGAGGAAACACTGAAAAATACGATCAACCTACAGAAACAGGAGATTGATGCCAAAGAAGCCGAACGTATAGCTGCAGTTTCGAGAGCTGAAGATGCAGCTTCCTGCCGTGCTTCCCTGGCGGAGATGGAAGCAGCTCTCGCGGAAAGAGACGCAGAGTTGATGGCGGTTAATAGTGCAAAATCAGCTCTTGCTGCGGAAAACGAGCGTTTACAGCAGAAGCTGGTGACTGAGAAGGAAAATTACTTGAAATTGGAAGCTGAGAACAGGCAAAAAACGGCGGAGCTGGAGCAAAATGGTCGAGAATCAGCAGAGAGGATATCGACGCTGGAAAAAAAATTGGCTGCGGCAGAGGCTGAAAAGGCTATATTGGAAGCGGTCCCGTCGCCTGCTGTCAAGGAAATTTTGCCGTCAGACTACGAGGAGCTTAAGGAAAAGGCGGCGCAGTACGCCCAAGTGCAGGAAAAGGCCGAGCTATATGACCGAATGAGCGCAAAGCTCGGGGAAATGCTGATCGCTGCAAATAACAGTGCTGAGGCAGTCATAAAGGAAGCTCAGCGAAGAGCTGATGAAATTATTTCCGCTGCTGAAGCCGACGCATGTTTGGCAAAGCAGGAGAAGCAAACGCATGCCAATGCCATGATTGAGGACCTGCAGGAGCGATTGAAACAGTTATCCGGCGACTGCTGCGAGGATATCGCTTTGGAAATGGATGAAATGCGGAACATACTGAACCGTACGCTTTATGATATCAAAGAAAAATACAGCGGGATCTGTCATAAAATTGATTATGCAAAGGTAGAAATGGAACAGATGGTTGAGAAGGAATTGGGTCAGGGGGCAAAATCCTCTCCCATGACGGATGCGGGAAAATAGGATACAATGGGCTGCCGGGAAATGATACGGTGGAGAGAACAAGTGCGTCTGTTTGCCTTTAGAATACGAAATGCGGATGCGTCTGTTACATAAACGTCGGTTTAGAAAAAGGGATTGCAAAAGAATTCATGATGCAATCCCTTTTCTTATATGTGCCGTGCGTATTTTGTCCAAATCGTCCTGTTTATTTGTATAATCATAAAAAACGGCATATGACAGTTTTTCATACACCTGCCACTTATAGACTACTGCCGTCATCAGCGACGAACAGTATGCCATCACTCTGACTCTGGCGGCTTTTCCAAAAGATTCCTGGGCTTGCTTATTGGTCGCTTTTCTGCACTACATAACTTACGGTGAGAGGCAGATAACAGAAAAAGCGTTGACTGGCTTTGATCATATAGGCCCGCCGGAGTCCGACGCACAGATTTGAACAGAAATGGAAAAAAATTATTCATCAGCCAAACGGTCGATTTTATTTCCTTCTTTTTTGTAGAGTCAGAAAGTGACAAAAGGACAGGGCTTATACCATTCCATAGGATACTCAGACGGAACGAAGATCTCCGGAACGTATATGTTGTCGCCGCAGCTCAGATCCACATGGCTCTCCTTCAGGAATGTCCAAAGCTCCTTGCACCAGGCTGTATATTCCTCTCGGATCTGCTCATTGCCCCATTCATACCGCGTATCGTGCACAGCTGTGAGGCCCTGCATCCAGAACCCGATTTTCATGATGTACAGCCGGTCCTTCTGCTCCTGTGTTTCCGTCAGCGCCTCCGCGCGCTCGAACAGATCCAGCATATGCTCAAAATTTTGCGCGATATAGGCGTACAGCACTGTCTGTACCGGGGATTCCCGGTTTCCCAAAAAGTGACTCGGCTTGGCACGGTTTGCAGCCTCTGTCATAATATCCATATACTCGTGAAGTTCCTTGTAGCCGCCGCCGTACATGATCATGAAAAATTCGTCGATCAGCGCATTGTACTCTTCTTCGGACATGTAGGGATCCCACAACAGTTTTGAAAGCAGATAGCAGCGGAGATCCCCCATGGTCGCCTCATAATACCGGAAGCTGGTACCCTCGAAATAGATGCTCTTTACACCTTTCTCCGCCAGATACCGAGCGTCCTCACGCAGAACGTTGAAATTCCCGAGGATGGACATCGCAAACGGAAAGTTTGTCGTATAATGCCAAGCGTATACATTGTCGCAGATCTTGAGCCAGCCGTCAAGCTGTTCGGAAAATGTTACATTCCACGGACAGTCTGGATCGTTCATGGCATGGTTGTTGCATGCCTGACTGGCACAGCAGCAGACCACAACGCCATCGGCCGGTCTGGTCACTTTGGGTGGGTCCATTGTGCTGGTATATCCGTATGCCAGAGTAAAGACCTGTATATGTTTATATTTTTCATATTTTTGAAGCTCGAGCTGACATCGGTTGACAAACCGAATCAGCGGTCCGGACTGACCGCCTTCCTCTGCAGCTGCTTGGGTGCACTCTGCGCAGGTACAGAAATTGTTGTTGTCGTTAGGTCCTACCGCGAGCTGCGTGACCTCAGATCCCCAGCCCATGCGCTCGTCCGCCAGGTTGAAGAGAAATGCCATACAGTTCTGAAAGTTTTTCTCGTCGGACAGGCAAGGCTGTGTTCGAGCGTCGCAGACATCGGGCATTTGATACATAAAGGAGTGCGCGTTGATAAACGTTCTGCCGTGACCGCCGCCCTGCTCCGCCGAATAGTGATAACCTCCGGCAGTTCCGCCGTTCATCTTCCGGCGTACCACGCAATTTAAATCCGAGCCGTTTTCACCGGTAGATCCGGGGAAACCCTTCGTGTAACTGGTCAGCCGTTCCTCAAAAATCGCCTGCTGCGTATCCTTGGTTCCTTCCGGAACATCAACGGATTCAGCCTCATATAAATACTCGACATATTCCGGCATGAACCGCCAGCCCACGTAGCTTTCAAGGAATTCATACACGCCATAAAGACAGCCCCTTTTTGTTCCCCCGGTAATGAAAAGATTGCCGTTTTCCACGGCAATGGTGAAGCCCTCTACGCCGTGTCCTCCGCTCTCGTCTACCACAAGCTCGATTACACGGGTATGGGAGCCCTTTTCTCCCGTGATTTCCAACTGTGCGCCTACGGTTTTTTCTATGTACGCTTTCAATTCATCCGCCGCGTGCTTCACGCACACGTCGGCCTCTTCTGAGCGGATGATGACATATTCTGAGATGTCGTTGCCGGCTATGGTCAGTTTGCCTACACGTTTTGCGGCTGCTGTCTGTACGTACTCCCCACGTTCAGCAGACAGTGTATCCTGTGTAGCGATTTTACCGTTGTCGGATCCACTGCCCGACAAATATGCAAGCAGAGAGGGAATGAGCATCAGCAAACACAATAAACTGGATATCCCCTTTTTCATAATCTGTTTCCCGCCTTTCTAATTATCATTATATTTGAATCCTTCGGTGAAGGAGTTCAGTCGCTGTAGTTTTGTCGTACACGGGCATGAAACGGTTTTCACCCGTGAAGCTGGTCAACTCGACCGGTTTAAGGTTTCTATAACTTTCGCGCGCTTTTCTTAAATTGGTCTGCACACATATTTCTTTAGTCAAATCGGATAGATTTCAGAAAAGCAGACTCTTTCATAGCCGCTCGTCTCCACTGAAAACGGGTGAATTTTACTTCTCCTGTAAACAAAACCGAACGATTGGAGAAGAATGTCTAAACGGCTCCCTCTATCTGCCAAAGGTTGTTTTTTGTGCAAACAGCTTCATGGTTCTTTCTAATCCAAAATATTTATTTTTCTAAATATTTTAATATATGTTAACACATTATTTGAAAAAACGCAATGTTTTTCACAAAGTTAATTAGATATATAAAAATTCAGTATGATTATAAAA
>DXYE01000203.1:0-1694 GCA_019415985.1 Clostridiales bacterium
AAAACCGGCTTTTGGGTGTGGAAACCAATATCACCAACTGGCAGCGCAGGCAGAATGCCAATAACAATTTTTCGGCAGTGGTGCCGTATGATATGGAACGCCAAAGAGAAGAAAGCAAGGAGTTTTTAGATGATCTGACTGCAAGGGATCAGAGAATGATGTTTGCCGTGCTGACGCTCGTTCATACAGCCAAAACGAAGGAACAGCTTGATTCTGATACGGACATGCTGCAAACTACAGCAAGACAGCACTTGTGTCAACTTTCTACTCTGAAATATCAGCAGATTGACGGACTAAAAACAGCTCTGCCTTTCGGTGTGCGGAAAATCGACGCCATGCGTACACTTACCACAGAATCGCTGGCTGTGTTCATGCCGTTTCGCGTGCAGGAGGTGTATGATAAAAACGGCATTTATTATGGTCAGAATGTAATCAGTAAGAATATGATTATCGCAGATAGAAGGCAGCTTCTGAATGGCAATTCGTTTATTTTGGGCGTGTCCGGTTCAGGGAAATCCTTTGCAGCCAAAAACGAAATCACTAACCTGGTACTGTCCTCTGACGCGGATATTATCATTATTGACCCGGAGCGCGAATATGCGCATCTGGTTCGGGCTCTGGGCGGTGAAGTCATTGAAATCTCAGCCACGAGTCCCAATCACATTAATGCAATGGATATGGGCAGAGATTACGGCGAAGTCGATCCAGTTATAGAAAAATCACAGTTTTTACAATCTCTGTGCGAACAGATTATAGCCGGCCATCATTTCGCAAAAGGCCAGCAGTCGATTATAGACCGCTGCACAGAGCGCGTATATCGTTATTATAAACAGGGAGATTACCGGGGCGAGCCGCCTACGCTGGCAGATTTTCGGGATGAATTGCTGAAACAGCCGGAGCCGGAAGCGCATTCCCTGGCGCTTGAACTGGAATTGTTCACGAAAGGAACATTAAATACCTTTGCCAAACAGAGTAATGTCAATACAGGCAACAGATTGCTCTGCTATGACATTCTGGAACTGGGAGAACAGCTCAGAGCAATCGGTATGCTGGTCATCTTGGATAATATTCTCAATCAGATTACGGCAAACCGGAAAAAAGGACGGCAGACATTTATCTTTATTGATGAGATCTATTTGCTGTTCATGCATGAGTATTCGGCGCAGTTTCTTTTTAAACTCTGGAAACGGGTAAGAAAATATGGTGCATTTTGCACGGGCATTACGCAAAATGTAGAAGACCTTTTACAGTCTCATACGGCAAGAACCATGCTTTCTAACTCGGAATTTATCGTCATGCTTAATCAGGCGGCAACCGATCAGATTGAACTTGCAAAGCTGCTGAACATATCGGATCAGCAGCTTTCTTTCATTAAAAATGTTGACGCAGGTCATGGCCTGATTAAAGTTGGAAGCGCTTTAGTGCCGTTTGAAAATGACTTTCCTAAAAAGAGCAGGTTATATAAGCTGATGACGACAAAACCGGGAGAGGAGCTGATATAGTGATGCCGGGAAAAGGAATTAAAACACGGCAGCGAGCAGAAAAAACGATAAAGCGGATGGATAAATCTGCTGTCGTTGGTAATAGAATGAAGCGAGCTTATGCTAAAACGAAAGGAAGAGCAAGGAGCAGTCAGACGGAAGAAGCTTCTCCGGCAGAATATGCTGTCAGTGAAACAAATAATATCAGCAATT
>DXYE01000203.1:1794-3784 GCA_019415985.1 Clostridiales bacterium
ATACTTGCCGGCGGCTGGCTTGTCGTGCTGGTGATTCTTTTTCTCTGTTTGTTTGGTGCAGCTCTCTTTTTATTTGATAATGAAAATGCAGATGAGAATCCTTATACAGGAGATGGAATATTGGGGTTGCCGATTGCCGGCATGACGCAGGCAGATATTTCGTCGCATTATGGCTCCAGACCCTCACCTGGAGGAATTGGCTCAACTTATCATCAGGGAATTGATATAGCCTTTCCGCTGGGAACCAATGTACTGGCCTGCGAATCTGGTACAGTAACATATGCCGGAGAAAATGGCGCGCTGGGTAAATGCGTTATCATCAATCATGGAGAAGGCTTGCAGACAGTCTACGGACACATGAGTAAGATCAAAGTTATGAAAGGAGAAAAAGTCCGACGCAGTCAGCCCGTCGGAGAAGTAGGCAATACCGGTGCATCAACAGGGCCACATTTGCATCTTGCCGTATTGATAAACGGCAACTATGTGAATCCAGAGCGAGGTTGGCTTGACTTTGCAAAACAGTAAAGCGAGATAGGGAGAAAACTCCCTGTCTCGGCTTACATAGCGATTGCCAAGCATAGAAGATATGAGGTATAATGACTTTAAGTATGTTAAAAAGTATGGAGGCCATATGAGCGCGTTACATACAAGAGACAGGATATTCCTGATTACGAAACTGCTTTATGAACAAAGCGATGAAAATCATCCATTAACAACAAGCGACATCATTAATTTTCTTGCGCAGAATGGAATCACCGTAGACAGGAAGACCTTTCGTGAGGACATGGCGTTTTTGACCGAATCCGATTCTCTTGATATTATCATGATTAAAAGCTCCCCGAACAAATATTTTTGGGGTGCGCGAGTGTTTGAAATTCCAGAATTAAAGTTATTAATTGATGCAGTTTCCGCGGCCCGGTTTATCAGTCGGGATAAGAGCGACGATCTGATTAAAAAACTTATTTCTCTGGCTGGAAAAAGCCAGCGCCAAGAGCTTAATCGTAATGTACATGGCACCGGTAAAATAAAAGCAGATAACCGCAGGCTGTACTATATTGTAGACACCTTAAATGACGCCATCAATCAAAAGAAAAAGATTAAATTTCAGTATTACGACTATGACGGACAAAAGCAGAAGATCCTCCGCCATGACGGTGAAGAATACATTCTCAGTCCCTATACGCTATATTGGAATGAGGACAATTACTATCTGGTAGGCTTTTCTGAAAAACGACAGAAAGTGACTACTTTTCGCGTAGACCGCTTATGCTTACCGGAAATTATGGAAGAAGCAGCTATCGCAGAGCCGGAAACCTTTGATATTGAAGAATTTGGAAGCAAAGTATTCCGTATGTTTGGAGGAGAAGAAACAACGGTTGAACTTTTGTGCAAGGACGAATTGATGAAATACATCGTTGACCAGTTTGGCACAGAAGTAGAGACGAAAAAACACAGCGACGGTACTTTTACCGCATGTGTCTCCGTAGAACTTAGCCCTGCTTTTTACGGCTGGGTGTTTCAGTTTGCCGGAAAGATGAGAATACTGGCCCCGGAGAAAGCGGTAGATGAATATAATAAGATGAAAGCAACGAGTTAAGGATCAAACAAATGTATATTCGACATATAAGACCAGAAGATGACCGTATGTCCATCAGTGAAATATACGAGCGAAGCTGGAAACATGCGTATAAAGATATTTTGCCGGATAGTTATCTGAATGCAATACCGCGAGGCCACTGGTCTTCTGTAATAGATAGCCCCGGCTGGAATACACTGATCTTGTTTGATCAGGAAAAGATGATCGGAACCAGCAGTTTTTGCCCATCTCGTTTTCCACAATTTGAAGACTGTGGGGAGATCATTTCTCTGTATCTGCTCCCGGAATATATGGGGAAAGGATATGGAAAAGAATTATTGAAGGCCGCAACTGATGAATTATCAGCGCAGGGATTTCAAGAAATCTTTTTATGGGTGCTGGAAGAAAACAATC
>DXYE01000204.1 GCA_019415985.1 Clostridiales bacterium
GATATAGATATGGAGAGGAGGGTATCTGTGTCCCAATATGCCATAGCTGAACCAAAGCCGTCGGATGTTCGGCAGATGAAGTGTCTGTGGATGAACGTATTCGGAGATGCTTTAGATGACATAAATTGGTTTTTTCAGAAACTATACCGACCGGAACGCAGCCTTATAGCAAAACAGGGGGACAAAGTTCTATCTATGCTGAATTCTATTGAATACAGCGCGTGGGTAGATGGAAGAAATTATAAAGGCGCATATCTGTACGCAGTCGCAACAGACGAATCCTTTCGAGGCTGCGGCCTTTCCTCCAGATTGATTCAGGCACATATAGAGCAGCTCAAAAGCAATGGCTTGGATTTTGCATTTCTGATACCCGAGACGCAAAGCCTGTTTTCGTTTTATAGACGATGGGGCTTTCAGGATGCGCTGAAGAGACGATTGTATCGGATAGAAAATGATTATGTAGCGTTTCCTGAAAAATCGTACCCGGATATCAAGGAATTATATCAAAGATATCTATATCATCTTTCAGGCCGGAGAACATATATTCGCATGGATTTTGACTCATTCGCTTTTACGGCGAAGCAGCGAGAAATATTACTGACAGACGTAGGCTATGTATTATATGCGCACATGCCAACAGGCATAGATGTTAGGGAATGTGCGGGAGATTTCCCTCACTGGCTGAAAGATACGGGAGAAACAGAGACAACAGGCATGATACTGCCTTTGAATCCGAAATTCCCCAAAAACTGTAAATTTGAACTGGCTAATTTATTGAATTGAACGGCCAGTGAATTTATATTGCAGAAATGATATAGACAATTTAGTCTTGAAAAGCTAGTCCGCGGCCCCAAAATTGTTCGCGGACTCTTGATTTATCCGAACACATTAAGGTTTGTCTAAGAATCCTTTATAATAAATGGCTTTTTGAGCCATATAATGTGATCTGACGCAGAACATGAAAATCAATTGAACTTTTTGCAATAAGACATTTATGTCTGTGCTGTAATTGTTTTACATATGGCAGCATGTTCTCTACTTTAAGTTTGCCCATAAAAAATCTGTGAGTGGAAGGCAGTACTATCTTCTTATCAAAGCGGTTAAAATTTTTTGCTTTATGCGAAAATACTATTGACAAATTCTTTTTTTTAGCGTATCATATGAATAGTTAATCATATGATTATATGAATATAAAAGAGAGGGATGAGAAAATGGATCAATGCGCGTGCTTTAATGTCCATGAAGAAGCGGTAAAACGGGTTCGCTCAGATATGCCGCCGGACGAAAAGCTGTATGATTTAGCAGAGCTCTTTAAATTGTTTGGTGATTCGACACGAATCAAAATACTTTATGCATTGTTCGAAGAAGAACTGTGTGTCTGCGATATTGCTCAAATATTGGGCGCTACTCAAACGGCCGTATCTCATCAGCTCAGATTATTGAAAATCAACAAACTCGTTAAGGCTCGAAAAGAAGGAAAGAATGTATTTTATTCACTTGCAGACAGTCATGTATCCAAAATCATCGGTCAGGGAATGGAACATATTGAAGAGTAAACCCATATGTTCAAAATAATATAAAAATTCAATAAGGAAGGTACTATAAAATGAAAAAATCATTTGCTTTAAAAAATTTAGATTGCGCGAATTGTGCTGCAAAAATGGAAGAAGCCATCCGGCATATACAAGGCGTGAAATCGGTTACGGTAAGCTTTTTGATGCAGAAGGTGACACTTGAGGCTGATGAGGGTCAGTTGCAGTCGATTATTGACGAGATGGTACGGGTATGTAAAAAAATCGAGCCGGATTGTACCGTTTGTATCAAATAAGGTTTACTGCCCGAGCGTTCCGTGTCTTTCAGAGAAATAAAATTTAAACACAAGGGAGGGGTTAAACCATGACGAAAGCGCAGAAGCGAATGCTGTTTCGTATTTTTTGTAGCGCAATACTTTTGGTTACCGTCTGGCTTCTGCCGATAGAGGGAATAGGAAAACTTTTTCTGTATTTGGTACCTTATCTGTGCGCGGGCTGGGATGTCCTCTGGCGTGCGGTGCGCAATATTCTGCGCGGACAGGTTTTTGACGAAAATTTTCTAATGGCATTGGCGACTATCGGCGCTTTTTGCACAGGCGAATATCCGGAAGCCGTATTCGTTATGGTTTTTTATCAGGTTGGTGAGCTTTTTCAGGGACTTGCCGTTGGCAGATCGCGCAGGGCTATTTCCTCTCTTATGGAAATCAAACCTGAAGTCGCCTATCTTGAGCAGGCCGGAACACTGAAGCGGGTTTCGCCGGAGGAGGTAGCGGTGGGGGATGTCATTATCGTCAAGGCCGGAGAAAGAATTCCGTTGGATGGCGTCATTCTCGAGGGAAAATCCTCGGTTGATACGGCTGCTCTGACGGGTGAAGCACTGCCGCGGGATGTAGAACCCGGCGATGATGTCGTCAGCGGTTGTGTGAACAAGCAGGGAGTGCTCCGTATTCAGGTGACAAAAGTATTTGAAGATTCAGCCGTGGCAAAGATACTGGAATTAATAGAAAATTCCGGGAACAAGAAAGCAAAGGCAGAAAATTTTATTACCAAATTTGCCCGGTATTATACACCATGTGTCGTGGCCGGCGCTTTATTGCTCGCCGTACTTCCGCCGCTTGTGATGCAAGGCGGCTGGTACGAATGGATACACCGTGCGCTCATATTTTTGGTTATCTCATGTCCATGCGCTCTGGTCATATCTGTACCGCTCAGTTTTTTTGGCGGTATCGGCGGAGCATCTCGGGAAGGCATTCTCGTTAAGGGTGGAAATTATTTGGAGGTCTTATCGCGGGCCGAAATCGTTGTATTCGATAAAACCGGTACACTGACCAAAGGCGTATTTAACGTGACGGCCATTCATCCGGATGCGTGTCCCGAATCACAGCTTTTGGAATATGCTGCTATGGCGGAATCCTATTCCGATCATCCGATCTCTAAATCCATCCGTGAGGCATACGGCAAGCTGCCGGAACGAAATAGGATCGGAGATGTAAAGGAACTGCCCGGAAGAGGCATTCGTGCCGTAATCGATGGCAAAACCGTTTGTGTAGGAAATGACAAACTTATGGAAGACATCGGCTCAGCGTGGCACCCCTGTCATCGTATCGGAACAACGGTACATGTTGCGGTGAACAGTGTATATATGGGGCACATCGTCATATCGGATGAGATCAAGACGGAATCGGCAGAGGCAGTGAAGGAACTGAGAGACACGGGCGTGCGCAAAACGGTCATGCTGACGGGTGATATACAGGCGGTAGGCGAAAGCGTAGCAAAAGAACTCCGGCTCGACGAAGTATACACACAATTGCTGCCGGATGACAAGGTAAATTGCGTTGAAAAGCTCATGAAGCAAAAGAGCAGTCGAGGGACGCTTGTTTTTGTCGGAGATGGAATAAACGATGCGCCAGTGTTGGCACGAGCGGACGTCGGCGTGGCGATGGGGGCTATGGGATCGGATGCTGCAATCGAGGCGGCGGACATCGTTTTAATGGATGACCAACCGCGAAAGCTGGCAGCGGCGATTCGGATTTCGCGCCGAACATTAAGTATCGTCAGGCAAAACATCGTCTTTGCACTGACTGTCAAAGCGTTGGTATTGACGCTCGGCGCCCTTGGTTATGCGAATATGTGGGAGGCTGTTTTTGCGGATGTTGGCGTGTCGGTTATAGCTATATGCAATGCAATGCGTGCGTTGCATATACAAAAAAACAAATAGTTTCAAATTATGCCAGTGCAGCGCGGTATATACC
>DXYE01000205.1 GCA_019415985.1 Clostridiales bacterium
GGGGATAGAGAAAGCATAATGCTATTCGGGAAATTTCAAATATATATGCCTAACGCCGGCAGTCCGGCGTGGGGCATTGGAGAAGAACGGAAACGAAGCAGCAATTATCAGCGGCGGAATCCAAACATCAGCATATACAAACTCCGTTTGGAAAAGGCGTATAAACGGCTGCATTGTGTATTTTTCAGGCTCGGATACCGAAAAAACAGAATCGAGAAATCAAAACCCCCGCTTCGGACGCGCATGGAACTCGAATCCGCCTAACATTGATCGCTTTGGTCGTGCGCTGCACTCCCTTTGTTATCAATGTCGCGTCCTAACTGACGAACTCATATTCCCATACCGTTGACAAACCTATAAAAGAAAATGCGGCCTTTGCGCTTGTGCAGGCGTAAAGGTGTTTGCTTCGGCGGCGAGCGCGCCGCGTCGAGGGCGCGTTCCTTCGGGCTGTAACAACGAATACGCCCGGAATCGGAAAATGCCCTGCCGGCTCACAAGACCGGCAAGGCGTTTTTTCTGTTTGGTTGTGTGTGACAGCCGGCTGCGGCACACGTCCCGCCGCGTTTATCCGACCGAGGCTTTATAGCCCTCGCCCCAGCTCTGCATCGCGTCGAGGATGGGCTTCAGGCTCTGCCCGAGCGCCGTGAGCGTGTACTCCACGCGCGGCGGCACTTCCGCATAAACGGTGCGGGTCAGCAGGCCGCTGTCCTCCATTGCGCGGAGCTGCGCCGTCAGCACCTTCTGCGATACGCCGCCGACCGACCGCTTCAGCTCGCCGAACCGCTTTGTCCCCGTCATCAGGTCGCGCAGGATCAGCACCTTCCATTTGTCCCCGATCAGGGTCAGCGTCGTTTCTACGGGACAGGCCGGCAGCGGTTTTGCCGTTTTTTGTTCGCTCAAGAGTATCCCTCCGTCCAATTGTATCTTTTGTAGCCTTACTTTCCAATTATACCATACAGCCGGTCTGTCGTCAAGGTCTGCGTTGGGATGGACGCAGGCCAGGGGCGGCCACTGTTTTTTCTGAGAAAAAATCGCTGTGTACGTCAAAAAAGCGCGTTTGCAGAATCGGGAACGGCGGTATGGCACTGAGGGGACAAATCCGTGGCTAAAACATTTTTTTGAAATGGATTTGTTGCTTGTCTCCGCTGTAGCCGCAGTGACGATAGAAAGTATGCGCGCCGCTTCTCATTGCTCCGGAAACCAAACGAACGCCAATTGCACCGTCTTTTTGCGCCCAATTCTCAATTGCCGCCAGCAATGCTCTGCCTATACCTTTTCTCTTATAGATACTTGAAACGGCAATTCCCATTATATTCTTTAAATGCGGAGCATAAGTCACATCATAAGCATTGGCATGAACGTATCCGACAACAATATTATCCATTAAAGCAACAAAGATTTTATCTTTGTCACTTTTCAGTAGTTGTTTCAGCTTTTCTTCGGTTTTATCTATCGGATAATCATACCCCATTTCCATAGCATTTAATTCATAGATGGCTTTTGCATCCATGATTTCACACTGCCTTATTTGTATATTCATCTTGATTCACCCCACAAAATATAAAAATAACGTCTTTGTTTTCTGAAGTTAATGATTTTTATTTGTTATCCTGCTTCATTTTGTAAATTGAATGATCATGCTTTGTGAGAAATGCATCGCGGCACAGCAAATAATCAGCGGAAACGTCGAGCAAGTCCGCAATCAGCACGAAACGTTCTATAGTCGGTCTTGCATCTCCGCTTTCGTATTTGCGGTAATTCCGTAAACTTATGTATAGAGAATCTGCCATTTCCTTCGCGGTGAAACCCTTCGCTTTTCCGGTTTTCTTCAATCTTTCCGAAAACATTAAAATCCCCCTTAAAAAAGTCTTGATAATGTCATTATAATACACTATAATCACGGCACATGTAAGTGCCAGCATATGACACCGCGGAAACGGGAAAGCATAAAATGACAGAAAAGACTTTTTACGTTGGCATACATCTAAAAAATAAGGGAATGCATCATGTACACAAATACAACGCCGTTTACCTGCAACACCGAAGACGAATACCTTGACAAAATACGCTGCATTGCTGCGCGGGAGACTCAAGTGTACACAGCCTCTCAGAGCATCTTTGCAGGCAGCTCGAACGGGAAAACGGCGAAATCGACAATGTAAAAATCGATTCCGCCGGTTCCTCTTCAAAGCGTTTATCCAAATAAAACTCTGTCCGGGGATGCTTTCCGCCCGGTCGGGCCGTCCGTGTGTCTGCCGCCCTGTTCCGCAGGGAGGCGCGAAAACGGTGCGTTTTTCGCGCACCGCTGTGCAGATTACGCCCGATTGTAATACGGAAACGCAAGAAAGCCGTAAGGTAAAAAAGCTTCGCAGCCTTCTGACTATGCGAAGGTTTTCGGGACTTTGAACTGCGTTGAAGTAAAAAATTACGCAGTGCGGCGAAATTCGGCAAAATTCCCCTTTCCCTTCATGGTATTCTGAATCGGCCGAAACGGGGGAAAAGAAAGACGGCGCGCACCCTTTTGTTTCGGGTGCGCGCCGCCTTTTGGAGAAAAAGAGGAGAAAAGAGATGAAAACAAATCAATTCCGTTTCCCGTTTTGGGCGTCTTTGCGGGAACGGCTGATGCGTTTCAGATTGCTACGCCGCGATTTTTTAAACGCAGATTGTCCGCAATCATGGCGATGAATTCGGAGTTGGTCGGCTTGCCGCGCGAGTTCTGTACGGTATAGCCGAAAAAGGAGTCCAGTACCTCCAAATCGCCGCGGTCCCACGCGACTTCGATGGCGTGGCGGATTGCCCGCTCCACGCGCGAAGCGGTGGTCGCATACATTTTGGCGACTGCGGGGTAGAGCACTTTGGTGACGGAGTTGATGATCTCCACATCGTTGATGGTCATAATGATTGCCGAACGAAGGTAGGAATAGCCCTTGATATGTGCGGGCACACCGATCTGGTGGATAATTTTGGTCACTTGCGCTTCCAAATCCTCCATTTCCTCCTGCGCTTTGACGACGGCGCGGCGGCGCTTTTTGTCGCAAATCCGCTCAATGCGTTCGGCGAGCAGCGAATAGTCGAGCGGCTTGATCATACAGTATGTTGCGCCTGCATTGCAGCATTCCTCAAACAGGTTCTGGTTGGTAAAACTGGCCAGCATAATGAAGCCGGTTTCTTCATCGATGAGCTGCTTATGCAGATCCTTCAAAAGCTGAACGCCGTCCATCTTGCCGACGTACAGGTCACAGAGGATTACCTTCGGCTTCGTGCGCAGGGAGAGCAGATAGGCATCGTGCCCGTTGTCCGCTTCGGCAACGACTTCAATATTCTGCTTTTTCAGCGCCTGTGCGCACTGTGAGCGGAAAGCCGCATCCATGTCAACGATCATCACTGTCGGCCTTGTTTTGACACTATCCATGGGTCTGTTTTCATCCTTTCAATTTTTCATCGAACTTCGCGCTTTGGTTTACAATAACAACGCGATCCGGAGAAGATGATTTTGTCGTTTCAAGCGCTTGTTTATTCTGTGACCATATTTTAACATAGTCATTTTTCAATTACAATAGGTTCACAAAAATATCAGCACAATTTGGGGCAATTTATCTGCCAAAATTCGACAAAAATTTTGAAACCTTATATTTTCTTCGCCAAAATGGGCTAAAATAAAGGGAAAAGTACGCGCAAAAAGGCTTTTTCGACAATTTTTGTTAATATTTTACCGATTGGTTGCCGGACATTGACATAATAACCGAAGGGGTTAATTTGCAAAATATGACTTAAAATG
>DXYE01000206.1 GCA_019415985.1 Clostridiales bacterium
ACTGCATGGCCAGTTCACCAGGGCAAGTGTTCTCAAAGGCACAGCTCTATGCGGCTGCCTGGGGAGAAGAATATCTGCATGGGACGAACTCCGTGGAGAATATCATCTGGCGTTTGAGGAAGAAGTTGGAGGATGATCCTAAGCATCCGGCGTACATAAAAACGGTAATCGGAGCAGGGTATCGACTGCAGATTTCAACAGAGGAAGAACATAGGAAATAGCGATTCCTCATTTTCTGTCTGATTTTAAGAACAAAGCAGGATTTCTAAATGAATGAACATTATTCATTGACATTTCAAAAATTAGTGCTATACTAATTGACGGAAAGGAGGCTTAGCCATGAACACCATAAAGGAAAACTCGAAATCAGCATTTAATCAACAGGCCGCTACCTATGACAAAGATATCAAGGGCCAGCACGCCCGCTCCCTTTATCCCGCCTTGCTGGAAAAACTGTCCCACATTCCTTTTCAGTCTGCCCTGGATTTAGGGTGTGGAACAGGAGAAATGCTGAAACTCATTTTGCAGAAAGATCCCCTTAAAGAATTGTACGGCATCGACATATCAGAGGAAATGCTTGCTGTTGCAAAGTCGAAGCTCCCGGAGCAAGTTCAGTTATTCTTAGGAGACAGCGAGATGCTCCCGTTCTCGGACGGTTCTTTTGATGTTGTGTATTGCAACGACTCGTTTCATCATTATCCCTCGCCGCAAAATGTATTAAGAGAAGTACACCGGGTAATGAAGCCGGGCGGTACTTTCTTGATGGGAGATTGCTGGCAGCCCTATGTAGGGCGCGTGATCATGAATTTTTATATGCGTCATAGCAAAGAGGGGGATGTGAAGATTTACTCCGAAGCAGAACTCGTTTCCATGCTTTCCACATATTTTCATAATGTATCATGGGAGCAGGTTGGTAACACAGCGTGTATTGCTATGGGCAAAAAATGATTGATATTCACTCATTGATCATTTAGCATGGGCGTGCTATCATAGAAGGAAAGGAGGCACAGACTATGCGGGTTACAAAGGAGCCGGAAGTACGCAAGCAAGAGATTTTAGATACTGCCCTCAAATTGTTCGGGGAAAATGGTTATGAAAAAACCTCAATGACAGATATCGCAAAAGCAATCGGTGTGGCACAGGGCCTATGCTACCGCTATTTTCCGTCCAAAGAGGCGCTGTTTGACAGTGCGCTTGAACAATATGCGGATATCCTGGTGGAGCAATTTGTAGGCTCTGAAAAGGACGATCACAAGACCTTGCGGCAGATTATTGAAAGTATGCCTACCACGATGGAAGAACGGGACACAAAATACTATTCTGTTTTTCACGGAATAGAAAATAAAAAATTCCACGATCAACTTTCTCTCAAAGTATGTGAGAAGCTGGTTCCGCTCGTTGAAGAATTGTTGCAGTGCGCTAGAGATAAGGGAGAAATCCACTTTGATGATTTACGGGCAGCTGCGATGTTTTGCGTATATGGGCAGCTTGGTATCCTGCTGGCAGACGATTTAACACAAGAAGATAAGGCAAAAAAGATTCGTAAATTTCTTATATTTGCCCTTCACCTTTGAAGTGATCCCCCGTTTTGGACGGGGGATTATCAAAGGCACAATAATGAATAGTATTCATTCAATCATTTGGAAAGGTGATTATCATGCCAACCAAAATCGACTTTATAGGCGGAAACACAAAGCGTTGCCTTATGGCGATGGCGATCCCGATGATTGCCGCCATGTTCCTTAATATGATGTATAACCTGGTGGACAGCCTGTGGATCGGAAACCTGCTGGGAGAAACAGCCTATGCTGCGTTGACAAACTCCACTCCCATCATTCTGATCCTGACCTCTGTTGCGATGGGCGCGACCAACGGTGTATCAATTCTGATCTCCCAGGCGATTGGTGCAAAGAACAAGAAAAAAACAGAAAGTTTGATTTCTACATCGTTCTGTGTGGCGGTAGTTTTCTCCCTCCTTGTGACGATTCTGCTTGAGGTGTTTCTTCCTGTAATTTTGAGGGCTTTGAATACTCCGGCTGAAACTTATGACATGGCATATAGCTATCTGGCAATCTATATCCTCGGATATTTGGCGGTCTATCTCTATCTTTATTTTACCGCTGTTTTGCGGAGCTTTGGCAATTCCATGTTTCAAGCGGCAGCGATGCTGGTATCAACAATTTTGAACGCGATCCTCGATCCTATTTTTATTCATTTCATCGGATTTCACGGTGCGGCGATTGCCACCCTGCTTTCTCAGGTGATCTGTCTGCTGTTTATGCTGATTTATCTGAAAAAGAAAAAGCTGTTTTCGTTCAAAATCTCTGCATTTGATAAGAGCGAAGTGCTGCCATTGATTCAGAAAGCGATTCCCTCTGTTATTCAGCAGAGTATTCCGGCCATCAGTACGACGTTCCTCACCGCACTTGTCAGCACATATAGCGTTACCGCAATCGCAGCTTATGGAGTAACGGGAAAGCTGGAAACCATCCTGTTTTATCCGGCAATGGCATTGAACATGGTCTTGACTACCATTATCGGACAATGTGTCGGCGGCGCACGTTATGACCGGGCCAAAGATTATTTGAAGTGTGCATTGGGTTACGGCTGTGGCCTGCTCGTCATCCTTTCTGTTTTGGTGGTTGGGTTTGCAAAGCAGCTTTCAGGCCTATTCGTTAAGAGCGATTCTGTGGCGGCCATTGTTGGGACTTATTTTCTGATCGTCAGCGTTGGATACATTCTAAATACGGTTACAAACTGCTGCCTTGGTGCTCTGAACGGAATGGGAAAGCCTTCAAAAAGTATGTTCCTGATGATCTTTTATTACATTGTAGTTCGGATGCCCTTGGCATATTTGCTCTCCTATTTGGGCTTTGGCCTAAATGGAATTTGGTTTGCAGTACTGGTCAGTCATGTGGTTGCCAGTGTTGCAGCTTTTACGACGAACTTTCTCAATCAAAAGCATATCAATGATACTACCCCTTAATGAGTTCAGTTGGACATAATTCTTGGTAACACTGAGACTTATTTGTAATGGGACACAGTAAAGGGGCACAGCATGGAAGAAATCATTGTCATCCGAGCCACCGACCCGGACGGCAGCTTGTTTCGGGCCATTATAGATGCGCTGAAAGACAAGCGGGCGGAAGTGATCCATGCCGCCGCCCCGGCCTCCCCCGTGCTGCACATCGGAGAGCTGGAGATCCATCACGAGCACCGTCAGGTGTTCGTGGCAGGCAGGGAAGTGCGGCTCAACCACGGGGAATACGCCATGCTTTACTGCATGGCCAGTGCCCCTGGGCAGGTCTTCTCAAAGGCGCAGCTCTACAGGGCGGCCTGGGAAGAAGAGTATCTGCCTGGGACGAACTCCGTGGAGAATATCATCTGGCGCTTGAGAAAGAAACTGGAGAATGATCCTAAGCATCCGGCGTACATAAAAACGGTGGTGGGAGCGGGCTATAAAATAGAGATTGCCTGCAGGAAATCAGGATAGGAAGATTGAAAAAACGAAAGGAACTGGAGACTGCCGGCCCCTTGATGGGGCAGCTGCCTCCAGTTCCTTTTTGATGTTTCATTACCGGCGTCCGACTTTCCGAAACTCCCCCGGTAATAGCCCTGTGCTTTTTCGGAACAATTCCGCAAAGCGGCTGGAGGTGGAGTAGCCCACTGTCTGGGCGATCTGGCCGATGGATAAGTCGGTGCTGGTCAGCAGGTACTCCGCCTGGCTCATGCGGCGCT
>DXYE01000207.1 GCA_019415985.1 Clostridiales bacterium
CATGGGAAAAGGGCTGCTGCACGACGGCTTTTTTTCTTTTGCCGTCGTCCGGCAGATTGCTTACAAATCCATTTTCTCAATCTTGCGAATACCAAGAATCAAAGATTTTTCAAACATCTTACCTATATTTTTCTGCATCTATTACTATGGAAAAATAGTCACATAAGTTCAGGTGGTTAGTTACTACGATTATGGTAGCTTTACCTGCATTCAATTATTTAAAGCTGCCTCTTGTTTATAATCGGAATACTTACAGCAACGCATACTATACACAAGGAAACAGCAACAACAATAGCTTTTATATAAGCGTCTATTTCCGCCTCCCCCGTCAAAAGCAAGTTGGTATTCATTAAGGTAATGGGAGAATATACCTTTACTTTCGGTATGACACTCAATAAATATGCCAACAGCACTGTCCCGCCAATACACAGGGCAACACCCGTGTTATTTTGTAACAGCGATGAAAAAAGTACAATAAAGCATATAACCCATGCCCCAAATATCCACCATATAGCTACTGAGAAAAACAAGTTATTCGCAATACCATTATCCCAAAAATACGCATTATATCCATAGGTAATGGCAAAGTAAATTCCATAGCCAACTGTCCAAAGCGACAACAGCAGCGCAGTCTTTGCAAGCACAACTTTATATCTTGACAAACCTTTTGTCAGTACAAGCAGCAATGTCCCTGATTTGTATTCTTTGGTAAATATATCACTGAAAATCAGAACAAAGGCGATAAGTGCCACAGGAAGGTTTTTGAAAAACTGTGTCCATGAGGTCAGTGCGTCCACTTGAATATCTGTGAAAATCAAGCCGTCCTCGGCCAATGTATCGGACAGCATTTCCATTATCCACGGCGTCATCTTCGCAATCGCAGGGTTCAAAATTCCGAACAGCACAAACAATAGTGCGAGGATTGTGATTTTACCTGTTCGTGCAGCTTCAAGATACTCTTTTTTTATAAAAGCAAGGAGTGGTTTCATTTTGTCACCTCCAAAAACAGAGATTCAAGCGTTGGCTCTATTCGTTCAATTCTCTGTATGGGTATTCTGTTTTCGGCAATATACTTCATAATATCAAAGAAACGATCCTCACTGCCATGAAAAACAAGAGAGTTTTTCTCTGTGTATTGGAAATCGCCAAATACATTGATAAGCGCATCAGCAACTCCCTTTTGTTCTATTTCAATGATAAATCCGTCAGATACCCGCTTGTTTCGCAGTTCTGCGATAGTTCCTTGCATAGCAATTTTACCATCGTGCAAAAAGGCAACTTCGGTACAGATACGCTCCACATCCGAAAGGATGTGGGTAGAAAAAAGCACTGTGGTTTGTTCCTTTGCCGCAAGAAGTATATCCAAAATCTCCTTGCGTCCTGCGGGGTCAAGTGCTGATGTTGGCTCGTCACAGATCAGAAGTTTGGGGCGGTTTAGAAGTGCTTGTGCAATTCCTAAACGTTGCTTCATTCCCCGTGAGAATCCTTTGATACGGTGATACTCTTGCCCAAGACCAACCAGCTCCAAGAGTTCCTTGCTTCTCGTTACAATGTCAGTTTTGTCCATCCCGCAGACTTCTCCGCAAAGCGATAAATATTCCATCGGTGTCATGTAGGAATAAAATTCTGGCACATCGGGCAGATAGCCGATGTGCCTATTGGTGTTGGTTTGTCCAAAATGCACCTTTTCACCCATGACATAGATTTCGCCGCTGTCCGCTTTAAGAAGCCCAAGGATTGCTTTCATTGTTGTTGTTTTTCCAGCGCCGTTTTTACCAATAAAACCGAAAATGCTGTGTTCAGGCACAGATAAATCAATTCCACAAAGAACTTCTTTGCTGCCAAAATGCTTTTTTAGGTTTTGTATCGCCAGTACATCCATGTCAATCCTCCTTGCCAAGCAGGAAGTACAAGATCGGGCCAATAAACTCCATACCGATAATTGCAATAACAAGCCACAAAGTACGATTGCCTCTTTTATAATTTTTATGGGTCAGAATGTGATAAAGGGTGTAACCCAATAGAATAAACTGAACGATTGCCAGTGGGATCAAAAACGGCAGAAATTCCATAATCTTATCCATTTTCATTTTCCTTCTTTCTGTAAGTTTCTACACAAAAACCTTTATGCCCACAACAGGGACAAGTCAGTTTTCTAAGTGTTGGGGTATGCTTTGCCAAAAGTGCTTCTTTAAAATTAGGGTTAAATACTTCATGGCACTGTGGACAGATATACGCAACTCTTTTGAAATAAAAATTTGTGGCCCAAGTTGCATATAAAATGGCTACCAGAACACAGAGAGCGAAAGGCCACCATATTCCTGCGGCAATCCAGAAAATGATAGATGTCCACTGAATTATGCCAAGAGGGATTGCAGTAATCAGCAGGATCGCGTGTAGCTGTCTCATCTTCTTTTTGTTTTCCATCACATAAGCTATATCACCAATAGATTCGATGGAGAAATTTTCTACGCCCTTCAGTTCTCTCTTAATACCATCAAGCATATCAAGTTTTGCTTGATGTTCCTGTATTTCCTCACGAAGAAGCTGCTCCTGTTGTTCAAGCAAAACAGAAATAACACTGCTGGGATCATCCTCGGACAACAATTCTCCGATGCTGTTGATTGAAATACCAGCGTCACGGAGAAAGCAGATAATCTTCATCCGCTTCAAGTCATCCTCTGAATAAAGCCGTCTGCCGCCCTCTGTGAGTTCACTGGGGGTAAGAATACCACGGGTGTCATAATACTGCACTGTCCTAACGGATACGCCGCAGAGCTTTGCAATTTCTCCAGTCGTGTATTTTGACATAGCCTTCACCTCCTTTCGCCCTTATTTTACTTCATTACGCAGCGTCATAAGCAATACATTACGCAGGGTGATTTTTTGAAAATTTGAAAAGTTGGTCAATTTCATCTGCTCCATTCCGTTTTTTATTGGCTTTCAGGCATCCCGATTCTGTTGCTCGGAAATTATTCTATGATCTTTGTTTCATATTCTCATTACCTTTTTGCTTTTGATTATATGGGAAAGGGAAAGATAAAACAAGGCCAAGAATATGAATTATAGAATGTAAGTATAGGCTATATCCAGAGGCAGCCATACGCCGGAAGAAAGAGGCCAAACGGTAGTGGAAAAGACGCCTCCTATCTACGCATTTAGGGCGATAAAAAGCCCACAATTTCAAGGCTTTTCCGGCATGGTCGGCAAGTAGGCGGGACAGATTTATCCAGTCCCCGCCAGAGAGGGCTTCTAAATGCGTAGGAAAATGTTTCCGCCGCTGGTATTTCTCCCGGTTCTGTGTTATGCTGATACAAGCATAAAAAAGACAGGAGTGGACAGGATGGCCGAACAGGAAATGTTGCTGGACAGCGCCACGATCAAGGCCGCCGTCGCAGGCGAGAAGTGGGCTACGGAAAAAGTGATTGAACACTATGCCCCCATGATCGACGAGCTGGCCGTTGACGAGGATATGAAACAGCACTTGATTATGAAACTGTTGGAAGCCCTGCCGAATTTCCCGATGGAGCAGGCATAAAGGCAAAAAAACAGCGCCGGATGCAGAGGCATACAGCCTCCGCGCCCGGCGCTTCGTTATGCTTTACTTACTCGTCCGTGAAATGAAATTGGTACGCCTCAAAGTCGGCGTCGGTCATGTTGTCCAGCTTGGCAAGGGTCTGGCGGGCCAGCGCCGCCATTTCCCCGTCCATATC
>DXYE01000208.1 GCA_019415985.1 Clostridiales bacterium
AGATACACTTCATCCAATGAGCCGCGATTGATGCTATATATCCTCCGTTTTTCTACTTGACGACAGCAAATTAAGCCACTCCTTTGCAACAGAGAAAGATGATAAGAAATCGAGGCAGGTGTTATCTGAAAATATCCTGCAATCTCTCCGGCAGAGTGCGGTTTTTGGCTTAACCGCATTAGAATTTCTCGTCTGGTTGGATTTGATAACGCATGGAATTTTTTGTCCAGTGCATTTTCGCGTTCATTCTTCATAATGTATCTCCATTATTCCCGATAACAAAATATTACCATTATGGGAATATTAAGTCAAGAGAAAACGCCCTGTGCATATAGGGCGTTTTTCTCTATTCATCCGCCTTATGTTCCGGGGAGATAATCAATCCAACCGTTCTTAATCTGCGACCCGGCTCTGGTTTATTATCTTGAAGTGGATATAAGATTTGAGCAATATCCGATACCACTTTTTCCAGTTCCTCATCTGTCAAATAAACATGAGAAAGGCTAAGACCAGACCGATCCCTTTTTATGTCAATTCCCGGTGTGTCGCAGTATTCTTGAAAAATCTTGGCGAAGGTCAAAAAATACTGAAAGAACATCTGCATATAAATGGCACCGGAATTTTCTCCGAGAACTGATGGAGGATCAGACGGGTCAAAAGTTAATGCGTAAGTCTTTTCAACTGTTCCGCGTATTGGTGTTTCATTAACGATTTTCAATAGTCCATCATCGGTCATTCGTTTCAAATTACGATATAGTGTAGTTTGAGGAATATCTGAGCATTTTTCAGCCAAATACTTTGCGGTAACTTCCCCTCGACGCATTATTTCTATCAGCAGGCGGCTCTTGGCCGGATTTGAAATACATTCCATAATCTTTTCATTCAAATTCTTGCTGCCCATGTTCAACCTCCTTTTTGAAAATATTATCACTTCGGAAATAAAAAGTCAAGGGAAGGTATTGCTTTTTTATTTCCATAGTGGTAATATAACCTATGCGGGAATATTAAGGCGAAAATGTCGAACCCCCGCAAATATCGATACGAATTATAACAATAGGAGGTAAATTGGTATGTCTTTGTTGCAGGAAATATTTCCGCTTCTTATTCCCATCTTTGTGATTGATGTGATCCTTGCCGTGGCCGCTGTCCGGCATATTCTCCGGCATCCGCATTATCGCTTTGGGAACAGGGCTATGTGGCTTGTAATCTCTCTGGTTATCCTTATGTTTGGCCCGATTATCTATTTTGTTTTTGGGAGAGGTGAGGAAAAATGAATGTGCTTTCTATCCGCAATCTATCTAAAAGTTTTGGACAGCAGCAAATTATAAAAGATCTGAATATGTCTGTTCCAGAGGGGAGCGTTTTTGGCTTCATTGGACAAAACGGTGCAGGAAAAACAACAACAATGAAAATGGTTTTGGGGCTTTTGCAGCCCGATCAGGGAGAAATCCTTGTGTGTAATGAACCGGTTCGCTTTGGGCAGACCAAAACAAATCAGTATATTGGATATTTGCCGGATGTGCCGGAATTTTATAACTATATGACTGCAATGCAGTATCTTACACTGTGCGGAGAAATTGTTGGCCTTCCCAAAGAAAGCATTTCTCAAAAGGGAAAAAAGCTACTTTCCCTTGTCGGTCTTGATGGCGTAGAAAAGCGTGTTGGCGGTTATTCGCGTGGTATGAAACAGCGCCTTGGAATTGCACAGGCGTTATTGGCTGATCCTAAACTGCTGATTTGTGATGAACCTACCAGCGCCCTTGACCCGGTGGGAAGAAAAGAAATCTTGGATATTCTTTACAAAATCCGTGGGACAACAACGGTTTTGTTTTCAACGCATATTTTATCCGATGTGGAGCGCATTTGCGATCATGTGGCACTCTTGAATGACGGTAATATCGCTGTTGGCGGAACACTATCAGAGATTAAGGCGCTGCACAGCCATGACAGCCTGTTAATTGAATTTTCAGCCGAGGCCGATTTACAGCATTTCAAAGAATGTATGACAGGACAATCGCTTCTGAACGGATCAGAAGAGAAGGGACGGGAAATTGTCATACACAGCCGGGAGATGAAAAAAGCCCAGCATACTATTTTCTCCATTTTGGCCGAAGCGGATCTTGCGCCGGTCAAGGTGGAACTCATGGAGCCGTCGCTTGAAAGCCTGTTTTTGGAGGTGATAAAATGAAAGGCTATATTGCGTTTGTCAAAAAAGAGTTTGTAGAAAATCTTAAAAACTACCGCTTTTTAATCCTGTTTACAATCTTTGCGATTTTCGGAATGTCCAGTGCTTTTCTGGCAAAATTCACGCCGGAAATTATAGCTGCATTTGGAGCCGGATTAGAAATCACCGAGGAACCTGTCGCCCTTGACGCATGGCAGCAATTCTTTAAAAACATATCCGGCATTGGATTTAGCGCATTTATCATTCTGTTTGGAAGCTGTATGTCCAGTGAGTATTCCAAAGGGACATTGCTACTGCTGGTGACAAAGGGATTGGCAAGGCCATCTGTGATTATGGCAAAGTACACCGTAGCAGCAGTATCTATGACGGTTAGCTTTTGGGTGAGCTTTGTAGGTGCCTATGGATATACATATTACCTTTGGCCAGATGCTTCACTTTCAAATGTTGTACCGTCTGCGTTTTTTATGTGGATGATTGGATTTCTCTATCTTAGCATCCTCATACTCGGTTGTGTTCTATTCAAGCAGACTTTTACAAGCATCCTGTTTACTGGCGGGATTGTAGCCCTGTTCTCTGTTTTAAGTGTTGTAAAACCGTTATCTGCCTTTAACCCGGTTGTCCTCACTTCACGAAATGTTGACCTGATTTCAGGTGAGATTTCAATGACGGAGTTTCTTATTCCATTTATTGTTTCAGTGGTTTTATCTGTGGTATTTTTAGCGGCAGCAATCCGGGCATTTAATAAAAAGCAGTTATAAAGCCCGAAATTTTACTCCCTCATTCCCTAAAATAAAGAAAGGTTGCTGTCGATTACACTATTGAGCCAAATTGTTGAACATACCGATATAACAGCAGCACCGCCCCGGTAGAGCCGAGGCGGCGCTGTTTTGTTATTCTGGTGTGAAACGGTAGCCATGGCCCCGCATGATAAACATGGGTTTCAAAAAATATGCCGTCGCCTGTTGAGAAAGGCGTCATCCAGGCGTAAAGGATATGTATAAAGCAAAAAAGGAGGCATTCACCTATGTTAATTGGTGTCGATCATGGCAATAAACAAATCAAGACGGTTCACTGCGCCCCGTTCGTTTCCGGCCTGCAGCAGAGCATGACCCGGCCGTTTGGGCCGAGCCTGCAATACGGCGGTAACTACTATACGCTCTCCAACGAGCGTATTCCCTACCGTAAGGACAAGACTGGGGATGACCGCTTCTTTATCCTGACTCTGATTGCGATTGCGGAGGAATTGACGGCCCGGGGCGTTGACGAGAAAGAATTGTACCACATCCAGCTGCCGGTGGGGCTGCCGCCCGCCCACTTCGGCGCCCAGGCGGAAAAGTTCACGGCCTATTTCCAGAAGAAAGGGATCGTAGAATTCCAGTACCGGGACAAGCATTACGCCATCAGCATTGATGATGTGGCCTGCTATCCCCAGGCATACGCGGCGGCGGCCACCATGCTCCACACGCTGATGAATGAGGCCAAGGCGGTAGTGGTGGACATTGGCGGCTTCACGGC
>DXYE01000209.1 GCA_019415985.1 Clostridiales bacterium
TAAAGGCGTTTCGCGGGTCAATATATTCACCGCCCAACCGTTCCTTTAAGTAACGGTTGTAGAAATCAGGCATAATGCTGATGCTCACAGATCGAATAGGGACATTTTTGTGATAGACAGCCCGATATGTTTTCTGGCTTCCGCCTATATACGCTCGTAAACTGTTTGGAGATAGCTGATAGTAAGGATGAAATTCTTCACCAGATACAGAGGAATAATACTGTACGGCAAGAAATTCCGGTTCGGGCGATTCCAGAAAGAAATCCTCAAAAAAGTAAAAGTCCTGCTTTGTTATTTCAAACATATTTTCAAAGAAATACTGCCAGAAAACCCCCTTGCCTTTATCCGGGGATAAAGCATAGCAAAACTGATTTTCTTCTGTCTTTGAATTGCCATTGTCTAAAAGAAAACCGCCAGTTGGTAGTAACTGCTGGTATAGTTGTTTTATTTCACTCATGGTCTGATTCCTTTCTAAAATACGCCGATCAGTCGGAAAAATACGGTTGAAAGTCGTTTGTGCCGTTCCTGACTTGTGCTGTCAAAATTGCGCTGCTATAATGGTGTTACGAGGTCAGTCAACTCTAACCTCGTAAACATTTTACCACCAAATTGCGGTTTCTGCAATGGCCGGGGCGGTGAGAAAGGAGGGAAATGAAAAATGAATTTCAAAGCATCAAAACCCGATGCAAGAATTTTAATTTTGCAAATTGTTGCTGCTTGTATTTTGAGCTTTTATTTTAAGAGTCAGTTGGCGACCTTTTGCTTTTTCCTTGTCATTGATTTTTTGATTCTCTTTTGGTATGGGGCAAAAGTATTTTTCCAAAGGCTTGTTGCGTATGTGTGCTTAAATGCTTTGACCTGGGGCTTACTTATCGTGGAGATTCCCGTTCTTTCGGTTGTGCTTCCGTCATTCCTTATGATGATCGTCCGGGTGTTTCCAATCTATTTGCTCCTTAAACTGCTCATGGACAAAACGCCTATGGATGAATTGCTGTATTCTTTGGACGCAATACATATTCCTAAATCGTTGTCCATTCCCTTGATGGTGGTATATAGATATGTCCCTACGATATTGCAGGAATTTTGCTATGTGAATGAAAGTCTGAAAATGCGGGGGCTAAATCTATCTGTCAGGAATTTGAAGCACCTGATACCGACCATTGAAAATTACATGGTGCCATTGCTGTTCAGGAGTGAAAAACTTTCGGAAGAATTGTCCGCGGCCTCTTTGTGCAAGGGATTGAGCGTAGAGCGTAACCGTTCTTGCTGCACCGAAGTGAAATTAACTCTTGCTGATTTTCTCTATTTGTTAGGCATGGCAGTCGTGATCTGTGGCTTATTGTATCTTGATTTCTTGAATTTTTAGGAGGTGAATGTATGCAGAATGAAAAAGTAATATGCAACAAATTCTCTTTTGCCTATGATAGCAATACTTTCGGCATCCACGACATTGACCTGACAATTCAGGAGGGAGAATTTATTGTTCTCACAGGAAAAAGCGGCTGCGGAAAAACAACATTGACCCGTTGTATAAACGGATTGATACCTGACTTCTTTGAAGGAACAATCACAGGTTCTTGCCGGGTATGCGGCATGGATATATCGGAACATGAAACAGGGGACTATTCCTCTTATGTTGGTAGTGTGTTTCAAGACCCGCGTTCACAGTTTTTCACGCTCCATGTAAAAACAGAGATTCCTTTTCCCAGTGAAAATTTAGGAACCCCATCCTCTGTCATTCAAGACCGTTTCCGAAATACCGTGAAGCAGCTTAATATATCCAATCTATTAAAGAAAAGCATATTCGAGTTATCCAGCGGCGAGAAACAAAAGGTTGCGATTGCGTCCATTTATACAGCGAATGTTCAGATATATGTCCTTGACGAGCCATCCGCTAATCTGGATTGGGAGGGAACTAAGCAGCTCAAAAAGCTGTTGGGGCAATTAAAGGAACAGGGCTGCACAATCATCATTTCAGAACACAAATTGTACTACTTAAAGGATTTGGCTGATCGTGTTGTGATTCTAAAGGACGGGCAGATCAACACGATTTTGTCAGGAAATGAGTTCAAAGCACAGTCCACGAATTGGTTTCGTGACAATGGGCTGCGGCAAGTAAATCTAAAGGATATTGTTTGTAATCCCGCCTCTGTGAAAGCACCTACCCGTGAGCAAGTTTCTGTCCGCGCTGAAAACCTATCTTTTGGGTATCAGTCAAAACAGCTTCTTTGGAAAGATGTTTCGTTTGAGTGCCAGAGTGGAGATATTGTTGGAATTGTCGGTAAAAATGGAACGGGGAAATCCTCTTTAATCCGCGTTCTCATGGGCTTGGAAAAGCCGAAAAGCGGAAAAATCAGTATCGCCGGTAAATATGCTTCTAAACAGCAGCGCCGCCACAAATCGTTTTATGTTATGCAGGATGTGGATTATCAGTTTTTTGCCGGAAGTGTCATTTCCGAAATGGTAACAGGTTTTGAGAAAAACCCCACCGCCTATGAACGGGCCAGAGAGATTTTAAGGAAGTTTTCTTTGGAGGAATACGAAGATGTCCACCCCTCGACCCTATCAGGGGGACAAAAGCAGAGGCTTTCTATCGCATTGTCCTGTATGAGTGATGCTCCTTTCCTTTACTTTGACGAACCCACAAGTGGACTGGATGCCGAAAACATGAAGCTGGTAAGTGAAACAATTACAGAACAGGCGGCCGCAGGTAAAATCGCATTTGTCATTACCCATGACTACGAATTTGCAGCAGCCTTATTTACGTCGCTATTAGTAGTACAGGACGATCATTCCATAAAAAGAATATCTCCTGACGAATATAGATCAGAAACACTATCAAAAATCTTTGAATTGGAGGAATAACGTATGAGTTCAAAAACAAAAGGGAGTAAAAAACTTCGTGACCTGATTCGCGTGGGCGTTTTTAGCGCCTTATGGATTGCAGCGGGCTGGATTATCGGTTGTACGGTAGGCTTCTTCCCGCCTATCATGCTGGCCCTGCCTTGTATTCTCGCGATTTTCGGGGCGCTGATTCTTGTTGTCATGCTTTCTAAAATCACCATCCGGGGCGGAATTTTGATTTCTTCATTCCTGTTCGGTATTTGCCTGTTTTCTATGGCCCCCTACGGCCTTATGTTTATCTGCACTTTCGTTGGCGGCATTATCGGTGAGATTCTATATGATACTGTGGGTAAGAACAATCACGCCGGTAAAATCATTGGTGTGGTCTGCCCCATGCTTGGCCTTGCGCTCGGTGAATACATACCGCTGTGCTATATGCAGGACGCTTTCAAGGCTTTTTATGCAGAACGGATTACCGGGAACATGGCAAATGCCAGCATGGAGCTGATTAACACGCCTATTGTAGTTGTCCTCACGATTGTTACGATCCTCTGCGCCATCTTAGGCTACCTGTGGGGCGAAAAGATAGCGGCAAAGAGGCTTGCAAAAGGAGGTTCCGACAATGGCAAAAGAAAATAAGAAAAAGAGTGGTATTCCCCGGCTGTTGGAGCTGGCGGGAGAAAAAAAGACTTTAATGGTGTGGGGGTGCATTCTCTCAACCGCAAATGTGTTCTTTCAGTTAGTCCCGTTCCTGGCCGTATATAACATTATGGTTGAATTGCTGAAAAACGCATCTGATCTCACAAATGCAGATACGGGATTTATGGTGTCATGGGCTGTAAAGGGCATT
>DXYE01000021.1:0-6253 GCA_019415985.1 Clostridiales bacterium
GCATTCTGTCCGGCGCGTTGGGCAAAAATTGGTGTTTAAAAGATTTTTCTGTTAACTTTTTTCTATCGTATAAAATGCTTTGACAAGTTTCTCCGGTTGAACCCTTCAGAATCCGGTCTTGCATAAGTCCGGCCTGAAGGCCAGTATAATAATTAAGAAAAAAGAGAGAAAACGTTTTTCTTACGTTTTCTCTCTTTTCTCAGTATCCATCGTGTTTTATATTTTATGTTTATGCCTATCTAAACAGAATCCTTTGGCCCCCGTTAGTTTTCATATATATTATTTTGCGGAGGTACTTAGACTTCACTCAGTTTCGTCCTATACCGCAAAAGATGCATTAGGTGTTTATAATGAGTGTAGTCAAAGCTTTTTTCTGCCCCTCGGTAGGCTCCTTCAGCTTGCCGTTATGCAGAAGCGCTACGATACAGTGAAGCAGGAACCAGCCGTCAGAGTGGAATACAAACTGCAGTTCATAGGCTCTGACCTTTCTCATATGTGGTGGAATGGAATTCAGAACGGCCTCGGCATAAGGGGCCTTGAGCGCGTCAAATTCGTCCTTGTATTTTTCCTTAATGCGGTCTCCTATGGCGAGCAGCTTTAATTGAATTTCTTTGTTCTCAAGACAAACAATTTGCCATGCGGATTTGAATTGTCCGTTATAATCACCATTGGTTTTGATAAACCCCTGTTCTGATAACCATGCGTACTCATCCTTTGATAGACGCTCTTCAAACTCTCTTTCATAGAGGGAAAGCGCCCGTCTGGAGTCCATTTGATAACGAAAAGCATCTAGTTCCCCTCTATCCGACCACTCACTGTCGATCTGCCAAAGTATATGTCCACCCTGCTCGTTCCACATCGGACCGCACCAGTTTTTCATATACACATATTCTTCCGGCAAAACCATGTTGTCCGGAACGACGGAAGCATGAAAGATATTGAATCCCCCATCAGGACGAATCGTTGCAACCTCCTCAAAACGAACGCTCTCGTCCATTAGCTTCTCCCCAGAGCAGGCGGCAATGTAGGGAATCAGCGACCACAGAACGAAATTGCGGTCAGCTTTGGGAGATTTGGTCAGAGAAATAGGCTGATCAGTCTGGCCGCACCAAATACCCGGATCATCAAGGATACCGGAGGAGAGCAGTTCGTCATACAGATCGTTTGCGAACAGCTCTGCCGCGCACTTGTACATCCTGTCCTGTATCGTCAGCAGTTCAGCGGTCGGTTCACTGATAATAAAGTTGACAATGTACTTATCCTTCTGCGCCTGCAGAAAACCGTATTTCTCGAGGAATTCGACTTCGGTTTCTACATATACGGGGGAAACGCCTATGTCGTCTGCGATTTCACCCACTGTCTTTGCCGTATTGCGGACACAGTAGCAAATGTTCTGCGACAGAGTGGAGCGGAAAAATTCTTCCGAAGATTTTGAGCCGCTGCAGCCATTGATACCGAGACTGTGAAACTTTATGGGGTTGAATTTCAGATCGCTTGCTTTTCTCATAGTATCCATACCTCGTTTTAATTCTTTTTTCGCTTCAAACAAGTGCCATTTTACAGTGCCGAGAGGTATACCAAGTGCCCGGGCAATATCGGCTTGTTTACGGTTTTCAAAGTAATAGGCGATTACAATTTTGCGCTGCAGCTTTGAAAGATAAGCAATTTCGTTCTGGATCTGCTGCAGGGCCTCCCTATTGCTATCATCGTCGATCTCAGAGTTGGGGTCCGCAATCAGCTCCGCAGCTTCATCAATAGAAATACCGATCATGGTTTTCGCAGTATCACGGTAATAATTGCTGAGCGTGTTATGCGCTATAGTCCAGATGAATCTTCCTGCGTCCACAACATCCTCCTTCAACAGGAGCGCACGGAATGCCCGGATTACGATTTCCTGCGACAGATCCTCTGCATCATGTACGCTTTTGCACCGTTTCAAAGCAAAACCGAATAAAGGCTTCAGATATTCAGTTATGGTTTTCTCTGCTTCCTGTCTGTTCACTTGCGTGCACCTCACTTGAAAGCTTTCATCCATATAGACACACAAATCTGAAAAGGTTGGAGCTTTTATCAAACGATCGGCCGTATACGTGCCTTCGAGTATCGAAACCGGCAGCTTAGTCGGTCGAAAGAACCTATACAGCAATGATTTGTCCATCCATTTCTCAACCGATCAATAGGATGCTTTCATTGTTTTCAATTTGTTTTCACTTCTCTGTACTGCTCCGACATTCTTTTAAAATTACTGTAAAAATAATAAGATCCGATCACTGTACAGTGTTCGGATCTTATTAAATAAATATTGGTGCTCCTGCGGAGAGTCGAACTCCGGACACCTTGATTAAAAGTCAAGTGCTCTACCATCTGAGCTACAGGGGCATGTCCTCTATGCAAGCTTAAATATTCTATCATAAAAAATTAGTCTTGTCAATAGGAAATACTAAAAAACATGGAAAAATTCCCAGGTCTTTTACCATGCCTTGATTTTTTGCAGTTGATTTGTTATAATATTTGAAAAGTACAGTCAGGTCCGCTTTCGGGCCGGAAAGGTTGCGCATAATGCAGGAGATTCGCTGCACAAGCAGCAGACGTGTTGAGATACTGGATTCCACACTTCGCGACGGTGCGCAGGGCGAGGGAATATCCTTTTCTGTACAGGACAAACTGCATATCGTCAGGCTCCTGGACCAATTCGGCGTTTCCTATATAGAGGCGGGCAACCCCTCGTCAAACCCCAAGGAACAGGATTTTTTTAAAAAGGTCCGCGAAATCCCTCTGCAGCATGCCAGGCTGTGTGCTTTCGGAAGCACACACAGACCGCGAATCCCGGCAGCACAGGACGAAGGCCTGCGGTGTCTGGTGCGGGCACAAACCCCCGTGGTATCCGTGTTCGGCAAAGCATGGGATTTTCATGTACACCATGTGCTGGGCGTCTCTCTCTCTGAAAATTTGGACCTCGTTGCGGGGACCATACGTTTTCTTAAGGAACAGGGCAGAGAGGTCATATTTGACGCTGAACACGCCTTCGATGGATATCGCAGCAATGCCGCCTATACTATAGAGGTCCTGCGGGCTGCGGCGGCCGGCGGAGCGGACTGTATCACGCTGTGCGATACCAACGGCGGAACGCTGCCGGATGCAGTACGGGAAATTTTTGCTGCTGTAAGAAAAGCATTCCCCGCCATGCGTCTGGCTATTCATGCGCACGATGATATCGGTTGTGCAGTGGCTTCATCCATGGCTGCCGTTTTTGCGGGAGCGAATCAGGTTCAGGGAACGATGATCGGCTATGGTGAACGGTGCGGCAATACGGACCTTGGCACGCTTATTCCCAATCTTCAGCTCAAATGTGGGATTCCCTGCGATGGACGCCTTGAGGAGTTGGTTTCGATTTCTGCCTCCATTGCCGAGATTTCCAATGTTCGTCTTCGCAACAACAAGCCATATGTCGGAAAAAGCGCGTTCGCGCACAAGGGCGGCATGCACATTGACGGCGTGGAAAAGGACGCTTCTACCTTTGAACATATACAGCCGGAGCTGGTCGGCAATCAACGCAGATTCCTGATGAGCGAGGTATCCGGACGCACTAATATTTTAGCAAAGGTCCGGCGCTTTGACGGCACACTTTCAAAAAATTCGCCGGAAATTTCGGAAATTACCCAGAAGGTTAAGGAAATGGAGCATGAGGGCTACCAATACGAAGGCGCTGACGCGAGCTTTGAACTGTTGGTTCGGCGTATTTTGAAAAAAGAAAAGCCGCGTTTTCGGGTGCTTCTGTACAAAACGGTTGACGATTTCCCGGCACAGGGCGGCGTGTACAACGCCTGCGCAACCATTCAGATCGAGGTTGATGGAAGGACTGAGATTACGGCAGCGCTCGGAAACGGTCCGGTAAATGCACTCGATATCGCGATGCGCAAGGCGCTTTGCGTCTTTTACCCCAGACTACAGAGCATGCATCTGACGGATTTTAAAGTCCGGGTCATTGAAGCAAACAGCACAACCGCAGCCAAGGTCCGCGTACTGATCGAATCGACAGACGGCAGAACGAGCTGGACGACCGTCGGGGTATCCTTCGACGTCATCGACGCCAGCTTTCAGGCGCTGTCCGATTCTTTTGAGTATTATCTCAGCGCTGCGCATGCGCATCTTTAAAGGGCTACGGTTTGGCGGTACGGTAACCTGCCAAAGGTGGAGATGCATTACACCTGTGTAGAGCTTAAAGAAAGGAGCCTTTGAAATATCAAAGGTAGGATGACAGCCATGAAAAAAATTGTGATAACGGATGCACTGACGGTGACGGATGGCGACATCGATCTGCGGTTCTTTGAGGCGTTCGGCCAGCTTGAAATTTATCCGCTGACATCATACGATGAGGTTGCGGATCGGATCGCGGAAGCGGACATCGTTTTGTGCAATAAGACGCCGCTGGACAGAAGTATCCTAGCTGAGGCGCCGCATCTTTCATATATTGGTCTTTTCGCAACCGGATACAACAACATCGATATCGGTTTTGCAAAGGAAAACGGCATAACAGTCTGCAATGCCGGAGAGTACTCCACCAATGCTGTTGCACAGCATACCTTTGCATTGCTGCTTGAACATTACAGCCGGACGGCAGCGTACGATTCGTTTGTGGCGGAGGAGGGCTGGGTCCGCAGCAAAACCTTTTCGCCGTTCGTTTATCCAACTATGGAGCTTGCAGGCAAGACGATGGGCCTAATCGGTTACGGGAGCATTGGTCATGCGGTTGCGGCCATTGCACGTGCGTTCGGCATGCGCGTGCTGGTTTATACACGTACGCCGATGGAGGACGTCTCCGTGACCTTCACCGACCTCGATACGCTGCTCTCAGCTTCCGATGTTGTCAGCGTACACTGCCCGCTCAATGAGCAGTCCAAGGGGATGTTCAATGCCCAAACATTTGCAAAATTCCGGGATGGCGCATTCTTTATTAATACCGCTCGCGGCCCGATCGTATGTGAGGAGGCGCTGCGCGATGCCCTGGAAAGCGGGAAGCTGGCCGGCGCGGGCATCGATGTATTGGACTGTGAACCGATGCGCGGCGACTGCGTCCTGCTCGGAGCAAAAAATTTGATCATAACGCCGCATGTCGCTTGGGCGCCAAAGGAGACCCGGCGGAGATTGGTTGATATCGTGGCGGATAATCTGCGTGCCTATCTGAGAGGAGAGCCGCAGCACGTGGTTTCCTGAGAAACCGTTACTCGGAAGGAGCGGTATGCTACGGTAACGTGTCACGAATGCGACTCTGCGCCGCATACCAGCCAATCGACAGTAACATTCAGTGTGTGCTATTGCTTTTAGCTCTGCCTCACATAGATGGCGCTTATTCTGTTCGATTCGCGATATGTTGAAAGGCGTTATATTCAAGCCTGATAACTGGACTTTTTATGGCGAGTTCTTGCTGGGTGAGGGAAGTGGAATGCAAAATACAGCCCAACCGAATCCGCTTACCGCATATATTTCCCTTTATAGAAAACATACACTACATATAGATCTCCATTAAATTTTATAACTGCTTTTGCTGTTATTATTTTACAGATTTTGTATGACGATGTGTGGGATATATCGTAGAAAGACGTCTTTAAGGTAATATAAATTATAAAAATGACGCCCCGCGTTAGCAAGGGCGTCATTTTAGGGCGGCCTGCGGCATCATTTTTCGGAAACGCCGACTTGTTTTACTGTTCGGACAGATTCATGCGTGCCGCATAGCGTTTAATGGCGTCAAAGGTTTCCGCGCTGATCACGTGCTCGATTCGGCAGGCATCCTCCGCTGCAATATCCGGGGGAATACCGAGCGCCTGGAGACAAGATGAAAGAAGCGTATGTCGTTCGTACATTTTTTCCGCAATCTCGCGGCCCTTGTCCAGCAGCAAAATGTTGCTTTCCGCGTTCACCTCGATATAGCCGTTTTCACGGAGGTTTTTCATGGCTATGCTGACACTGGGCTTGGAAAAGCCCAGCTCGTTTGCGATATCGATTGAGCGTACATTGCCCTTTCTTTTCTGTAAGATCAAAATGGTTTCCAGATAATTTTCAGCAGATTCCAATATTTTCATGACTATGACTATCCTTTCATATTATGCGAAATTTAGACCGATTTCGCAATTATCGTCCTTGTGACGGTGAAAGCCGCAAAACGGATCTTGAAAAATTTATCTTTTAAACGAATGTCCCTGCTTCCGGCCGAATAGACCTTACCTTATCGAAGATGATGCAAGTCCTTTCC
>DXYE01000021.1:6263-31031 GCA_019415985.1 Clostridiales bacterium
AGATAAAATTGCTTCTTGCCATATGGAGCGGGTATCAAAAAGGACGAAGTTTGAAGTTTTTTATATCAAACTTTTTCTTATCATCCCCATTTGTATCTGACAGCGGATTTCATCCCGATTTTATGGGAAGCTACAGGTGCATTCAGAAGATACGCTTGTATACCTATTATATCACATGTCCATACCGTTTTACAAGTATATGTAAATTTTTGTAAAAAATGTAAATTTATTTTTCGTTACAGCATCTTGACAATTCGGTTAGCATATGCTAACATATAGTTAGCTTGAAATAACTTGAAACGTGCTGAAATCTGCTTCGGCAGGACAGCAGGCGGTCTGTGCTTTGGCTTTAAAGCGTTTGCCGTTGGGAGGAAAGTACGTTACAGGTATACGTTTGCGGCAGCGGAAAGGGATGAAGGTGGCATGATGCCTTTGATTTATGCCGAGACGGGTGAGGCAAATACAATAAAGAAGGTGGGCGGTAGCCCGGAGGTTCGCGCGCATCTGGAAAATTTAGGATTTGTTCCAGGTGGACTGGTAACGGTTATCGCGACAATGGGTGGAAATTTGATCGTAAATGTCAAGGAGTCGCGCATCGCGATCAGCCGGGAAATGGCGGGCAAAATTGTGGTGTGAATGAGAAAGCAGCGCAGAATCGGCTGTATAGGAAACCGAAAGCCGTAACGGATGGAATGACATAAGGCAGCCTGTGTTGCAGACGGGCGAATACAGAATGGAGGATCGAAGATAATGAAAACTTTAAGGGGGGCCAAGGTCGGAGAGACGGTCTGCGTGACTAAGATCCATGGCGAGGGCGCAGTGAAACGCAGGATAATGGATATGGGGATCACACGCGGCGTTGAGGTCAGAGTACGTAAGGTTGCACCGCTGGGAGATCCCATAGAGGTGACGGTAAGAGGCTATGAGCTTTCGATTCGCAAGGCCGATGCTGAAATGATCGAGGTTCAATAAAAGAACTTCCTGCATACGGGGGTTAGCTATGGCTAATTCAATGCGCGTGCAACATCAAAACGGGACATAGACGAAAAGAAAAATATTTGGCGAAAGGAAGGATACGATGGAGATCAGAATCGCGCTGGCGGGCAACCCGAACAGCGGTAAAACGACGCTTTTTAATGCCCTCACCGGCTCTAACCAGTTTGTGGGAAACTGGCCGGGCGTTACAGTAGAGAAAAAAGAGGGGAAACTCAAAAAGCATAACGATGTTATCATCATGGACCTGCCGGGAATTTACTCCCTCTCTCCCTATACACTTGAGGAAGTGGTAGCGAGAAATTACCTCATTCATGAAAGGCCGGACGCCATACTGAACATCATAGATGGAACGAACCTCGAAAGGAATCTCTATCTGACCACACAGCTGACGGAATTGGGTATACCTGTGGTGGCGGCTGTCAATATGATGGATATTGTAAAAAAGAATGGCGACCAGATCAATATTCACGAGCTGTCACGTCAGCTTGGCTGTAAGGTCATGGAGATCTCTGCGCTGAAGGGAACCGGTGTCATGGAGGCGGCGGAAGCGGCGGTGGAAGCGGCCTACGGCGCTGCTACAGTTCCGCAGCACAGCTTTTCCGGCGCTGTGGAGCATGCGCTCGCCCATATCGAAGAGGCTGCGGTACATAATATGCCGGCAGAGCAGCAGAGATGGTATGCGATAAAAATCTTTGAGCGAGATGAAAAGGTTCTTTCGCAGCTCAAGCTTGATCAAAACATTTTGTCACATATTGAGGAGGATATCAAAGCAACCGAAAAGGAGATGGATGACGATGCGGAGAGCATCATTACCAATGAGCGCTACATTTATATCGCCTCTATCCTCAAGAGCTGTTATAAAAAGCGAAGCGCAGGTAAGCTGACGGTATCTGATAAAATTGACAGAGTGGTGACAAACCGTTGGGCCGCACTTCCGATTTTTGCAGTTGTTATGTTTATCGTATATTTTGTTTCAGTATCCACGGTAGGAACATGGGCGACTGACTGGGCAAACGATGGTGTCTTTGGAGATGGCTGGCATCTGTTCAGCATCGGTTCCTCGGCCTATGAAGAGGATGCAGAAGCCTATGCAGAGCCCGGTGCAATTGTTGAGGCATTCGAGGCCGCTGCAGAAGAGAACGAGATAGATCCGGCAGAAGCCAGGGAATTAACGACAACGGCTTATCTGTATGACGACGAAGGAAATGTGGAGAAAGAAATTCCCGTTACTTATGAAAGCTATATTGAGGCGGCGGAGATTGAGGAACCGGATCCTGCAGATTACGGCGTATGGGTCCCTGGAATCCCTGTGCTGATTGAAAAGGGCTTGGATGCTGTCAATTGTACGGATTGGCTGAGGGGTCTGATCATGGACGGTATTGTGGGCGGTGTCGGCGCGGTGCTCGGATTTGTGCCGCAGATGCTGGTGCTCTTTATTTTTCTTGCCTTCCTTGAATCCTGTGGCTATATGGCAAGAGTCGCGTTTGTCATGGACAGGATTTTCAGAAAATTTGGACTATCAGGCAAATCGTTCATACCGATGCTGATTGGCACAGGCTGCGGTATTCCCGGTATCATGGCATCTCGAACGATTGAGAATGAGCGTGACCGCCGTATGACGATTATGACAACGACCTTTATCCCCTGCGGCGCAAAGCTGCCGATCATAGCCCTGATTGCAGGCGCTCTTTTCGACGGCGCTTGGTGGGTCGCACCCAGTGCGTATTTTGTGGGAATTGCCGCGATTATCATCTCGGGTATCATGCTGAAGAAGACAAAAATATTTTCCGGCGATCCCGCACCGTTTGTCATGGAACTGCCGGCATACCATTGGCCCACTGTGGGGAACGTACTTCGTTCCATGTGGGAACGCGCGTGGTCCTTTATTAAAAAGGCCGGAACCGTTATTCTGCTTTCCGCTATTGTCCTTTGGTTCCTGCAGAGCTTTGGCTTTGAGGAGGGAAGCTTCGGTATGGTGGAGGAACTGGACAATTCAGTTCTTGCAACGATCGGCAGAGCGATTGCATGGATTTTCATCCCACTGGGCTGGGGCGAATGGGAGAGTGCTGTGGCGACCATTACCGGTCTGATTGCAAAGGAAAACGTCGTGGGAACCTTTGGCGTATTGTTCGGCGGATTCGACGAGGTTGCGGAAAATGGCTGGCAGATCTGGGCAAATATGCGCGGCGTCTTCACATCGCTGTCTGCTTATTCCTTCCTGATCTTCAACCTGCTGTGCGCACCTTGTTTTGCGGCAATGGGGGCGATCAAACGCGAAATGAATTCCGCTAAGTGGACTTTGTTTGCCATTGGATATCAATGTGTATTTGCATATGCAATTTCTCTTGTTGTTTATCAGCTTGGCATGTTGTTTACAGGCGCCGGTAATGTGCCCGGTAGCATTGCGGCGATCGTTATTACCGCTTTTATCCTGTTTATGCTTTTCCGACCGTACAGGGAAAGCAACACCTTGAAAACAAAGGTTAGAGTCTAAAGACGTGAGGAGGTAGAGTGATGCTGAATTTTTTTGTTGATCATTGGGGTTCGATGGCCATTGGCGCTGTTCTCGCAGGCATTGTCGTTTTGATTGTAATCAAACTTTATAAGGACCGTAAAAAGGGAAAACATACATGCGGCTGCGGCTGTTCGAATTGTCCGTCCGCAGGAATCTGCCATAAAAAATGATCAGCAGGGGGCATTCACTTTCGCTACTCAATAGATTCCATTTTAAAAATTTAAAAGACTCTGATTTGAAACTGAAGGGGATGCAAAATAAACCATTTTGCATCCCCTCTTTTTTCGTCAGCCTTGATAGCTATCGGAGAGTAATGAACTTCCTTCACAAAGCCGTGTAACGAAGAACACAGTTATATGTGATAAAACTTGGTTTTTGCTGTGATACAGCCGTATAAAAAAGAAACAGACCACAGCGGAACAAATCTTATACAGCCGCGTCTTTCAGGTGTTATCGATGTTGTCATCCTCATCTAAATTAAATGCATCAGCGTCGTTTGTATCGCTTCTTTCAGCGGTGATCTCACCTATACGGATGTGACGCTTGATTTTGATATCCTCTACGCTTTGATGAATCAATTCCTTGACCTTTACCGGATCCTTGATATTCTTCAGCGTAATAACAGGCGTTGATTTATCGGAGGAGACCAGGGTTACTGTACCTACCTTAAAAATTCTCTGCCAAAGCGAGCGCTGGAGACTGATGTCCCGCACCCGATAAAGCAATGCTTCCTCGTCCTTTAGATTCAATAATCCGATTTGAGTGAACAATCTGTCCGCTGACAGAGCGTATCTAGTAAAACTAATTGGCATGCCCAAAATACGTTTCCGGTCCTTCCAAATAAACTGATCGCCTTTTAATGCCATATATATCCATTCCTTTCGAAATAATTTAATTATTCAAATAACGTTTTTATTTTTTTTATACACCCCAATATTTGTCTTTTCAAATCAGCTCCATAACATGACAGAGCAAAAACATCGGGAGGTGTGTATCTGTCGGTCAAGACTGTACAGTATTTCACCGCATTTGGACACGCCGCATTGCGATCACATCTTTGCCCGGCAAAGACACAGAGACCGCAGGCCTTTCCCATTGAACATAGGCGGGGGACGCTTTACGCATACTTAATAGATTCATTCGTTAATTGTTTCAGCGCAGGAATACGGTATAGGCCGTCTCGGCTCGATGAAATCAGCCTTTAAGGTTCCCAAAATACTTCAGCCCTGATCATTAAAATTATTATAACACAAACGGTTTGTCTTTGCAATGATATTTGGAAAACAGCGGAAAAGGGTCAGGGGCTGTGCAGAAAAGCTGCACTCAGATAGCAATGATATCGTCGTTCGAGGTAATTTGCCGCTTTTTCGGAAGGGATATATCCGTATAGGGTGGTTTTTGGGCTTGTCCTGTCATTTTCTGCACAAATGGATGAAAGGATTTCATTCCTGGTTCCTTAGCTTTCACGTTTATGTAAAGAGAAATATGTGATGAATAATAACATATTATAAATTTTAAATGAATTATTTAAAATCATACTTGCTAAAAAGGAGGAGATGCAGTATAATACAATTCAAACTGAGTATTTTAAAAGGAGAAACGAGCAAATGGACGACATTGAAGCCAACACGGCTGATGTCCTTTTATATAAACCAGCCAAGCATACTCTGCACTCTCTTAGAGGGTTCAGAGTGTGCTTTCATTTTTATTATTTTTGATGTCGAAGAAAGAGGGATACCTTATTTTTAAATAACGCGCCTGAAATTTATACGCAATTGCCGGTGTGAATGGATACCCGGGAAAAGATTTATAGAACAATGCAGTGATCTGGAAGTGTACGGCGACATGAACTTCTCTGAGCGTCGTGGTATAAAGATTCCGCTTTTTAAAATACGAAAAGTCAGGGCCTTGTATTTGAATCAAAAGATTATCTGATTTAAATACCGCTGAAGGGGGTGTAAAAGTCCCTTTTTCAGGATGCAAATAAAAAAATTGCAGAATTTTGGAGAATTGCTGATCATGAGTATCATACGTTGGCTGAAAAATATTATCAAGGAGCAGCCGCCAGGCCGCCTGATTACCCTTGGATTTGCCTTTATTATCCTGATAGGTACGTTTCTTTTGCTCCTGCCGATTTCTATCCGCCCGGGCGCAGAGGTCAGCTTTGTCGACGCTTTGTTCACCTCTACCAGCGCGGTCTGTGTGACCGGACTGATCGCAATTGACACGGCGGATCATTTCACCCTTTTCGGCAGAACTGTTGTGGCGCTTTTGATCCAGACAGGAGGTCTCGGCGTCACCTCCGTCGGTGTGGGCTTCATCCTGCTGGCGGGAAAGCGCGTCGGCATGAAAGGGCGTTTGCTGGTTCGTGAAGCGCTCAATATGGGGAGTTCAAAAGGAATCGTCAGGCTGCTGAAGGCGATTCTTCTCATGACACTATGCTTTGAGCTTTCCGGGGCTGCTTTGAGCTTTATCGTGTTTGTCCAGGACTACCCTGTCGGTAAAGCAATTGAAATCAGCTTGTTTCATTCGATTGCCGCGTTCAACAATGCCGGCTTCGATATTCTGGGAGGTCTTCAGAACCTGATCCCCTATCAGCGTAATGTTTTGTTGAATTTAACGACCGCTGCGCTCATATTTTTCGGCGGGATCGGGTTTTTGGTCATTCAGGATCTCCTAAAGCATCGTTCGTTAAGAAAGATCAGTCTGCATTCCAAGGTGGTATTGAGCACCAGTCTGTTCCTTTTGGCTGCCGGGACGGTGCTTTTGAAATGTACGGAGGATATCTCCTGGCTCGGCGCTTTTTTTCAAAGCGTATCAGCGAGAACCGCTGGATTTTCGACCTATCCGATTGGTGGGTTTACCAATGCGGGGCTGTTTGTTTTGATCCTTTTGATGTTCATCGGTGCGTCTCCGGGATCTACAGGAGGCGGTATCAAAACCAGCACCTTTTTTGCATTGATGCAGTCGGCAAAAAATACCGCCGTGAAAAGGCAGAGCAGCGCGTTTCATAGAAAGCTGCCTGCGGATACCATTTCTAAGGCGTTTACCGTTATGTTCCTGTCCCTTATCGTTGTCTGTACCGGAACCTTTTTAATGTGCGTCCTTGAGCCGGAATACTCCTTTATACAAAATCTGTTTGAGGTGACCTCCGCGTTTGGCACTGTGGGACTTTCAACCGGCATCACACCGGAGCTCGGTGCAGCCGGCAAGCTTCTGCTGACTGCAATTATGTTTATCGGGCGACTGGGCGCGTTGACGCTGATGTCCATGTGGGTATTCCGGCCGACGTCGAATGTGCGGTATACGGAGGAATCTATTACGATCGGATAAATCGGTTAGAGTAGGATTTTGTTAAACTGGCTCCCGTGGGCTGACCACTGATAGAACGTTCGCCTCTGTCGGTATTGCCTCATATCTGCCGAGAGGCCTGTACCGCTTTTGTGGAATCGGCGCCCCGCGGCTTGTATGGAGGCATGCCCTCACGGAAAGACAAATTTTTTAAAACAGATGAAAGATATCTTTGAAAAAAAGGTAAGGTGATTTGTAATGCGTCATGTAAAAAATATGAAAAGCTATGGCGTCATCGGACTTGGTCGCTTTGGTTCTGCACTTGCGCAGACATTGGCCGAGGCCGGCGAAGAGGTTATTGTTGTGGACAATACGGAGGCGAAGGTCCGCGCTCTGCGGCAATTTACGGAGCATGCTTACGTGACAGAAGATTTGAACAAGGAGACGCTTGAGGAAATAGGTATACAAAACTGTGATACGGTCATTGTCTGTATCGGAGAAAAGATTGACACCAGTATTCTGACAACACTGACGGTTGTGGGGCTGGGGGTTCCTCAGGTCATTGCCAAGGCCATCAGCCGAGATCAGGGAGAGGTACTGGAGAAAATCGGCGCGGAGGTTGTCTATCCGGAGCATGATATGGCGCTGAAGGTGGCCAAACGTCTGCTTTCGCACAATTTTTTAGATTTTATTACACTTGACAACGATATTGAAATTACCCAGGTGCGCGTAAATGATTTTTTGGTAGGAAAAAGCGTCCTTGAGGCCAATGTTCGGCGGCATTTCGGGTTGAATATCATAGCCATTGAGCACCATCATCGAACAGATATTGAAATCTCGCCCGATTACCGTTTCTGTGAGGATGACATCGTCGTAGTGATCGGAAAAAAGGAAAACATTAAAAGATTCGAGGAGACCTGTTCATAACCACCGGAGTGAAAACGCGCGGTCTGTAATAGGAGGTATTTTCAAGCAGAAACATAACGCCGGGCTCATTGCAGAGAGACATATATAAGCGCGCAGCTTTGGCGCAGATTCAATCGAGAAGGACCGCACGGAGGATTCGGCCTGCTGCCGGTGCGGAGAGGTATGATCCGTTTTTCGTGTGCAGCAAATGAGGTGAAAACAGTTGAATTTGTCAAAAGAAAATATAAAAAAAATATTGCTGATTATTACCTTTACCCTGGTTTTATTTTTTCTTCTTTATCACTTTCCTTCTGTTCTTACAGTTTTAGGTACGGTCCTTATGGTTCTTTCGCCGTTTCTGCTCGGATTCTGCTTTGCCTTTGTCATCAACGTACTTCTGCGGCCTATTGAAAGGCTTTGGGACCGAATCGGAAAAAAGAAAACAGGAAAAATCAGGAACAGAATGAAACGCCCGATCTGTTTGGTCATCAGTGCGCTTCTCATGTCGGGAGTTATTTTTATCATTTTCTTTATGGTCGTGCCTGAGCTGAAAAATACAATAGAGAATATCATAGAGATGTTCCCTCAATATATGGAGCAGCTCGAGAGCTCTTGGACACAATTTGCAAATAGTTTGGCACAAAGGGGCATAATGCTTCCCGAAATAACCATCGATATGGACGAATTTGTGAAGGCAATAAGCGACTTTCTGTCTCGTGAGGGAGAGACGTTTTTTAACAAGACACTGGATATCACTACATCTATTTTTACCTGGATTTTTAATATCGTACTGGGCTTGGTCTTTGCCTTTTATCTGTTGTATCAGAAGGAGAACCTGAGCAGACAGTTCAAGCGGCTGCTGGAGGCTTTTGTGCCGCATAAAAAGCTCTGCTGGCTTTCGGAACTTGCCGAGCTTTCAAATCGAACGTTTACGAATTTTATCACCGGACAGCTTACTGAGGCAGTGATTATCGGTGCCTTGTGCTTTATCGGCATGTGTATCTTTTCTATGCCATATGCGCCGGTGATTTCGGTTTTGGTTGCATTTACCGCATTGATTCCCGTTTTTGGCGCCTTTTTCGGTACAGCGGTTGGGGCGTTTCTGATTTTTATGGTGGATCCTCTGAAAGCGTTGTGGTTTATTGTATTTATCATCGTACTGCAGCAGTTGGAGGGCGATATTATTTATCCGAAGGTCGTTGGTAAATCCGTGGGTCTTCCGGGTATTTGGGTATTGACGGCCGTTACAATCGGCGGCAGTCTATTTGGTATTCTCGGAATGCTGTTGAGCGTTCCGGTATGTTCTGTTCTTTACAGCCTGTGCAGACAGCTTGTGGCTGAACGTATTCGGCAAAAGAGAACGGATAAAAAAACGGCAGTATTGGGAAAAGGAAAATAATGATGATAGATAAACTGATGACATTCCTGAAGGGTTTTATTATAGGAGGTACTATGCTGGTACCTGGGGTGAGCGGCGGTTCCATGGCGATGATTCTCGGAATCTACCAGAGATTGGTTTCGGCAGTTAGCTCCTTTTTTAAAAATAAGAGAGAAAATTTTTTCTTTCTCTTTCTGTTTGCCATCGGCGGTGGAGCAGGCATGCTTCTGATTTCCAAACCGATTCTGCATCTGCTGGAGACATATCCGATGCCGATGCTGTATTTTTTCATGGGCGCTGTGGCAGGGGGCGTCCCGCTGATTCTCAGGCAGGCGAAGATTAAGAAATTCACATGGAAGGTTCCGCTTTACACTGCGATTGGTCTGTTGATTGTACTGCTGATTCCCTTTTTACCTACCGGCGGTGTACAGACAGAAATGGAGGCGGGACTCCTCAGTATTCTTCTGCTGGCCCTGACCGGCTTTGTGGCAGCAGCAGCGCTTGTTTTACCAGGCATCAGTGTATCTTATCTTCTTCTTCTCATGGGCCTATATGATGAAACGATGCGGGCAATAAGCAAGCTGTATCTGCCTTTTCTGATTCCCTTGGGAGTCGGTCTGATCCTCGGTATCATTCTGACCACAAAGCTGCTGGACCGCGCCATGTCCAGTCATCCGCAGCCTACCTATTTAATCATCCTCGGATTTATTATCGCATCTGTTGCGGAAATATATCCTGGCCTTCCGGGGGGAGTAGCTGAGCTTATTTTGTGCTTTTTTATGCTTTGCGCCGGTTATGCGCTGGTCAGTCTCCTCTCCCGAAAAACCAAATAGAGCAGTCTCTCACTCTCAGTGCAGGCAACAGTAGCTATATATATGCTCGTGAATCCAAGCGGTGGCGCGAGAATTTGAAATAAATCTATGGGAAAGCATGGTTTGAAAAATTTGGCTAATGCTGTTTGCTGCTTTTGGCGAGGACAAAAGGAGAAGACGATATTTAACCGCCCGGAGGCGTTCCGCTCTTTAGCGGGTCGCTCGGATTGCCCTTGGTTTGCCAAATTTACACCTATGATGCTTTCAGAAATAAACAGTCGAGACATAAGGCATTTGGGGGCGGGGCGGCTGGAAAAATATACCTATACAGAACCGAACTCCTGAAGGGTTCGGTTCTTTTGTGCGAAAGGTGTTGAAATCGGAGGACTCGAGTTATTATTTGGAAAAAAAGCACAGTCTTTCGCAGCAAGCAACGAACTTTTATCTGCCAGTATCCAATCTGCACATTGAACCGAATGTTGCTTTTATACTCGAAAAGCACGTTATATTTAAGGATATTTATGATTTATCGGTTCTGCCGCTGGAATCGTTTGAAGCATCCATCGTATAGCGTGAAGCCGGATTCATCTGAACATGCGCCGTGCCGTAAGGTCTTTGTCTGACTTCAGAGGGGCGCGAAATTTGATGGCGAACGGTTGACAAAAGATGAAAAAAGTTATATACTATATATGAAATTCATCAAAATATGTAAAAAAAGGCTGTCGACTGTAAAGGCTCGAAGACTGTGGGATAGAGAGCCCGCAGTCTTTCCTGTTTTAGTGTTGTAGCGGAGCCTGATTTCTTATCTGAAATTTTAAGGGAAAGGAATGTTTTCAACGGAATCCTAGCGGAACCGGAGAAAAAACAGAGCGATTTATGAGCAGCTACCAATTAACGGATTCGGAAAAATGTCATGAGGAGTGCGGTGTGTTCGGCATCTATTCAGAGGAGAGACGGGATGTAGCAAAATCCGTATATTACGGGCTGTATGCCTTGCAGCACCGCGGTCAGGAAAGCTGCGGCATCGCGGTCAACGATACCCTTTCGGACGAACCGAAGACCGCCACGCATCGGGATGTCGGACTTGTAGGCGATGTTTTTACACATAAAATTCTGGATGGTATGCCCGGCAACATGGCGGTCGGCCATGTAAGATATTCGACAACGGGGAGCAACAGTCGGGATAATGTGCAGCCGCTGTCGATTCGGTATGTGAAGGGAACGCTGACCATTGCGCACAACGGCAACATTTCGAACGCAAGGGAGCTGCGCAGGCAGTTGGAATATACCGGCGCGGTATGGACCTCGTCAAGCGACACTGAGGTAATCGCTTATCTGCTCGCCCGGGAACGAATTCAATGCAAGAGCATCGAGGAGGCGGTGCTGCGCGTGGCAGGTCTTCTAGAGGGGGCCTTTTCGCTGGTTATTATGAGTCCGCAGAAATTGATAGCGGTGCGTGACCCGCGCGGCATGCGTCCGCTGTGCATCGGAAAAAAGAACGGCGATATTCTGTTCTCTTCCGAGACCTGTGCGCTTGATGCGATCGGCGCCGAGTTCGTACGGGATGTAGAGCCGGGAGAAATTGTTGTAGCAGAGCACGGGAAAATGTATTCGCTGTATCAGCCGGCTGCAAAGAGTACTGCGCTGTGCATCTTCGAATATATCTATTTTGCACGACCGGACAGCACCATTGACGGTCAGAGTGTATACCAGGCGCGCTTGGCTGCCGGACGTATTCTTGCAGAGGAGCACCCGGTAGATGCCGATATGGTCATCGGCGTTCCGGATTCCGGAAATATTGCCGCTATCGGATATGCCGAGCAATCGGGCATACCGTACGGTCAGGGGTTGATTAAAAACCGATACATCGGTCGAACTTTTATTCTGCCGGATGCAAAAGCACGGACCGAGAGCGTTACCATAAAGCTTAATGCCTATGCCGACAATGTCAGAGGTAAGCGAATCATCATGGTAGATGATTCCATTGTGCGTGGCACCACTATAACGCAGATCGTTACCTTGCTTAAGCGCGCCGGTGCTTTAGAGGTTCATGTGAGAATCAGTGCGCCGGAATTTCTACATGCCTGTTATTACGGAACAGATATCTCGGACCCGGAGAAGCTGGTCAGCAATCACTATTCCTGCGAGGCGCTGTGTGAAAAGCTTGGCGCAGACTCACTTGGATTTATCCCGCTTAATCGAATACATGAGATTGCAAAGGACGCAAGGCTTTCTTTCTGTGATGCATGCTTCTCGGGCAAATATCCGTGCAGTGTTCCGCATTCGGCTGGTAAATCGGATTTTGAGACGGCATCTCATAAGCACTGAGATAAAGGACTAATATAAGGAATGCCGGACGCCGTGAGGAATGTATATGCCTCTCGGCGCCCGGCAGATTTACGGTACGGGGAGGCTGTATTAAAGATTTTCGTATTCCGATAAACGCGCACAGGGTACGGGGGTGGGCATCAGACATACCTTGCTTTCAAAAGGCCTGTACTCCAGAGAGAGATCCTTTCGCCGGATGCTCCGACGCCACAGAGGTATAGATGCATAGAAAAGTTACCGGCGCTCTGTAGCGCAAGTTCGTACCGTAGGGGGTAGAGCGGTTTTTTAGCAAAGGTATAATTTCTAAAGAAAGAGGGACATAAAGATGAACGATAAGGAACGCTTTCTGCAGCTTTTCGATACAAATGTACAGCGCGAGGGAGCTGACCGCCTGCTGGAATATCTGCAATCTTCCCAAAGCGACTTTTTCAGAGCGCCTGCAAGCACCAGGTTTCACGGCGCCTTTGAGGGCGGCCTCGTCCGTCATTCGCTGAACGTGTATGATTGTCTGAAGGATTATATGGCTAGGACACAGGTATCGTCGGTATACGGACTCACCTGTTCACCGGAAACGCTTACCATAGTTTCTCTGCTGCATGATGTCTGCAAAATCAACTGCTATAAGCCCGGGTTTCGCAATGTGAAGGATGATAACGGCGTTTGGAAAAAAGTACCATGCTATGAATACGACGATCAGCTTCCGTACGGTCACGGGGAAAAGAGTGTTTATATCACAACCGGTTTCATGAAGCTGACGCGTGAGGAAGCTTTTGCCATCCGCTTTCATATGGGCTATTCAGTCTCGGACGAGATACGTCTTGTCAGCGACGCATATGAAAAATTTCCGCTCGCTTTTGCACTTCATACAGCAGACATGGAGGCGACGCTTTTTTTGGAAAAGATGGAATAGCATGCTGGAAAGCAGATGCTTTTTGAAAAGCAAGAGTTTCCGCGCCGCTCGTTTTATCATTTCCATATAAAAAGCAGCGGCGCTGCGAAGGGGTCGCGGTGATGAGGTTTCGTAAAAAAGAGAAATATATGATAAAGAGGCAGCCTTTTGATTGCTGCCTCTTCTTGTGTTGCTGTAAAGCCCCGAGGCGTTGCCAATACTTCTTAATTACCTGCTTTTATTGAACGCTTTCATACTTTGCTGCGCTCGATGTGAAAAGCTCGTCAAGGGTTTTATGTTTCTGTCTGAATTGTCGTCCTTCCAGTGTGAAAAAATTTCTTCCAAGGAATAGCTATCGGAAACAGAATAGTTTTTTTGCGCTGTGTAGACAGGTTTGCCTTGATGAAATGACACAGTTCCTGCTTCATAATAGAATTCGTCCGGTCCGATGCAACGTTCCAGAAGCTGGTAAACGTCCAACAGGTATCGAAATTTTTCTACCGTCCGTTTGTATCCGAGCGTGCCGTCAAAATTTGGCTAATAGTCAATAACGGAGCAGACGTAGTCTGATTCGTTTTCGTTAGGATCATCAAGGTATCCGCGCGAAAATCTCCTTTCGTCACGCTCATAGGTTCCGCCGGGCGTGAAGATCCATGTAATATATCTGTCGACTCCGGCAGGAAAGCGATACACAAAATGTACGTCGGCTTCAAAAAACAGCAGGGAGAAGCATTTGATTGGCTCGGACAGGGAGACTTTGTGTCCATAGGCGGATAGGGCCGTTATCCGGTATGCCGAATTTTCCAGTAGAGTGTTCCCCGAGCTTTCCTCCGCGTTTGGCCCATGCAATTCTATTATTCCTCGTCCGATTACAAAGCGCGAAATGTTCCCATTGCCTAAGCAGCCGGGATTTTTGGAGTTTATCAAGTTTCGTAAGCTTATGGTTTCGTAAGAGATCTTGGTCATACCGATATACAGGGACCCGTCGGCACTGATGAGAACGCCATCCTTTTTTAGAGAGGTCAATAGAGAGACATCGGGTGATGCGGGCCAGATACGGAAACAAATAGGTTCGCGGCTCGTGAGGAGGTATCGTGTTCCATGCTGAAAAATAAGTATCGTTCAAGGTTTTCTCCGTATCCGGATCACTTGCTAAAATATTGTGCAATGGTTCTCAGTTTCGCGTGATATTTCATCTTGCTCTGCTCGATCGCATCTTCATCGCGGTTTAGATACAGATCCACGATCTCACTGTCGTTCATGGCTGAATCCTTTCTGCTTTGCTGATTTTGTCTGAAAAGGTCCTTAAATCTCCTAAAAAAGATAAAAACCGATTTTCTCTGAAAATCGGTTGAAATATCTACGAAAGGTAATTACATCAAAATACGGAATGCCCGCATAAACCGCTTTGCTTTTTGCGATACACCTTCTGTAATTCAAAGAAGGATGCGGTCTGTCGCCAGTCGTTGCAGCGCCTTTGAATCGATATGTTTATGGCGGGGAAGTATCTGGTATGGTCAAGCCGAGGGCTTCGAGTGTATGAATATGGCAGACTCCGTCTGCGGTCATACCGATAGATTTTTGAAAGGCGCGTACCGCTTTGGCGGTCTCTACGCTGTATATACCGTCCGGCTCCGATGCCAGAAAACCGAGCGCGAAAAGTCTTTCCTGTACGGCTATAACGGTGTCGCGAGACAGTGCAGCCGCGGGTAGACCGATAATCTTTTCGTCAGCACCGCTCTGTATGCCCGGATCGCTTTGTGAAAGATCGGTATGGGGGGTGGACGCCCAGTTATAAACCGTTCTGTATCCCAGCATAATGATACCCATCACCAGCAGGCAGGCTATATAACTGATCAATGCTGGCAAAAATCTTTTCCATTTGCTTTTTATGCTGTTCCAATTCATATTCGGCACCGACGCATTCCGCTTTCCTTTCCCTACATGTTTTTCTTAATGTTAGTATGTCCGCTATCCAGATCATTTATTAAGGGAAGTAAAAATTTTGCGGCTTTCGTTTTACGTGAGGGGAGCATGTCTTTTGTGGGATATCCACGAGATGTCCGCTTTGCAGAACCGTTTCCGGATATCGGTATCTGCATATATTCAAATGACTTTCAGTACTAGCGAAAGCATAATTGCAATCTGCATAAACCGATAGAATATGGCCCTGCTGTTGCCGCCGGCTTGAGAGATAGGTTGAATTAAAAGAGATAATAAAGTAATCTAAATTGCAAAATCAAATAGGAGATTACGAAAGATAAAATCAGAGCAACGGTAATTGAAGATTTTACGAGGCAAATTGTTGATCCAATGTTCGACAAAAGCGACCAGTTCATCGGAAACGCAATCAAAAGACATTCCTTTCGGGAAGAAGCGGCGAACAAGAGAGTTGTGCTTTTCATTTGTACCTCTTTCATAGGATGAATACGGATGAGCATAATACACTTTGTTGATTTGGGCAGGTAGCTGCCCAAATCAACAAATTCACTTCCGTTATCGCTTGTAACAGACCTAAAAACGGTTTCATAACTCTCTCCGTAGAGCTCAGCAATCTTCTCCAGTCCGAGCCGAACAGCTTCACTGCTTCGAGACGGTATTTTTACAAGATGTCGTTTACGGGTCAATCTTTCGTCAAGCGCGAGCAATACCGGTGATGATTCCTTTTTGCCCACAATGGTATCGATCTCCCAGTGACCGAACGAGGTGCGGCTATTCACTTCATCGGATCTTTCTTCTATGCTCATGCCCAAAAGCCGCTTGTTTTGACTGTATTTGTCTGTACGGCTTTTTCTCTTCACCTTCAACGGTAAATCTATGTTCCTGACCTTCAGCATACGTTTGTCGATATAGCTGTAGAGAGTCTTTGTGCTTACGGTTTTCTTAAATCTTCCGTTCAGCTTTGCCTCTCCGCAGACCGCGTCCGGTGACAGCTTGTTTTCAAAAATTTGCTTTTCTGCATAACGAACGAAGTCATATGCTTCCATGAGCTTCATCGGCGGACGGCTGTTTTTTCTGTTTTCCTCATAAACCCGCTGTCCTACGTCCCAAAAATACCGTTGATATTTCTTCAGATTTGTGTCTGTTTGCTCGACTGTTCCGCGGTTCAGCTCATTATACAAGGTTGAACGTGATATCCCTACCGCCCGTGCTATTTGGACTTTTGCCATCCCTTGCCGAAGCAATATTTCAATTTGTGCTCTTTTTTCTCTCGTCAAATGTTGGAATTTCTTTTCCCTTGTGGTATACTGTCCTTGAGTCATAGCAGTCCTCCGTGGTTTTTTGTGTTGTGGTGACTTCAATGATACCTCGTTGCTATGGCTCTTTCTATTTGTCCTATTTCATTTTACAATGAACCGATAATAAAGTAAGACGATGAAATAGGTCTTTGGTCTTTACAATACTGAGGTTCTATGTTACAATATGCTGAATAGGCTGCAGAACTGCCGCAAAAGACAGCAGTAAAGCCATGAGGACGGGTCAGAGGGGTTCTTGGCCCGCCGCGGTAGCTGAAAGGACAAAATAAGCATGGATCAGATTAATGTTGCGATAATAGGTTTAGGTATGCGCGGAACAGCGCTGTTGGATTTGATATTGGATACAATGCCGGATGTCCGCATATGCGGTATCAGCGATCTATATGAAGATCGGATGCTGCGCGCGCGACAGATGATCGTAGATAAAAGAGGTTATGCGCCGGAAATGGCGTCGGACTATCGGCGTCTGCTTCTTCTGCCGGAACTGGACGCGGTGATAACGCCATCATCCTGGGAAGCGCATATAGATATCTGCATAGACGCCATGCAGGCGGGCAAATATGCGGCATCAGAGGTAGGTGGCGCTTACTCCATAGATCAGTGCTTTGAACTCGTGCGTACATATGAAAAAACCGGCGTACCGGTTATGCTGCTGGAAAATTGCTGTTACGGTCTGGAAGAAATGACTGTACTCAACATGGTAAAGCAGGGACTGTTCGGCGAGCTTGTCCACTGTGAGGGCGGATATCAGCACGATCTGCGGGAGGAGGTTGCGACGGGAAAAGAAATGCGTCACTATCGTCTACACAACTATATGCATCGAAATGCGGAGGTTTATCCGACGCATGAGCTGGGACCGATATCAAAATATTTGAACATCAACCGGGGGAATCGGATGCTTACGCTGACCTCTATGGCTTCGCGCTCAGGCGGCGTCAATGAATGGATCCGTACGCGCCGGGGAAGTGAACATGAGAACGCGTCGTATCCTTTTGCTATGGGGGATATTGTAACCACATCTATCAAATGCGCCCACGGTGAAACCATTCTGCTTACACATGATACCACGTTGCCCAGGCCGTATTCCAGAGGCGGCCGCGTACAAGGAACGAGGGGAATCTGGTTGGAGGACAAGCACGGCGTACTGTTGGACAACGCCTTGGCAGGGGACGGAGAAGGCCACGAATTCCGCGACCTTGAGGCGTATTACGACGATTATATGCATCCCCTGTGGAGAGAATATCGGGATCATGTGGTGGGCGGCCACGATGGAATCGATTACTTGGTCATGCGGGCATTTGTCGAGGCGGTCAAGGCTCGGACTGCGGTGCCGATCGATGCATACGATATGGCATCCTGGATGGCTGTCTCTGTTTTATCAGAGCAGTCTGTCGCCATGGGCAGCATGCCGGTTCCGGTCCCGGATTTTACTAATGGCCGCTGGCTAAACAGAGAACCGTTTGTCAGGTCAAAGTATTGTCTTGAAGAGGTGTGCGGCGAGTGTTTTTAGTCGGTTCGCCGGAGAAGTCGGTGTGCTGTTATCTTGTGCAGATGTATGAAAAGGCGGGAACAATCGAGCCACGCGGTTGCTGTGCAGAAACGCATCGGAGACGCCGCTTAGATCGAACGGAGCTTTGCACGGCCCATTTCACCGCCTTTAAATGTAATAAAGTATTTATCGGATCAGCCATACGCGTCTAAAAGCCCGCTTTACTTGATAGGAATACGTGCTGCGGCATAAGATACTTGTTGCCCATTGAATCGTACCGGAATGCAGACGACTTCTTATTTGCATGGAAATGAATGACAGAGGGGCCTGACGGCAGGGTAAGGGAGAGCTAGCATCCCGCTTACTTTTCGTTCGAGAGGTGTTAGCTGGATTTCGATATCCAAAAGCCGGTCCGCGGCAGGTGCACGGCCTGTGGAGGCTTTGTGGCGATGCAACACGTTATGCCGAGCCATTATACGATGAAAATCCCGGCAGTTTCGGTTAAGACAGAGCGTAGCTCAGTCGGCCGAAATCTGCGGTGCACGGCCCGTTGCGGCTTTACGGTGATGTAACGTTATGCCGTGCATATAAATCCTTGTATAAAACAGTGTACGATCGATTGCGCCGATCAAGGCGGGTGCCTTTCGGACCCGCAGCAGGCGCCGGAGGCTTAGCTTTGAAATACCGATACGATTTGCATATACATTCCTGTCTTTCACCTTGCGGTGCGGATGACATGACGCCCGCTTCCATAGCCGGCTTTGCAAAGCTGAACGGTCTGGAACTTGCCGCGCTCACAGATCATAACAGCGCGCGGAACTGTGCGGCCTTTGAGCGGGCGGCTCGTGCATACGGCCTTGCCTCGCTCTGCGGCTTGGAGCTTACGACATCCGAGGATATCCATGTGCTCTGTCTGTTTGAAACGGCAGCGCAGGCAGAGGCCTGCAGCGATTATGTAGAGCAGAGAATTATCCGGGTAAAAAACCGTAAAGATATTTTCGGCGGTCAATATGTTGTAGATGAGGACGATCAGATCCGCGGAGAGGTGGATTATTTGCTGATCAATGCTTCGGAGATCTCCTTTGACAGTGCGGCGTCTTTAGCGGAATCCTTCGGTGGTGTGGCCGTCCCGGCTCATGTGGATAAAGAGGCCAACAGCGCCGTTTCCACGCTGGGCGCTATCGCTCCGGAGTCCGGATATATGTCGTATGAGTTCAGCGATATCCGCCGCAGAGAAGCGTTGATGACCTCAGGGGCAGTTCCCCGCGGCGCGTTTCTGGTCGACTCCGATGCTCATACATTGGATGCCATCGGCATACGCGGCTCTGAAATCACACTCGACTGTTCTTTGGAAGAACTGCCAAAAAAAATGATAGAATATCTAAAAAACGGTGCGAGTTAGAGAGGCAGAATACTTGATAAGGAGAAAGAAAATGAAATTTCCTGATTATTCACGCAGTCTGCTTTCCCTTGCTTCCTCCATACTCGGACATTTCGGCGTCGGTGCGGCACATGCCACGCTTCCGGAGATGGACAGTGATCTTGAAAAAAATTATAAAAATGTGGTCGTCATGTTATTTGACGGCATGGGCATCTCTGTACTCAGGAAGCATCTGATGCAAACGCGTTCCTCAGAACCCATTTAAAGTCGACGCTTTCGTCGGTTTTCCGTCGACGATAACCGCCGCAACGCTTACGATAGAAACCGGACTTTCTCCGATTGAGCACGGTTGGCTCGGCTGGAGTCTGTATTTTGACGAAATCGGTTCAAATGTCAATATCTTTCCGAACACATTCAGCGGAACGGACTGTGAGCCTGCCGCGAACTATCACGTCGCGAGACGTTATTTGCCGTATCGGAACGTTTGTGAAAAGATCAACGGAACGGGTCATGCGGAGGCCTTTTATCTTTCGCCGTTTACATCCTCTCACAGTTGGAGCGTTGGGGAAATATGCCGTACTGTCACAGATCTGTGCGACAGAGAAGGACGAAAGTATATCTATACCTACTGGAACCAACCGGATTACGATATGCACGAATTCGGTACACAGCATACCCATGTTGCCTCTGATGTCCGCCAAATCAATGAACTGGTTGAAAAAATGTGCGGTACACTTTCGGATACGCTGGTGATTGTGACGGCTGACCACGGACTGATTGATACAGAATGGAGATATTTTTCAGACTATCCGCAAATTACCGAGTGTATCGAACGCGCTCCGTCGATTGAAACAAGAGCGCTGTCCTTTTTTATCAAAGACGGTAGGAGAGGAAAGTTTGAATCCGAATTTCATCAGCATTTCGACGATGCCTATCAGCTTTTCACAAAGGAAGAGGTATTATCCTTGAAGCTGTTCGGAGGCGGAATCCCCCATCCCCGCACTGCCGGTTTTCTTGGGGATTATCTTGCTGTTGCTGTGGGCCATGTCAGCATAGACATGAATCCGCTGGCTTTAGGAGGTACTATGAGAGCAAGCCATGCCGGTATGACTGCAGACGAAATGGAGATACCTTTTATTGCTGTCAAATGTGTATAAGATGAGGAAGTATTGGCACTGTTCCGATTGTAATAAAAATTATATTTGTGCAACAGCGCGGCTCTGTTTTTAAAGATGAGGTAGAAGCAAGCTTGAGGTGTCCATGTTGAATAAATAAGATTCCTTTTATCCTTCGTACAGCGGATTTTTTACCGAGACGAAAATCAGGGGTGTTAAAATACATAGGATCAAAAAATAAACATAGGCACAATCCATAAAAAAATAAAAAAAAATATACTAAAATTAGGATTATTGCGGATATCATATTTGGATAAATCATGTTATGATATAACCATTGTATCCCAACCGTGCTAAAAAATGGCGGCAAGACGTATGCCAACCGAGCAGGGGGACTCTTTTCCGTGAAGGATTCCGGGGACGGCGCTGTGTACCGGCGAATGCAAAGCGTGAAAACGTCTCTGAACATATGAGTTTACGGAAAATCGCCGGAGAAATGGAGAAATACATGGTAAAAATTGGTATTGTAGGTGCAAGAGGATTTTCAACAGTCATGGGACTGAAAGCGCGCGACGATGTTCAGATTACCGGTCTGTGCGATTTAGACGCGGGAACGCTGGAGCGTGGAAAAAAAGAGCTTGGTCTGACAGACAAGCAGGTGTTCCGTGTATTTGAAGATATGCTGGAAAGCGATATCGACGCTGTTATTATCGCGACACCGATGCAGTGTCATGTTCCGCAGGCTATTGCAGCACTGAGAGCCGGTAAGCATGTTATGAGCGAAGTTACCGCTGGTGTCACAATGGACGAACTCTGGTGGCTCATTGAAAATGTTGAAAAATCCGGAAAAATTTACATGTATGCTGAAAATTATTGTTATATGCCGGATATTCAGCTTGTCAGAAACCTTAAGAGAAAAGGCTTCTTTGGCGATATTTATTACGGTGAGGGTGAATACACACACGATTGCAAGGATCTGCGTCAGTATGGAAATGGTAAGGTTTCTTGGCGTCATTACTGGCAGTTCGGCAAGAGAGGAAGTTTCTACCCCACACACAGCCTCGGTCCGGTCATGCTGTGGTTCGATGACGACCGTGTAAAATCGATTGCTTCTTTTGGCCCCGGCTGTCATAACGGAGTCGGTTTGCGTCAGGATGATCTTTCACAGACGCTGTGTCAGCTCGAAAGCGGTAAATTGGTCAAGATTCGCGTGGACTGTATGTCGAACCGACCGCACTGTATGACATATTATCAGCTCCAGGGAACAAAGGGAGCATATGAGGCGCCGCGCGGCCTCGGGGATGTTGCAAAGATTGCAGTTGCAACAGACGATAACCCTACAGGCTATACCGAATGGAGACCGCTCTCCGATTTCAACGAATATCTGCCTGAAAGATACAAAGTGGCTTCCGAGTCTGAGAAAGGTGCGGGACACGGCGGCGGAGATTTCTTTATTGTTGAGGATTTTATCAACGCCATCAACACCAATACGCAGCCGGAGCTTGACGTCTATAAGGCATGTGAATGGACGGCAGTCGGCCTGCTGAGCGAACTTTCTATTACCAACAACGGCAGAGTGATGGAAATGCCGAATTTCCGGAAGAATATGCCCTACGCAGAACAGATTATCAAACTATAATAAACCGAAAAGGGAACGGGCTTTACTTTTCAGTAAAGCCCGTCTTTTTTTCATGCTCTGACGCTCTTTAGACGATTGGTATAGGATGAAAAGAAAGACAGATATGATCTCAAGCATGAACACAGCGTATAAAATGGAGAGCGGTAAAGACGCTCTTCGGCCTTATACAAAATGATTCAGTCGGAATCGTTTGAGGTGGTGTTGCTTTTAACCGTAATCCAAGCGGACAGCATGAGGCTCGCGATGCATGAAATAGGAATATACCTGCTGAAAAGACAGGCGATGACCCTCGGCGTCTCGCTCAATATCTTTTATTTTCAGACGGAGGAGACGGAAACCGATTATAGAAGCAGGATGCGTGAACAGATGAACCGATATCGCTAACAAAACATTCAATTTGTAATATTCGTTGACCTGTATCTTGAGGAGTTGCGTAGACAAAAAGAGAAAAATTGCCGAGATTTCTGAATGAGCGCGGTATTTTCGCTGTGGGTAAAGCCTCGGTACGAGATGATGCTGGAATTTATAAGACAGGGGTTTCGAGTATTTGTAACCTGTGCTGACAATTCGGTTTTGGAGGAAAGCTTTATGGGTGGATTATTGACGAAAAAACAGTCCAAGGATGCATAAATAAAACAGGTGCAGACCGTTTAAAACGGTCTGCACCTGTTATTTTTTAAAATCATCAATAGAGAACAAAAACACTTTTTGATATATAGGGCTGCCTGCAGAGATCAAGGGCAATTGCGCTTGCGGGGGGATAGTCAGAGAGCATCAAAATGCAGAAACGCTGAAATATATCAGAACCAGGATACCGAGGGCAATCCGATACCAGCCAAAAACCTTGAAATCATGTTTTTTCACATAATCCATTAAAAAACGTATGGCGATCACGGAAACAAAGAAAGCAGTTACCATTCCTGTCAGAAGAACGGCGATTTCTGCGCCGCTGAAAGCGGTGAAGCCGAAGTCCCAAAGCTTGACAAACGAAAGCCCGAACATGACAGGAACCGCCAGAAAAAAAGTGAATTCTGCGGCTGCAACCCTTGAAACTCCGATCAACAGCGCACCCACGATTGTAGCGCCCGAACGCGAGGTCCCGGGAATAATGGACAGAACTTGAAACAACCCGATAATCAAAGCCGTCTTGTATGTAATATCCTTTAATTGAGGGACGAGAGGGCTTCGCTTTTTGTTCCATGATTCGATGAAAATGAATGCAATACCGTATAGAATGAGGGCGGCTGCGATGACAACCGGCGTGTGCAGATGCGCCTCAATGTAATCGTCAAAAAGCAGTGTGACAACGGCGCCGGGAATGCAGGCAACCACAACCTTAAACCACAAAGAAAAGATATCCTTTTTGATAACAGGCTGCTTTTTATCACTGAACTGAAAGGGAAACATTTTTTTCCAGAAGATCACAACGACAGCAAGGATCGCGCCGAGCTGAATGAGGATAAAAAACATATTTTTAAAGGCATCGCTCATATTTAGATGAATGAACTCGTCGACGAGCAGCATATGACCCGTGCTGCTGACAGGGAGCCATTCGGTTATTCCCTCAACAATGCCTAAAAAAAACGCTTTCAGCAATTCCCAAATGATCATAGTGATTTCCTTTCGTTGACCGCAATGCGCTAAACGCTGTGCGGGCTGATTTGTTTTATGTAAAACAAGCAATACTGATTTTATACAGAATCGAAAAAACAAAGATATAAAAGACAATACTTCGTCGAAAGGACGAAAAATTCTGCATTGCACTTTTCTTTTACCCGCGGCAGCAAGCATCGTCGCACAACAAGCAAAATAATGCTTGAATTCGCCGCGCTCATTACAGCGCTATTTTCAAATCCGTTACACATAGTAAATGGTACTTGAACTCGCTACGCTCGTTATAACCCAATTTACGGATCAATGACAGAAGGGAAATTGGGTTTAAATTTGCTGCGCTCATTATAACATATGTTGTCCAAAAAAACAATATGAGGAAATGGCTCTGAGATTTTACTCTGCGGTTTTCCGTCGTTTATTATAAGGAATTCAGTTTGGAGGAGATTCCCAAAATAATCTTTCTGTACTTCGAACAGGCACACGTAGGCCTCCTGAATGGCATTTAAGTACTGAGAAAGGCGGTTCTTGTTTTGTCACATTTTAACCCATTTTGTAGAAACAAAAGAAAACTGCAGGAGTACAGGCGGAGACCGAACTTTGTCCGATTTCCGCCTGTACCGCGGTGTATGATTTACAGGTATGATTATCAACCGAAGGAAAACTCCGCGCTATTTTCGCGCATAAACCTCCTCTCCGTCAGATCTTAAAGATCAGAACGGCGCATCAGCGTGTCAATTTTCGTCAGGAAGAAGGAGCAGCGAGCCGTCCTTCCCGCTGTCTGCCAACAGGTAGGCATACTGCTTACCTGAAAAGGAAAAAGAGACGCGTAAATTGGACATTACATCCGGAAGGTAAGCTGTAATACTTAAAGCTTCGCCGGTGTCCAGTGCATCCGATTCAAACAGAACGTTGTTTTCAATATAGGAATCCGATGAATCTTCATAGGAAACCGCGCTAAGCTTGATGCCGTCAAGCTTTTGATCCGCCCAAAACAGCATTTCTCTTCCGCCTTTATCAATCACAATGGATTCTATGCGGGAAAAATCGGCTTTGTTTTTCTCAAGCGCATCATCAAGATGACAAGTTACCTTAGCTTCTGCCTGTTTTATCGTATCCGAAGGGGCTTCCGTGTAGTTTGCACTGTCGACACTGTGATCA
>DXYE01000210.1 GCA_019415985.1 Clostridiales bacterium
GGGCTTTAGTCGGGCAGCTCTACCTTGCCGACAAAAGAGTAATAGATTTCGATTTCCTGTCTTTGGCTGCCGCTGATGGGCGGCGGTTATTCTGTTATCATTCCCCGGAAGCAAACTTGTAGCCCACGCCTAAAACGGTCTTTATGTAAGTGGGCTTGCCGCTGTCCGACTCTATCTTTTTCCGTAGATTGCATATCACATTTGCCACGTTTGACTGGCAGCTTTCGCTTTCCAGGCTCCACACGGCTTCAAAGATTTGCGCCTTTGTGAATACCCTCCCCGGACTGGTGGCAAGGCAGCAGAGTGCGCCGTACTCTAAACGTGTGAGGGGAATGTCTGTGCCGTTTTTTAATACCCGGCGTTGGTGCAATTTTATTTCCAATCCCGGAAAAGTAAGTACGGGGGAGTGGGGCGGCTGCATGGCTTCCAGCGGTATCATATCAGCAAGGGCGGCTATGGCTTTCTCAACCGCTTTTTCTTCTGTGTCGTTAAATATAAGCATGACTATTTTTGCGACAAATCTCACCTCCTGTTAGGTAGGCTGTCCGTCAAAGCGGAACTGGAACAGGGCAGCGATAAGCCGCCGTTTAATGTTGTCCTCTGTGTCCTTGTTGACCTGTCCGTTTTCAAGGGAAGCAAGCCGGATTCGCTTGCTGTAATGCCGCAAAACCTCGTCAATGGCTTCCGGCTCTCCGCTGGTCGCCCGGACAATGGTTTCATACGGTACAAGTTTAGGATTCCTCATGGAAAAGCACCTCCATTTCTTCATGCAGCATTTGCAAGGCACTGTGTATGTGATGCCACGCCGTACTCCGGCAGCGTCCGTACAGTTCCCCGATTTCCTGCTGTGTGTAACGCCCGAAAAAATAAAGGTAAATGATTTCCCTCTTTTTCTCTGGCAGAGAGGACAGGGCTTCGGCAAGATTTCCATTTGTGAGGATAACCCTCTGACCGCATATCGTAACAGGGTATTGCTTGTAAGGGTCTATGAAATATGTGTCTGACGTACAAAATGGATAAAACTTTTCTTCTGTGAGATATTCAAAGGATATTTCCCTTTGCCGCCGTTTATCCCTGTCACGCCATGCGTTGATTGCTGCATAGTGTATGACAACTCTGCAAAAGGCATTAAAGGTGTACTCGATATGCTCCTTATATGCTTCTGTGCAAGGCATAAATAGTTCCCCCTTTCTCCCACATAATACGGTGTATGGTTTATAAGACACTTGTTATTTCAAGGTTTCTACTGTGAATGAAGCAGAATTGCCCGAATTATTATCCCGTAAAAGTTTTTGTGCTTCCGCTTCGGAAATTTCCTTAATCTCCATAACTCCATTTTCACTATTTTCAGCAATGGAAAGATATATACTGCCACTGTTATTAAAATAGATGATGGGTTTTTTAGTATCAATGAATATACCAATTATCTGGTCGTTGTAGTACCAATACCCATCTTTTGGGTGATAAACTATGCCATAGGATTCATAATCTTGGAGCGTATTCATGTTTTCTGTCTTATCTCCAGATTCCATGCTGTAAGATTCATGATTTCTAATCATATCTCCATTTTCTGTAGAAGTGCCAGCGGGCATTGATTTAAGTCCTGAATTTTCATACTTTTCTGTATGCCTGTCATAAACTTCTTTTGTGCATTCCCGAATACCAATAAGTTTATCGTTTGTATCCCGTTCCGCTTCAATATCCACTGTTCCCGTAAAGAAATTGGTAAAACTTGCGCCGCCCACTGGGTCATTAAAAAATCGGACAACATTTCCCTTGTAAGTGTAGCACTTGCTATTCTTATCATAAATCAATCCATATTCTTCATATATCCCATAGTCAATATTACCGCCGGGCAGTTCTGCCGCCGTATCGTAATCTGAAGCATTCTCGGAAGCATGTATTGGTTTGTACTCCTGTTCTTCAAAAATTGGATTATTATTAGCTTGGGCGGAAGTTGCAAATGCTGTAGCTACCCCGACAACAATCAGACACGCCAGTACCAGCGAAAAAATAGTTGTTTTTTTTGTTTTCATAATAGCAGTTATCCTTTCTTCGATAGCATTTTTACTAAAGCTGTTACAAAATGGCAATAGCCCACTTTTCGTTGCTTCCATGTTGATAAGCATTAGCGAATAGGCAGATTTTGATTTTTCTCCAAATTGTCGTATGACGCTTTCATCACAAGCCAGTTCTATATCACGGTTAAAAAGAATATACATCACCCACACAAAGGGGTTGAACCAATGAATACAAAGGGCAAGTGTCGCAATCAGCTTTGTTACAGTATCATAGCGATAAATATGCACATATTCATGTGAGAGGACATATTGCAGTTGTTTTTCATTTTTCCAGTCCATTTTTTTCGGCACCAAAATAACAGGACGGAAAATGCCATAAGTTAATGGGGCGGAAATCCTATCAGATTGCTTTACCAAAATTGGACGTTTCAATGGGCGTTCCGCCAGCCACTTTTCTACATAATGGTTGTGGACGGGTAAAGCTGTCCGAAATTCAATCAGACAACGCAAATAGGATATTACAAAAAACAATGCGATAAGTATTATTCCTGCACACCATACAATAAACCACATGGAAACAGATGATAAAATATTCTCTGGCGGCTGTTCTGCTCCCTGTGTCGTAACAAACAGCCCTTGCATAGTGGGAATGTTGTAATCTGTTCCAGCTTCCGGCAATGTTGTAGAAGATATGCTATGAGTTACCAACGTATAAACACTAAACATTGACGGAATCGAAAACGGGATAAGCAGTCTTAATATCACCAATTCCCATAAAACAAGAAAAGTCTTTTTCGGCAGTTTATTGATTGCCACCGCACGGATAATCACTACCGCAGTAATGAAAGCAGCCCCCGAAAAGCTCATTTGCAGTAAATTCATTTACACCACCTCATTCCAAATCTTCCACAATCTGCTTGAGCTTCTGAATCTGTTCAGCGGAAAGCTTTTTTCTGCCTAACAGGGCTGCAAACAGTTTGTCAACTGAACCGTCATAAATCTTGTCAACCAATTCTTTTGTTTCCGCTTCCTGTACTTCTTCTTTGGGAATAAGGGCATGGCACATGAAATTAGGCTCGGAACGTTCAATCGCCCCTTTTTTGATACACCTTTTTATCAGTGTGTAGGTAGTATTCATGTTCCAGCCAATTTCTTTTTTCAGAACGTCGGATATGTGTTTTGCAGTGGTGTCGCCCTCGTTCCAAAGCACACACATTACTTTCAATTCTGAATCGAAAAGTTTAATATCCATTTGTTTCCTCCTTTCCACAAGACCGCAGTAGTTTCTGCTTGATTACACATTACGCCTTTCTTAATCGGTTGTCAACACTACCGCAGTAGTGTTAAGAAAAAATTCATAATTTATTTTCTTGAATAGATAATGAAATGAGAGGGCTTCCGCAGCAGTCGGCACTGTGCGTAATGTGCATAACTTGCTATCTTATGGAGTTGTGGGAAAGTCCGTTTGCAGAATGTGGGAAAGCTGCTCTTTAGCTTTTCCATGTTCTGTGAACGGACTTTTCCATAACGGAATAGCAAGTTATACACATTTCCATGGTGCTTGTCGTTTGCTCTTTGGTTCGGAATAGTGTGGTGCTGGCGGTCTATCTCTTGTTTTCGGTTGTTTGCTTCTTTACTGTACATGAGCATT